>NZ_CP075567.1:5982500-6282500 GCF_021018765.1 Pseudomonas fitomaticsae | reverse complement strand
TGCGCGGCGCGCGGCTGGCGCAGGATGCCGGTGTGGCCCTGGAGGAAATCGAAGGCGTTTCCAAGACTCTCGCGGCGCTGATCCAGAGCATCTCCAACGCGGCGCAGCAGCAGACGTCTTCGGCCGGGCAGATTTCCCTGACGATGAACGTGATCCAGCAGATCACCTCGCAGACCTCGTCCGGCTCCACGGCCACCGCCGAGAGCATCGGCAACCTGGCGAAAATGGCCAGCCAGTTGCGTCGCTCGGTGTCCGGGTTCACCTTGCCGGCGGCGCCTGCGCCCGTCGCGGACAAGGCGTGAGGCCTGCGGGCGAGTCCATGTCGAGCGGAGTGGTTATGGGTGACCGGCACGACTACGTGGCCCTCGAATGGGTCAAGGGTGAAATAGCCGAGACGCTGAGGCAGGCGCATCAGGCCATTGAAGCGGTGCTCGACGATCCGCAGTCGGTGCCCGGGCTGGACGAATGCCTGGCCTGCATCCATCAGGTGCACGGCAGTCTGCAAATGGTCGAGTTCTACGGTGCGGCGCTGCTGGCCGAAGAGATGGAACACCTGGTCGAAGCGTTGCAGAACGACCGCGTCAGCCATCGTGACGAAGCGCTGCACTTGCTGTTGCAGGCGCTGGGTCAGTTGCCGATCTACCTCGACCGCGTGCAGGGCGCCCGCCGTGACCTGCCGCTGGTGGTGCTGCCGCTGATCAACGACTTGCGCAGCGCCCGGGGCGAAAGCCTGTTGTCGGAGACCAGCCTGTTCAGCCCGCAGTTGCCCGAACTGGCGCCTTTGGGCGAGGAAACCCTGGCTCTGTTGGAGCCGGCGGAGTTGCCGAACGTGCTGCGCAAATTGCGCCAGATGCTGCAAATGGCGCTGGTCGGATTGCTCCGCGAGCAGGACGACCAGACGCATCTCGCTTATCTGGCCAAGGTCTTTACCCGGCTTGAAGCACTCAGCGGTAACTCGCCGCTGAGCCCGTTGTGGCAGGTCGCTTCGGCGCTGGTCGAGGGCATGCGCGAAGGGCGGATCGCCAACAGCCCGGCCCTGCGCAGTCTGTTCAAGGATGCCGACAAGGAACTCAAGCGCCTGCTCGAACAGGGCATGCCCGGCCTCAACCAGCCGCCACCGCCTGATCTGCTGAAAAGCCTGCTGTTTTATATCGCCAAAGCCGAACATCCCACCGGGCAGATGCTGACCATGAAAGATCGCTACTCCCTGGACGACGCGCTGCCCGACAGCGCGATGGTCGACGAAGAACGCGCCCGCCTGGCCGGCCCTGACCGCGATGCCATGCGCTCGGTGCTCGCGGCGCTGTGCGAAGAACTGGTGCGGGTCAAGGAACGCCTCGACCTGTTCGTGCGCAGCGACCGTCAGCACGCCTCGGACCTGGACAGCCTGCTCGCGCCGCTACGGCAGATCGCCGACACCCTGGCGGTGCTCGGTTTCGGCCAGCCGCGCAAGGTGATCATCGATCAACTGGCGGTGGTGCTCAGCCTCGCACAGGGTCAGCGCGAACCGAACGACGCCACGCTGATGGACGTCGCCGGCGCCTTGCTCTACGTCGAAGCGACGCTGGCCGGGATGGTTGGCACCGTCGAGCCGGAGAGTCCGGAAGACTCACGGCTGCCGACCACCGACCTGACGCAGATCCATCAGATCGTGATCAAGGAAGCGCGCATTTGCCTGCAACAGGCCAAGGACATGATCGTCGACTACATCGACGCCGACTGGGATCGCCAGCAACTGCAAAGCCTGCCGGCATTGCTGACCCAGGTGCGCGGCGCACTGGCGATGATTCCGCTGGCGCGTGCGGCAAGCCTGCTCGAAGCCTGCAACGGATTTATCCGCGAGCATCTGTTGCTCGACCCTCACGAGCCGGGCTGGCAGCAACTCGACAGCCTCGCCGACGCCATCACCAGCCTTGAGTATTACCTCGAACGCTTGACCGACGACCCGCAGGCACCCAGCGAACATTTGCTGGATATCGCGCAGAAAAGCCTCGCCAGTCTCGGCTTCTTTCCTGACGAACAGCCCGGCGAGCCGCATGTGCCGGTGCTCGACGATGTGCTCAGCCCCAGCGAAGCGCTGGTGATGCAGGATTTGCAGGCGCTGGACGACCCGCAGATCGTGCAATCCTTGGCCGAAGTGCTGGCCAGCCCGGTCTCGGCGGTCAACCCGCCGGCGCTGACCACACCGGGCAGTCTGCTGCCGCCACCGGCCGACGAAGAACCGGTGGATGACGAGCTGCGCGAAGTGTTCCTCGAAGAGACCGGGGAAGTGCTTGAGGTGCTGAGTGAATACTTGCCGCGCTGGTCTGCCGCGCCCGATGACCGCGCCGCCCTGAGTGAATTGCGCCGCGCTTTTCACACCCTCAAGGGCAGCGGACGGATGGTGCGCGCGCTGGTCCTCGGCGAGCTGGCCTGGGCGGTGGAAAACCTGCTCAACCGGGTGCTGGAAAACAGCGTCGAACCCGGCCCGGCGGTGCGCCAGTTGCTGGCCGATACCCTGCTGCTGTTGCCGGACCTGATCGCCGAATTCGCCACCAACGACCAGCGTCAGCGCCACGATGTCGATCAACTGGCGGCCCGCGCCCATGCGCTGGCCAAGGGCGACACACCGCTGCCGGCCGAAGACGTGGAAGACGTCGCGGCCCTCGACCCGCTGTTGCTGGAGATTTTCCGCAACGAAGCCGAAACCCACCTCGCCAGCCTCAACCGTTTTCTCGATCAGGCCGCCGAGCATGTGCCGTTGCAGGCCAGCGACGAGTTGCAGCGAGCGCTGCACACCCTCAAGGGCAGCGCCTCGATGGCGGGGGTTTCACCGATTGCCGAACTGGCGGCACCACTCGACAAACTGGCCCGGGAATTCAAGGCCCATCAGCTGGCGCTGGACCTCGACGAAGTGGAACTGCTGCTCGAAGCCGAGGGTCTGTTCCGCGTCGGTCTGCGTCAGCTCAAACACGATCCGTTGGCGCCGATTGTCGGCGCGCAGTCGCTGATCAAACGCACCGAAACCCTGCTCGGCGAGCGCCTGGAATCGATCCTCAACGCCCCGAGCAGCGCTCTGCGGGTCAAGCGCGACCCGCAACTGATCAACAACTTCCTGGCCCAGGGCATGGACATCCTGCTCGACGCCGAAAACCTCTTGCAGCGCTGGCAGCAGCACCCCGGCGAACGTCAGGAACTTAGCGCGTTACTGGATGAGCTGACCACGTTGGGCGAAGGCGCGCACCTGGCGGATCTGCTGCCGGTGGATGTGCTGTGTGAAGCCTTGCTCGATCTGTACGGCGCGGTCGAAGAAAGCAGCCTGGCGGTCAGCGAGCGGTTTTTCCATGAAGCGCAGCAAGCCCACGAAGCGCTGATCAACATGCTCGACGAACTGGCGGCCGGCCAGGAAATCACCCCGCAACCGCAACGCATCCGCGCCTTGCACGAACTGCTCGACGAGAGCCTCGATCCGTCGGCGATGGGCCTGATCCGCAGCGACGGCAGCCGTACCCTGAGCATTCGCGAACTGGGTAGCACCACCGCCGAACTGCAACAACACAGCGTCGACAGCGGGCCGGATGACGAGATCGTCGAGATCTTCCTCGAAGAGGCAGTCGACATTCTCGACAGCGCCGGCCAAGCCTTGCAGCGCTGGCTGAAGGATCCGGAAAACGGCGCACCGCTGTCGTCGCTGCAACGGGATTTGCACACGCTCAAGGGCGGGGCGCGGATGGCCGAAGTGGCGGCGGTCGGTGATCTGGCCCATGAGCTGGAAGGTCTTTATGATGGGCTGGTGGATCGTCGTTACAGCCACAGCGAAGCCCTCGACCGATTGCTGCGTCAAAGCCACGAGCGTCTGGCACAGTTCCTCGAACAGTTGCACCGGCACCAGCCGCTGGATCCGGCGCAGGACCTGATCGAGGCGATCCGCCGCTTCCGTCAGGGCTCTTCCGCCAATCCTGAAACGCCGCCAGCCACAGTCCCTCAGGACGGCCCCGGACACGATCCGGAGCTGCTGGAAATCTTCCTCGAAGAAGGTTTCGACATCATCGAAAACTCCGGCGCCGCGCTGTTGCGCTGGCAGGCCGAGCCCGGCAATCGCCAGGAAGTGGAAACCCTGCTGCGCGACCTGCACACCCTCAAGGGCGGCGCGCGGATGGTGGAAATCGGCCCGATCGGCGATCTCGCCCATGAGTTGGAATACCTTTACGAAAGCCTGTCCGCCGGCACCCTGCAAGGCAGCGCCGAACTGTTCGCGCTGTTGCAGCGCGGCCATGACCGCTTGGCGCAAATGCTCGATGCGGTGCGCGCCGGCCAGCCGTGCCCACCGGCAGACCGGCTGATCAGCGCGATCCAGAATTTCAGCCATCCGGTGGTTGTGCCAACTCCGGCGCCCGTGCCGCCGATGGCGGTCAAGGTCGAGCCGGCAGCTCCGGCGCCCGAAGCCGGGGCGGACATGGTCAAGGTCTCCGCCGAGCTGCTGGATGAACTGGTCAACCTCGCCGGCGAAACCTCGATTTTCCGTGGGCGAATCGAACAGCAAGTCAGCGATGCGCAGACCGCCCTGCACGAGATGGAAACCACCATCGAGCGGATGCGCGACCAGTTGCGCCGGCTCGACACCGAAACCCAGGGCCGGATCCTCAGCCGTCAGCAAGTGGATGCCGAACGCCTCGGCTACGAAGATTTCGACCCGCTGGAAATGGACCGCCATTCGCAATTGCAGCAGTTGTCACGGGCGCTGTTCGAGTCTGCCTCCGACTTGCTGGATCTGAAGGAAACCCTCGACCGGCGCACCCACGACGCCGAGAACCTGTTGCAGCAGCAGGGCCGGATCAACACCGAGTTGCAGGAAGGCCTGATGCGCACGCGCATGGTGCCGTTCGAACGCATGTTGCCGCGTTTGAAACGCATCGTCCGGCAGGTCGCCGAGGAGCTGGGCAAGGACGTCGCGTTCAGCGTTGGCAACGCCGAAGGCGAGATGGACCGCAACGTTCTCGAACGCATGGCTGCACCGCTTGAGCACATGCTGCGCAATGCCGTCGACCATGGTCTGGAGTCCGCCGAAGTCCGGCTGGCGGCGGGCAAACCGGCGCAAGGGCAGATCAGCCTCGACCTGTCCCGCGAGGGCGGCGACATCGTGTTCGACATCCGCGACGATGGCGCCGGTGTGCCGCTGGACGCCGTGCGGCGCAAGGCGATCAAGCGCGGTCTGCTGGCGCCGGACGCCGACATCAGCGACCGCGAGGTGTTGCAGTTCATCCTCCAGCCAGGTTTTTCCACGGCCGAGAAAATCACCCAGATTTCCGGGCGCGGTGTGGGCATGGACGTGGTGCACGAGGAAGTCCGGCAACTGGGCGGCACCATGAGCATCGACTCGGTGCCGGGGCAGGGCGTGCACTTTCGCATTCGCCTGCCGTTCACCGTGTCGGTCAACCGTGCGCTGATGGTGCAGTGCGGTGAGGACCAGTACGCGATTCCGCTGAACACCATCGACGGCATCGTCCGCGTGCTGCCGAATGAACTGGACGGGCATTTCCGTCTCGATCCGCCGAGTTATCAGTACGGCGGCCAGCGTTATGAACTGTGCTACCTGGGCGAGCTGCTGAAAACCGCGCCCCGGCCGAAACTGTCCGGCCAGAGCCTGCCGGTACCGGTCTTGCTAGTGCAGTGCAACGACCGGCACATCGCGGTGCAGGTCGACACGATGGCCGGCACCCGCGAGATCGTGGTCAAGAGCCTTGGCCCGCAGTTCGCGTCGGTGCAGGGCGTGTCCGGGGCGACGATCCTCGGCGATGGCCGGGTGGTGCTGATTCTTGACCTGCTGGCGCCGATCCGCGCGATGCAGGCGCGGTTGCCGCAGCGTCCGGCCAGTCACGAAATCGAAAGCGAACCGCAGAAGCCGTTGCTGGTGATGGTGGTCGATGATTCGGTCACGGTGCGCAAGGTCACCAGCCGTCTGCTCGAACGCCACGGCATGAACGTGCTGACCGCCAAGGACGGGGTCGATGCGATGCTGCTGCTGGAAGAACACATGCCGGACCTGATGCTGCTCGACATCGAGATGCCGCGCATGGACGGCTTCGAAGTGGCGACCCAAGTGCGTCACGACGAACGCCTGCAACACCTGCCGATCATCATGATCACCTCGCGCACCGGTCAGAAACACCGCGACCGCGCGATGGCCATCGGCGTCAACGACTACCTCGGCAAGCCGTACCAGGAATCGGTGCTGCTCGAAAGCATCGCCCTGTGGAGCAAAAAACATGCATGAACGGCGTCACAACCAACGCTCCAGCCAACTCACCGGGCTGCTGCTGCCGCTGGCGGATCGCAACCTGATCCTGCCCAACGTCGCCGTCGCCGAGCTGATCGACTACCAGTCGAGCGCCTTCGATCTCGATACGCCGCCGTGGTATCTCGGTCGGGTAACCTGGCGCGAGCGGCAGATTCCGCTGCTGAGTTTCGAGTCGGCGTGCGGCAACAAGATCGTCATCGGCGAGCGGGCGCGGATCGTCATCCTCAATGCCCTCGGTGGGCGGCCGGAATTGAAGTTCATCGCGCTGCTGGTGCAGGGGATTCCGCGCTCGTACAAGCTCGACAGTCAGTTGAGCTATGTCGACGTGCCGTTGTGTGCGCTGGAGCAGGCGGCGGTGCAGGTCGGGGAGCAGGTGGCGAAGGTGCCGGATTTGTTGGCGCTGGAGACGCTTTTGGTGGATGCAGGACTGACTCACTGATCCACAATTTTTATTGTTTTCACTGGCCTCATCGCTGGCATTCATTACGCTGACCGTAATGATTCACTGCTGCGGTTGATTGATGCCCCGCGATCACGCTCCTAAGGTAGCTCCACGACAGCGAACCCCGTGGAGTGAGCATGACAACAACAATATCCCCCGATTCGCGCTGGACGCGGCGGCGTGACGAGAAGCAGCGGCGCCTCGACAAGGTGCGCGGGCTGGCCGACGGTGCGGTGTTGCCCACCGACAGGATCGTCGCGGCGCTTGAGGCGCTGATCCTGCCCGGCGACCGTGTGGTGCTGGAGGGCAACAACCAGAAGCAGGCGGATTTCCTCTCGCGCGCTCTGGCCAAGGCCGATCCTGAAAAGCTCCACGACCTGCACATGATCATGCCCAGCGTCGGTCGCTCCGAGCATCTGGACCTGTTCGAACGCGGCATCGCCCGCAAGCTCGATTTCTCCTTCGCCGGCACCCAGAGCCTGCGCATCAGCCAGTTGCTCGAAGACGGTCTGCTGGAAGTCGGCGCGATCCACACCTACATCGAACTCTACGCCCGGCTGGTGGTGGACCTGATTCCCAACGTCGTGCTCTCGGCCGGGTTCATGGCCGACCGTGCCGGCAACATCTACACCGGCCCGAGCACTGAAGACACTCCGGCGCTGATCGAGCCGGCAGCGTTCAGCGACGGCATCGTCATCGTCCAGGTCAACCAACTGGTGGACGACGTCAGCGAACTGCCCCGGGTGGATATTCCGGCATCGTGGGTCGACTTCGTGGTGGTGGCGGACAAGCCGTTCTACATTGAGCCGCTGTTCACCCGCGACCCTCGGCACATCAAGCCTGTACACGTGCTGATGGCGATGATGGCGATCCGCGGGATCTACGAAAAACACAACGTGCAGTCGCTGAACCACGGCATCGGTTTCAACACCGCCGCCATCGAACTGATCCTGCCGACCTACGGTGAATCCCTCGGCCTCAAGGGCAAGATCTGCCGCAACTGGACGCTCAATCCGCACCCGACCCTGATCCCGGCCATCGAAAGCGGCTGGGTCGAAAGCGTGCACTGCTTCGGCACCGAACTGGGCATGGAGAACTACATCGCCGCCCGGCCCGATGTGTTCTTCACCGGGCGCGACGGTTCGCTGCGATCCAACCGGATGTTCTGCCAATTGGCCGGGCAATACGCGGTGGACCTGTTCATCGGCGCAACCCTGCAAGTCGATGGCGACGGCCATTCCTCCACCGTGACCCGTGGCCGTCTCGCCGGATTCGGTGGCGCACCGAACATGGGGCACGACCCGCGCGGTCGTCGTCATGGCACTCCGGCGTGGCTCGACATGCGTCATGACGATTCGCAGCAACCGATGCTCGAACGCGGCAAGAAACTCGTGGTGCAGATGGTCGAGACCTTCCAGGAGGGCGGCAAACCGACCTTCGTCGAAACCCTCGACGCGGTAGAGGTGGCGAAGAAAAGCGGGATGCCGCTGGCGCCGATCATGATCTACGGCGACGACGTTACACACCTGCTGACCGAAGAAGGCATCGCCTACCTGTACAAGGCGCGTTCGCTGGAAGAGCGTCAGGCGATGATCGCTGCGGTGGCCGGCGTCACCGCCATCGGCCTGCGGCACAACCCGAAAGACACCGAACGCATGCGCCGCGAAGGCCTGATCGCCTTGCCCGAAGACCTCGGCATCCGTCGTACCGACGCCACCCGCGAATTGCTCGCGGCGAAAAGCGTGGCCGATCTGGTCGAGTGGTCCGGCGGCCTCTACAACCCGCCCGCCAAGTTCAGGAGCTGGTAATGCACGCACTCAACCTGCAACCCAAAATCATCACCCTCGCGGAACGGCTGGCGGATCTGGCCGTGGACGCGCTGATCGATGAAGCCGACCTGTCGCCGAAACCGGCGCTGGTCGACCGTCGCGGCAACGGTGCACACACCGATCTGCACCTCGGATTGATGCACGCCTCGGCGCTGGCGTTGTGGCCGGCGTTCAAGGAAATGGCCGAAGCCGCGCTTGAGTTCGGCGAGATCGGCTTGACGCTGCGCGAAGCCATTGGCCGTATCGGCCGGGAAGGCGAGCAAGCGATGCTCGTCACCACCAACGGCGTGAACACCCATCGCGGTGCGATCTGGGCGCTGGGCCTGCTGATCACGGCTGCTGCGCTGGATACCAAGTCCACCAACGCTGGTGCCGTCACGCTGCGCGCTGCGCGTCTGGCGTTGCTCGATGATCGTTATGCGCCGCGTCCGCTGAGCCACGGCGCCCAGGTCGCCCAACGCTACGGCGCTCGCGGTGCCCGGGAAGAAGCGCAGCTCGGCTTCCCGTCGGTGGTGCAACGTGGTCTGCCGCAGCTCAAACGCAGCCGCGTCGCCGGCCACGGCGAACAGAACGCCCGGCTCGATGCCTTGCTCGCAATCATGACCGACCTCGCCGACACCTGCGTCCTCTATCGCGCTGGCGAACCGGGCCTGCACGCCATGCAGCACGGCGCGCAGGCAGTGCTCGACGCCGGTGGCAGCGCCAGCCTCACCGGTCGCCGTCGCCTGCACGAACTGGATCAACAACTCATCGCATTGAATGCCTCGCCCGGTGGCGCCGCCGACTTGCTCGCCGCCAGCCTGCTGCTCGACCGGATCGAGCGCGACGGCATCCTTCAGGGAGCGTTTTGATGGAAACCTTATCCTTTGAATTCCCCGCCGGGCAGCCGCCGCGCGGTCGGGCGCTGGTCGGTTGTGTCGGTTCGGGCGATCTGGAAGTGCTGATCGAACCGGGCCTGGCCGGCAAGTTGACGATCAATGTGCAAACCTCAGTCAATGGCGCCGAGCAGCGCTGGCAGCATCTGTTTGCGCGGATGTTCGACGGCACCACACCGCTGGCGATGGCCATCGATATCCACGACTTCGGCGCGACCCCGGGCGTGGTGCGCCTGCGTCTGGAACAAGGCTTCGAGGAGATCGGCCATGACTGATACCTCGGCACTTTTGCACAAACAAAGCTTCGTCGAACTCGGTGCCCGGCAGCGGGCGAAAGCCTTGCTCGACGCCGGTACCTTCCGCGAATTGCTCGACCCGTTTCAACGCGTCATGTCGCCGTGGCTGGAACGTCAGGGCGTGGTGCCACAGGCCGATGACGGCGTGGTGATCGCCAAGGGCAACCTCGACGGTTTGCCGGTGGTGATCGCGGCGATTGAAGGCGCGTTTCAGGGCGGCAGCCTCGGTGAAGTCGGCGGCGCGAAAATCGCCGGCGCGCTGGAACTGGCCGCCGAAGACAACCGCAAAGGCATCCCGACCCGCGCCATCCTGCTGCTGGAAACCGGCGGCGTGCGCTTGCAGGAAGCCAACCTCGGGCTGGCGGCGATTGCCGACATCCACGCAGCGATTGTCGATCTGCAGCGGTACCAACCGGTGGTCGGCGTGGTGGCCGGTAGTGTCGGTTGCTTTGGCGGGATGTCGATTGCCGCGGCGCTGTGCAGCTATTTGCTGGTGACCCAGGAAGCACGCCTCGGCCTGAACGGCCCGCAGGTGATCGAGCAGGAAGCCGGGATCGAGGAATACGATTCCCGCGACCGGCCCTTCATCTGGAGTCTGACCGGTGGCGAGCAACGTTTCGCCAGTGGCCTGGTGGATCGCTATGTCGCCGATGACGTGGCGCAGATTCGCCAGCAGGTCGGCGAGTTGCTGCAACAAGGCTTGCCGGCGCAACCGCGCAGTCAGCGGGCCGAATGGTTCCTGCAACGCCTGACGAGCCTGGACACTGGCAAGCAAATCGAGCCTTCGGTGGTTCGCGATCTGTATCAAGGAGAGCGCTCATGAGTGGATATTCCGTGCGCGGTTTGAACTGGTTCAACGCCTTGAGCTCGGGTGCGAATGCCGTTGAAGGTTTGCCGCCATCGTTGAAGGTCGCCGACGGCCCACTTGGGCGCTTTATCGCGGTGGTTGCCGATCCGGAAAACCGTTTCCCTCGCGCTCGCAACGGCGAAGTCGGTTTGCTCGAAGGCTGGGGTCTGGCCAAGGCTGTGGATGACGCGATCTCCGCTGACCGTGAAAAAACGCAAAAGCGTCCCTTGATCGCCATCGTCGATGTGCCGAGCCAGGCCTATGGTCGCCGTGAAGAAGCCCTCGGCATTCATCAGGCCCTGGCCGGTGCGGCGGATGCTTATGCCCGCGCCCGTCTGGCCGGGCATCCGGTGATTGCACTGCTGGTGGGCAAGGCCATGTCCGGGGCGTTCCTCGCTCACGGTTATCAGGCCAATCGCTTGATCGCCCTGCGTGATCCGGGGGTGATGGTGCATGCGATGGGCAAGGCTTCGGCGGCGCGGGTGACCTTGCGCAGCGTCGAAGAACTGGAAGCCCTGGCGTCCAGCGTGCCGCCGATGGCCTATGACATCGACAGCTACGCCAGCCTCGGATTGCTCTGGGAAACCCTGTCGGTGCAGCAGATCGAGCAGCCGACGGCGGAGGATCTGGCGCGGGTCGGCGAATGCCTGAAGCAAGCCATCGGCGATATTGGCGCGACTGATTTGAGCAATCGTCTCGGCGCGAAAAATCGCGAAGCCTCCAGCCGCGTTCGTGAATTGCTGAGGGTGCAGTGGTGAATACGCCTCTGGCCCACGACCTGCTGTGGGGCATGACACCGGCGCAGTTGCCGGCGGATGCGCCGCAGTGGGCGATTGATTCGCTGGCGGCCGGGCAACCGGTGGTGGTGCGGCGGGCGTTGAGTGAAGACGGGTTCGTGGCGGTGGGCGTGCGCGGTCGGTTGCGCGAGCAGCGGTTGGCGGCGTTCATGGCGATCGATTCGATTGCCTGTCGGGTCAGCCCGGAAGCGCTTTGTCAGGTCGAGAGCGCGCGTGATCTGCCGGTCATGCAGGCGCTGCGGCAACTGCGGCCGGTGCTCGATGATTGCGGTTGGATCTGGGGTGTCAGTGGCAGTGTCGGGTTTGAGCTGGCCAGTGGATTTACGGCAATGCACGAGCGCAGCGATCTCGACTTGATTCTGCGTACACCGCAACTCATAACCCGTAACCAGGCGCGCAAACTGGTGGCGCATTTTGATCAGGCGATCTGCCGGGTCGACCTGCAATTGCAGACGCCGTTTGGTGCCGTCGCCCTGCGCGAATGGGCCGGAAACGCTTCGCGGGTGCTGCTGAAAAATGCCCATGAAGCTTGTCTGGTGTCTGATCCGTGGAACCCGCAGGAGCAGGCAGCGTGAGCAGTCTGCTGGTGTTTCCCGGTCAGGGCGCGCAGCAGCCCGGCATGCTCCAGCGTTTGCCTCGGGAAACGCTGATCGAGGCCAGCGATAGCCTCGGTGAGGATGTCTTGCGGCTGGATTCCAGCGAAGCGTTGCGCAGTACCCGGGCGGTTCAGCTCTGTCTGCTGATCGCCGGAGTTGCAGCCTCGCGGCAATTATTGCAGGACGGACTCACCGCAGATTACGTCGCCGGTCTGTCCATCGGTGCCTACCCGGCAGCGGTGGTTGCCGGCGCGTTGAGCTTCAGCGATGCGTTGCATCTGGTCAGCCTGCGTGGCGAGTTGATGCAGCAGGCTTATCCACAGGGCTTCGGCATGACCGCGATCATCGGTCTGCAATTATCCACAGTCGAAACGCTGCTGGCGCAGGTGCACGGCGCAGAAACACCGGTGTACCTGGCCAACATCAACGCCGACAACCAGGTGGTGATTGCCGGCAGTGACAAGGCGATGCAAGCGGTCGCCGAGCTGGCGCGCAGTCGTGGCGCCGGGCTGGCAAAACGTCTGGCGGTCAGCGTGCCGTCGCACTGCCCGTTGCTGGACGAGCCCGCGCAAACCCTCGCCGAAGCGTTCAAAAGGGTTGAACTGAAAACACCGAAAATCGCTTACCTGAGCGGCAGTCGCGCAAGGCCTGTGACCCAGGTAGAAGCACTGCGCGACGATCTCGCCTTCAACATGTGCCGCGTGGTGGACTGGCGCGGCACCGTGCAAAGCGCTTACGAGCGCGGCGTGCGACTACAGATCGAACTGCCGCCCGGTGCGGTGCTGACCGGGCTGGCGCGCCGGGTGTTCGAACAGGGGACCGTCACTGCCTTCGACAGTGCCCGGCTCGACACCTTGCAGGCGCTGTTGCGTGAAGAGGAGGGCCGACGACCCTAAATCACCGACTCAGGCTTCGAACAACAAAAACAACATTCGACGATGCACTTTGAGGACTACAACAATGATTATTTACGGTGTGGCGTTTCTCGCCTTTTGTACGCTGGTGGGCATCTGGGTCGGTGAACTGCTCGGCAAGTTGATCGGCGTGCCGGCCAATGTCGGCGGTGTCGGTATTGCGATGCTGCTGTTGATCGGGTTGGGCAGTTACTTGAACAAAAGTGGCTGGCTCAAGGGCAAGACCGAACAGGGCGTCGAGTTCTGGAGTGCGATCTACATTCCGATCGTGGTTGCCATGGCCGCGCAGCAGAACGTTTACGGCGCGCTGAAGGGCGGGCCGATGGCGATCCTTGCGGGAACGCTCGCTGTGGTCATTGCCTTTGCCTTGGTGCCGGTGCTGGTGCGCCTGGGTAACAAGGAACCGGCGCCGATTACACCTGCCAAGACTGCGGGGTGAGCGCCATGTACGAATCAATGATGAAAGTCATCACCGGTTACGGGCTGATCAGCGGCTTCCTGATTGTCGGCCTGACCATGTGGGTGTCCTACTGGATGTCCAACACCTTCACCAAGGGCCGCCTGCACGGCTCGGCCATCGCCATTTTGCTCGGGTTGGTGCTTTCGTATGTCGGCGGGGCACTGACTGGCGGTCAGAAAGGTGTCGTGGACATTCCGCTGTTGTCAGGTATCGGTTTGCTCGGCGGCGCCATGCTGCGGGACTTCGCGATTGTTGCCACGGCGTTCGGCGTGAGTGTCGATGAGTTGAAGCGGGCCGGGTTTGTTGGTGTGCTGGCGTTGTTTGTCGGCGTGGGCACGTCGTTTGTTGCCGGGGTCGGTGTGGCGATGGCATTCGGTTATACCGATGCGGTGAGTCTGACGACCATTGGCGCAGGGGCGGTGACCTACATCGTCGGACCGGTAACCGGCGCGGCGATTGGCGCGAGCTCCGAGGTCATGGCGCTGTCTATCGCCGCAGGGTTGATCAAGGCGATTCTGGTGATGGTCATGACGCCGTTCGTGGCGCCGATGATCGGTCTGAACAACCCACGCAGTGCGGTGATTTTTGGCGGTTTGATGGGGACGTCCAGTGGTGTGGCCGGAGGGTTGGCGGCGACCGATCCGAAACTGGTGCCTTATGGTTGCCTGACGGCGGCGTTCTATACCGCACTTGGATGCTTGCTCGGGCCTTCGCTGTTGTTTCTGCTGATGCGCGGGTTGATGGGCTAGGACGATGGTTGCTTGTCGTTGATCGTTCCCACGCAGAGCGTGGGAACGATCATTGTGAGCCTTGGCGATTCGCATACATCCGACACTCCGCCAACAACGCCAGCAAATTCGGATCCCGCTCCTTGGCCTTCAAAAACACCACCCCAATGTGCTGCTGCAACCGGTACTTCTCCTGCAACGGAATCAGCTTCACCCGGTTCTCGTACACCGCCGCAATCCTCCCCGGCAGCAACGCATAACCGACCCCGGAACTGACCATGCTCAGCAGGGTGAAGATGTCGTTGACCTGCATCGCCACCTTCGGCTCGAACCCCGCTTGCCGGAACACCCGAATGCCGTCCTGATGGGTGGCGAAGCCTTGGGTGAGGGTGATGAAGGTTTCGTCGCGTACCTCTGCCAGATCCACTTCGCTGCGCTGGGCGAAGCGCGAATCCGCCGGGGTGGCGAGGAAGATGTCGTCGGAAAACAGCGGAATCTGCTCGCAGTCCGGGTCGTTGACGGTGTCGTCCAGCGACACGAGGATCGCGTCGACTTCCATGTTTTTCAGCTTGTAGAGCAGGTCGATGTTCGAGCCGAGGATCAGGTCGATGTTGAGTTCGCTGCGGCGGATCTTCAAACCCATGATCAGCTGCGGCACGGTCTTCACCGTCAGCGAATAGAGCGAGCCGAGCTTGAAGCGCTCGGCCGAGAACCCGGCGGCTTCGCGGGTCAGGCGCACGCTTTCGACCACGTCCTGAATCAGCTTCTGCGCCCGCTCTTCGAGCACATAGGCGCTTTCCAGTGGCGTCAGGTTGCGCCCTTCGTGTTTGAACAACGGGCAGCGCAGGGCACTTTCCAGCGAATGGATCGCGCGGTGCACGCTGACGTTGCTGGTCTGCAACTCGGCGGCGGCTCGGGCGAGGTTGCCGGTGCGCATGAAGGCGAGGAACACCTCGAGTTTCTTCAGGGTCAATTCTTCGTCGATCAGCATGGCGCGGACTCTTCTTGGTATCGGTCGATTGTGCCCAAATATCAGGACAGGCGCCTGCCTGCGTTGAACGGAAACATTGCGCTTTTACGCTCAAGGCCCGAGCCTTGCGCGCTGCGGTAATGAAATCGAGGTGTGCGACACATGTATCACGGAGAAAAACTGAACGCCTGGACGCATCTGGTCGGGGCGGTAGCGGCGTTTGTCGGGGGCGTCTGGATGCTGGTGATCGCCAGCCTTGACGGCAGCCCCTGGAAGATCGTCAGCGTGGCGATTTATGCCTTCACCTTGCTGGTGCTTTACAGCGCATCCACCGTGTACCACAGCGTGCGCGGGCGCAAGAAAGCGATCATGAAGAAGGTCGATCACTTTTCGATCTACCTGCTGATCGCCGGCAGTTACACGCCGTTTTGTCTGGTGACCCTGCGCGGGCCGTGGGGCTGGACGTTGTTCGGGATCGTCTGGGGGCTGGCGCTGATCGGCATCCTGCAGGAGATCAAGCCGCGTTCGGAAGCGCGGACCCTGTCGATCGTGATCTACGCGGTGATGGGCTGGATCGTGCTGGTGGCGGTCAAGCCGCTGATCGACGCGCTGGGGACGGCGGGGTTTGCCTGGCTGGCGTCGGGCGGCGTGTTGTACACCGTGGGGATCATCTTTTTTGCCCTTGATCACCGGTTGCGGCATGCCCACGGGATCTGGCATCTGTTTGTGATTGCCGGGAGCCTGCTGCACTTTGTGGCGATTCTGTTTTACGTCCTTTAACCAGGGTTATCCCCAATTCATTGTGGGAGCGGGCTTGCTCGCGAATGCGTCGGCTCAGACAACATCTTGTTGAATGACGCACCGCATTCGTCGGATCGCCGCCCGGAGCAAGCCCGCTCCCACATTAGATCTATGCAGGGTTCAGGTTGTTGAGTTGTTCGCCAGCGCGCTGACTGAACATCTCCAGCAAATCATGCAGCGTATGCGGCGGTGGTTCGGTGGCGCGGGTCACGGCGTATAAAGTGATCGGCAAGGGCGGCGCCAACGGGCGAATCACGGTGCTGGTCGGCGAGGCACCGAGGGCGGTGAACGGATCGATCACGGCCACCCCGGCGCCGGACTCCACCATCACACGCGCCAGTGAGTAAGTCTGCACGGCGATCCGCACGCGCGGCGGTGGCTCGACCGCTTCGAGATAACTATCGAGGCGCGCGGCCAGTGGATCGGCGCTGGACAGCCCGATCAGCGGCGCCCCGGCCAACGCCATCAGTGGCAACGGCTGACCGGCATCTTCCTCCGGCCAATAACCCTTCGGCGCCAATGCCACCAGCACCCCCGAGGCCAAAGCCTGGGCCTTCAGACCCGGATGGTCCGGCAACTGCAACGTCAGGGCCACGTCCACTTCGCGCATCAGCAGGTTCTGCATCAGCTCGCGGCTGTGGGCGCTCGACAGTTCGCAGGCGATGTCCGGGAACTGCCCCGTCCATTGCTGGATCGCCGGCGGCAGCAATGACAGGGCCAGCGCCGGAGTCGCACCGATTCGCAGACTGTGGCCGGGCTCGCGGCGCAGGCTCTGGGCCAGACGCCGCACGCCTTGCAGGCTTTCCGTGACCTTGTCGACTTCGCGCTCCAGTTCCAGCGCTTCCGGGGTCGCCAGCAACTTGCCGCGCACCCGCAGGAACAACGGAAAACCGAGCTGCTGCTCGGCGTGTTGCAGCACCTTGGTCACCGCCGGTTGCGAGACGTGCAGCAACTGCGCAGCGGCGCTGATCGATCCGGTCTGGCGGATGGCCTGGAAAATCTCGATATGACGAAGGCGCATGACGATCCCATAACCTTTGTTTATAGGCTTGGCATCTTTATTCATTGTTCGGCGCCTGTCACCTCACCCTAACCTCGGCCTCGTCTTCAAACAGCATTAAGGACGGACATGGCTCAGCGTGTGTGCATCATCGGCGGCGGCGTGATCGGGTTGGCAACGGCCTGGGCGCTGGTGCGCGACGGTTTGGAGGTGACGGTGGTCGAGGCGCGGCGGGCGCTGGGCAGCGAAACCAGTTTCGCCAACGGCGGCCAGTTGTCCTACCGCTACGTTGCGCCGCTGGCCGATGCCGGCGTGCCGTTGCAGGCGATCGGGTGGATGCTGCGCGGCGATTCACCGCTCAAGCTGCGCCCGCGCCTGGACCCGGCGCAGTGGCGCTGGATGGCCTCGTTTCTCGCCGCTTGCCGCACCTCGGTCAACCGCGAAAACGCCGCGCACCTGTTGCGTCTGGCGCTGTTCAGCCAGAGCACGCTGAAACGCTGGCGCGAGGACGACGGACTCGTCGGCTTCAACTGGCGGCGCAACGGCAAACTGGTGACCTTCCGCAATGCCACCAGCTTCGAGCATGCACGCAAAGGTTTGGCTGATCCGCAGCAACAGCAGGTGTTGTCAGCCGCCGAATGTGCGCAACTGGAACCGGCACTGTCCGATGCGCCGTTTGTAGGCGCGATCTACACGCCGGATGAAGAAGTCGGCGACTGTCACGGATTCTGCCAACAGTTGGCGGCGCGCTTGAGGGCGTCGGGCCGCTGCGAGTTTCGTCTTGGTCAGGCAGTCACCGGCATTCGCCACAGTCACGGCGCGGTCACGGCCATTGAGCTTGGCGACGAAATTCTGCCGGTCGAGCAACTGGTAATCGCCGCCGGCCATCGCAGCCCGTTGCTGGCGCTGCCCGGCCTGCGCCTGCCGCTGTATCCGCTGAAGGGTTATAGCCTGACCGTGCCGATTGGCAGCGAGCATCGTGCGCCGGACGTGAGCATCACCGACTACGACCGCAAGATCGTCTACGCACGCATCGGCGAACAACTGCGCGTGGCGGCGATGGTCGACATCGTCGGTTTCGACCCGGCGGTGGATCCCGAGCGGCTGGCGCTGATCAGACGTCAGGCCCGCGACACCTTTCCCGACGCTGGAAACTACGACGCCGCCGTTGAGTGGGCCGGCATGCGCCCGGCCACGCCCACCGGCGTTCCGCTGCTGGGCGCCACGGCGTATCGCAATCTTTGGCTCAACCTCGGCCACGGTGCGCTCGGTTTCACCCTGGCCTGCGGCAGCGGGCAGTTGCTCAGTGAATTGATCGGCAAGCAGCGCACATCCATTGATCTGCACGGGTTCAATCCCCGTGCGGCGTGACGGTTTCTGCTAAAACACCCCATCCACAACGGAGAATAACAATGCAAAAAATCACGTTGCTCGGCTGCACTCTGGCGCTGGTTTTCGGCGCTCAGGTTCAGGCCAATGAAGTGCCGCTGACCGGTACGCTCGGCAAGATCGCCAGCGCCAACAGCATCACCCTGGGTTATCGCGATGCGTCGGTGCCGTTCTCGTATGTGGGCGATCACACCGGCCAGCCAATGGGGTATTCGGTGGAACTGGCGGACAAGATCGTCGAGCGCATCAAGCAGCAACTGGCGTTGCCGGAGCTGAAAGTGAAGTACAACCTGGTGACGTCGCAGACGCGGATTCCGCTGGTGCAGAACGGCACGGTCGACCTTGAATGCGGCTCCACCGGGGTGACCGCCGAACGGCAGAAACAGGTCGCGTTCTCCTACGGTTTCATCTACGTCAAAGGGCAGTTGCTGACCGCCAAGGATAGCGGCATCCACAGCTTCGATGACCTGCGCGGCAAGAACGTGGTGACCACCGCCGGCACCACCAACGAGCGCTATCTGAAGAGCTACAACCTGGACCACAAACTGAACATGTTCGTGATCAGCGCCAAGGATCACGGCGAGGCGTTCCAGATGCTGCAATCAGGGCGCGCGGCGGCGTTTTACATGGACGATGCGCTGCTTTACGGCGAGCGGGCCAAGGCACGCGATCCGCACAACTGGGTCGTGGTGGGAGAGGAGCAATCGCGGGAAATCTACAGCTGCATGGTGCGCAAGGATGATCCGCAATTCCTCGCGCTGGTGAACGGCGCGTTGGCCGATCTGTACAGCTCGGGGGAGATCAACGGAATCTACCGCAAGTGGTTCGAACAGCCGATCCCACCGAAAGGCTTGAACCTTGAGTTCCCGATGACCAGCGAACTCAAGGCAATCATCGCCAGACCAACCAGTGATCCGGTGCAGTGACGGGTTAGAAATCACCCCACAGTTGCTGCGCCACCGCCAGCGCCACAACCGGCGCGGTCTCGGTGCGCAGCACGCGCGGGCCGAGGCGGGCGGCGTGGAAGCCGTTGGCCTTGGCTTGCTCGACTTCGGCGTCGGACAGACCGCCTTCAGGGCCGATCAGGAACGCCAGGGTCGATGGTTTGGCATGGCTGACCAACGGCTCAGCCACCGGGTGCAGCACCAGTTTCAGTTCGGCTTCCGTCTGCTTCAGCCAGTCGGCCAGCAACACCGGCGGATGAATCACCGGCACCCGCGAACGACCGCATTGCTCACAAGCACTGATCGCCACCTGACGCCAGTGCAGCAGGCGCTTGTCGGCGCGTTCGTCCTTGAGGCGGACTTCGCAGCGTTCGCTGAAGATCGGGGTGATTTCGTTCACGCCCAGCTCGGTGGCTTTCTGGATCGCCCAGTCCATCCGCTCGCCCCGGGACAGGCCCTGGCCGAGGTGGATCTGCAGCGGTGATTCGATTTGACCGGCGAACTGCTCGTCGATCTGCACCACCACGCGTTTCTTGCCGACTTCCACCAGGGAGCCGCGAAATTCGTGGCCGGAGCCGTCGAACATCTGCACCGCATCGCCCTCGGCCATGCGCAGCACGCGGCTGATGTAATGCGCCTGGGCTTCCGGCAGTTCGTGTTCGCCGGTGCTGAGCGGGGCGTCGATAAAGAAGCGGGACAGTCTCATTTCGGGTCTCTGGAAAGATGTGAATCAGTTAAAACGGTGTCGACTTCATTCGCGAGCAAGCCCGCTCCCACAGGGAAATGCATTCCAAATGTGGGAGCGGGCTTGCTCGCGAAAGCGGCAGTCCAGGCACCACAGATCTTGAATAATTTGAATCAGCCCGGATCACGGAACCCGGGATGGAAATCCTTCGGCACCGCCACGCTGACGCTGTCACGTGTGGCAATGTCGATGCCTTCGCTGGCGACTTCGGCGAGGAAGTCGATCTGCTCCGGGGTGATGACGTACGGCGGCAGGAAATACACCACGCTGCCCAGCGGACGCAGCAACGCGCCACGCTCCAGCGCATGCTGGAACACCTTCAGGCCGCGACGTTCCTGCCACGGATAAGCCTCTTTCGTGGCTTTGTCCTTGACCATCTCGATCGCCAGCACCATGCCGGTCTGACGGACTTCCGAAACATTCGGATGATCCACCAGATGCGCCGTGGCCGATGCCATGCGCTGGGCCAGCGCCCGGTTGTCTTCGATCACATTGTCCTGTTCGAAAATATCCAGGGTCGCCAGCGCCGCCGCACACGCCAGCGGGTTGCCGGTGTAGCTGTGCGAATGCAGGAAGGCGCGCAGGGTCGGGTAGTCGTCATAGAACGCGCTGTACACCTCGTCGGTGGTCAGGCACGCCGCCAACGGCAGATAACCGCCGGTCAGGGCTTTGGACAGGCACAGGAAGTCCGGGCGGATGCCGGCCTGTTCGCAGGCGAACATCGTTCCGGTGCGGCCGAAGCCGACGGCGATTTCGTCGTGGATCAGGTGCACGCCGTAACGGTCGCAGGCCTCGCGCAGCAGCTTGAGATAGACCGGGTGGTACATGCGCATGCCGCCGGCTCCCTGGATCAGCGGCTCGACGATCACGGCAGCGACGCTGTCATGGTTCTCGGCCAGGGTCTGTTCCATGACCGCGAACATGTTGCGCGAATGCTCTTCCCAGCTCATGCCCTGTGGGCGCAGGTAGCAATCCGGGCTCGGCACCTTGATGGTGTCCATCAGCAGGGCTTTGTAGGTTTCGGTGAACAACGGCACGTCACCGACCGCCATCGCCGCCATGGTTTCGCCGTGGTAGCTGTTGGTCAGGGTGACAAAGCGCTTCTTGTTCGGCTGGCCGCGGTTGAGCCAGTAGTGAAAGCTCATTTTCAGCGCGACTTCGATGCAGGACGAACCGTTATCGGCGTAGAACACCCGGTTCAGGCCCTCGGGCGTCATCTTCACCAGCCGCTCGGACAGCTCGATCACTGGCTGATGGCTGAAACCGGCCAGAATCACGTGTTCCAGCTGATCGACCTGATCCTTGATGCGCTGGTTGATGCGCGGGTTGGCGTGGCCGAACACGTTGACCCACCAGGAGCTGACCGCATCCAGATAACGCTTGCCTTCGAAGTCTTCCAGCCAGACGCCTTCACCGCGCTTGATCGGGATCAGCGGCAGCTGTTCGTGGTCTTTCATCTGGGTGCAGGGATGCCACAGCACCGCGAGATCGCGTTGCATCCACTGGTTGTTCAGGCCCATGTTCAGTCTCCTCGAGGCGGCTCGCGTCAGGCGCGGGCAAACAATCGCGCAAGCCTATGCAATGCGTCGCGTCGGAACAACCCATTGTGTCGATTGAGCTACTTTGTATGGGCCGATAGACGTCGCTGGCGGCGTTTTGATGGCTGACGTATTCTTCGCGGTTCTTTGGGTCATCTGACCCGCAAAACTGCATTTTCCTATGTGTTTTTCCGGAGTTCGCTGAATGTCTGTCGGTTGGCTGCGCGCCTGTGCGCTGGTGGTGTTGGGGCTGTTTAGCGTTACGGCGCTGGCCAAGGATAAAACCGCAATCGTGATCGGCGGCGGCCTGTCGGGCCTGACGGCGGCTTACGAACTGCAGAACAAGGGCTGGCAGGTCACGCTGCTCGAAGCCAAACCGAGCCTGGGCGGTCGCTCGGGCATGGCCACCAGCGAGTGGATCGGCAACGACAAGACTCAACCGGTGCTGAACAAGTACGTATCGACCTTCAAGCTGAACACCACGCCAGCGCCTGAATTCGTACGGACCCCGGGTTACCTGATCGACGGCGAATATTTCTCCGCCGCCGACCTGACCACCAAACAGCCTGCCACGGCCGAAGCACTGAAGCGCTACGAGAAAACCCGTGACGATCTGGCGCGTTCGATCGAAGATCCGCAGAACCCGGCGGCGACCAACACCCTGCATGCACTGGACCAGATCAACGTCTCGAGCTGGCTCGACAAGCAGAACCTGCCGGCCACCGCGCGTCAGCTGATCAACCAGGATATCCGCACCCACTACGACGAGCCTTCGCGTCTGTCGCTGCTGTATTTCGCGCAGCAGAGCCGGGTGTATCGCGGCGTGTCCGACCGTGACCTGCGCGCTTCGCGTCTGGTCGGTGGCAGCCCGGTGCTGGCCCAGGCGTTCGTCAAACAGTTGAAAACCATCAAAACCAACTCGCCAGTATCTGCCATCACCCAGGACAAGGACGGCGTGACCGTCAAGGTCGGCAGCGTGGGCTATTCGGCAGATTACGTAGTGCTGGCGGTGCCGTTGCGCGCCCTCAACAAGATCCAGCTGACCCCGGCGCTGGACGCCCAGCACCTGGCCGCGATCAAAGGCACCAACTACGGCTGGCGCGACCAGATCATGCTGAAGTTCAAGACGCCTGTGTGGGAAAGCAAGGCGCGGATGTCCGGCGAGATCTACAGCAACACCGGTCTTGGCATGTTGTGGATCGAGCCGGCCCTGAAAGGTGGCGCGAACGTGGTGATCAACCTGTCCGGTGACAACGCCCGCGTCATGCAGGCCTTCGGCGACAAGCAGATGGTCGATCAGGTGCTGATTCGTCTGCACGCGTTTTATCCACAGGCCCGTGGCTCGTTCACCGGCTATGAAATCCGTCGTTACAGCACCGACCCATCGACCGGCGGTTCTTACCTCGCCTTCGGCCCTGGCCAGATCAGCAAATACTGGCGTCTGTGGGAGCGTCCGCTGCAACGCGTAGCGTTTGCCGGCGAACACACCGACACCTTGTACCCGGGCACCCTGGAAGGCGCACTGCGCACCGGTCAGCGTGCGGCGAGTCAGGTTGAAGACCTGGCGGCGGGCAAATCCTTCGAACCGGCCAAAGTCGGCCCGGCAGCAGCCACCGCCGCAGCGGCAGGTGCAGCGGGTGCAGCCGTGGCGGCGAAGAAAGGCAACTTCTTCACCAACCTGTTCGGCGGTTCGGACGACGACAAGAAACCAGAGCCTGTGAAAGCCCCAGAGCCGACACCTGCTCCAGCCGCTCCAGCGCCTGCACCGACCCCGGCTCCTGCGCCAGCCCCGGTGGAAGCACCGAAGCCAGCAACCCCGGTGAAAGCCGAGCCGGCGAAGAAAGCGGCAGCCAAGCCTGCAGCGAAGAAACCGGCGGCCAAGACCGAAGCGAAAAAGCCTGCAGCGAAACCTGCGGCGAAAAAAGCTGAACCGGCGAAGAAGCCAGCGGCCAAACCGGCGGCAACCACCGAGACCAAAGCGCAGTAAAAAGCTTTGCGGTGAAAAAAGCGCGGCTTTCAAGCCGCGCTTTTTTTGCCCGTGATTCACAACATCCCGCCACACTTTTGTCTTTAATCTTTCCTTAACTCCCCTGTTCAAGACTCTTGATCGTATTTCTCGATATTTCAAAGCGAAATTTTCCGCTTTAATTCGATAGATAACTCGCTAGTCTTGGTTCGCAGTTCTCACAGGATTTGGGCAATGCAGCTACGTAACTCTTCTTCGCGCTACGGTTGGGTCAGCATCTTCATGCACTGGGGCGTGGCGCTGGTGGTCTTCGGGCTGTTCGCGCTGGGTCTGTGGATGGTGGGGCTGGATTACTACAGCACCTGGCGCAAAGACGCGCCGGATCTGCACAAGAGCATCGGTCTGGTGCTGCTGGGTGTGATGGTGTTGCGGGTGTTGTGGCGCTTTGTCAGCCCACCACCGCCAACGCTGCAAAGCTACAGCCGCATGACCCGCATCGGCGCCAAATTCGGCCATGGGTTCCTCTACCTTGCGCTGTTCGCCGTGATGATTGCCGGTTACCTGATTTCCACCGCAGACGGTGTCGGGATCCCGGTGTTTGGCCTGTTTGAAGTTCCTGCACTGGTTTCCGGACTACCGGATCAGGCAGATACCGCCGGTGTGATTCATCTCTGGCTGGCATGGGCGCTGGTAATTTTTTCCGGCCTTCATGCGTTGGCAGCATTGAAGCACCACTTTATCGATCGTGATGCGACCCTGACACGAATGCTGGGACGCAAAGCCTGATGTTCAACCTCGACTCCAAAGGAAAACAAAGCATGTTGAAAAAGACTCTGGCCGCTCTGGCAATCGGCTCTGCCGTCCTGTCCGCCAACGTGATGGCCGCTGACTACGTGGTTGACAAAGAAGGTCAGCACGCCTTCGTCGACTTCAAGATCAGCCACCTGGGCTACAGCTTCATCACCGGTACCTTCAAGGACATCGATGGCAAGTTCAGCTTCGACGCTGCCAAGCCTGAAGACAGCAAGATCGAGTTCAACGTGAACACCGCCAGCGTGTTCACCAACCACGCCGAGCGCGACAAGCACATCGCCAGCCCTGACTTCCTGAATGCCGGCAAGTTCGCCAAGGCGACCTTCGTCTCCACCAGCGTCAAGTCCACCGGTGCCAACACCGCTGACGTGACCGGCGACCTGACCATCCTGGGCGTCACCAAGCCAGTGGTCGTGAAGGCTACCTTCCTGGGCGAAGGCAAGGATCCATGGGGCGGCTACCGTGCCGGCTTCGAAGGCACCACCACCATCAAGCGTTCCGATTTCGGCAAGCAGAAAGACCTGGGTCCGAAGTCCGACGCGGTCGAGCTGTACGTTTCGTTTGAAGGTGTGAAAGCGAAGTAATTTTCGCCGGCCACACAAAAACGCCCCCGGTCTTGCGACCGGGGGCGTTTTTTATGGCCTGCCGTAACTCTCGTTTCAGTAGCGCACAAAAAAATGCCCCGGTTTCAGGCCGGGGCATTTTTCATTGCAGTGGAAAACTCAGCGATTGCGGGTCAGCAAGGCCGGTTTTTCACCGCGTGGGCGGCTTGGCAGTTGATCCAGCTGCTCAGGCGTCGGGAAGCGGTCGGCTTTCGATTCCTTGTGCATGATCTTCGGCCCGCTGCTGCGCGGGTTCTGCACGGCCGGTTCAGCGCGTTGCTGATCGTCACGGGCCGGGCGGCGGTTGCGCGAGTTCTCATCGCGGCGACCCTGACCGTCACGCGGGGCACCGTTGCGCGGGCCGCTGCGTTTGCCTGGCGGCGTACCGGTGCTCGAACCGTTGCTGTTGCGCGGGCCGTTCTGGCGACCTTGTGGCTGACCGCCGCGTGGTGCGCCCGAACCTGCGCCTTGCGCCGGAGCGCCTGGACGACGGTTGCGACCACCGGCCGGAGCCTGCTTCGGCACGTAGTCGACGCGGTTACCGAAGTTATCGATATCGTCGTCGAGGAATTCGTCCGGAGCACGGTCAGCAGCGGCGCGTGGCGGCTGGCTTGGCTGGCGCTGTTCGCGAGCCGGGGTGCCTTCACGCGGCTTTTGTTGACGGGCTGGACGCTCGCCACGTTCACCGCGTTCGCCGGCCGGTTTTTCCTTGCCCTTGTCTTTGCCTTTGTCTTTACGACCGCCGCCACCGCCGCTGCCATTCGGGCCGTCGCCGCGTGGGCCACGGGCGTTGCGCGGGTTGCGCATGTCCGGACGTTCGCGGGCTTCCGGCTTCTCGGCCTCGATGGTGCTGGCATCGAAGCCCATCAGGTCGCCGTCGGCGATTTTCTGCTTGGTCATGCGTTCGATGCTTTTCAGCAGTTTTTCTTCGTCCGGGGCGACCAGCGAGATCGCCTCGCCCGAACGACCGGCACGGCCGGTACGGCCGATACGGTGCACGTAGTCTTCATCGACGTTCGGCAGTTCGAAGTTGACCACGTGTGGCAACTGGTCGATGTCCAGACCGCGGGCCGCGATGTCGGTCGCCACCAGGATGCGCACCTGGTTGGCCTTGAAGTCGGCCAGGGCTTTGGTGCGGGCGTTCTGGCTCTTGTTGCCGTGGATCGCCACAGCCGGCAGGCCGTGTTTGTCCAGGTACTCGGCCAGACGGTTGGCGCCGTGCTTGGTACGGGTGAACACCAGCACCTGTTCCCACGCGCCGGCGGTGATCAGGTGGGCCAGCAGCGCACGCTTGTGGCTGGCCGGCAGGCGGAATACGCGTTGCTCGATACGCTCGACCGTGGTGTTCGGCGGCGTCACTTCGATGCGTTCCGGGTTGTGCAGCAGCTTGCCGGCAAGATCGGTGATGTCTTTGGAGAAAGTCGCCGAGAACAGCAGGTTCTGACGCTTGGCCGGCAGACGCGCGAGGACTTTCTTCACGTCGTGGACAAAACCCATGTCGAGCATGCGGTCGGCTTCGTCGAGCACGAGGATTTCGACGTGGGACAGATCGACGCTGCCCTGGCCGCACAGGTCGAGCAGACGACCCGGGCACGCAACGAGGACGTCCACGCCACGGGACATGGCCTGAACCTGCGGGTTCATGCCGACGCCGCCGAAGATGCAGGCGCTGACGAATTTCAGGTCGCGGGCGTAGATCTTGAAGCTGTCGTGAACCTGGGCCGCGAGTTCGCGGGTCGGGGTCAGGACCAGCACGCGCGGCTGGCGCGGGCCGTGACGCTGGGATTTGTCCGGGTGGCCGTTGGGGAACAGCCGCTCCAGGATCGGAAGGGCGAAACCGCCGGTTTTACCGGTACCTGTCTGTGCCGCAACCATCAGGTCGCGACCTTGCAACACGGCGGGAATGGCCCGCTGTTGCACCGGAGTAGGCTCGGTATAGCCCGCATCTTCGATAGCGCGGACCAAAGCCTCGGAGAGACCGAGGGAAGCAAAGGACATGAGTAATCCTGTTTTAGTTAGGGCTTGGCCCAATGGGAGTCTTGCCTGGCGCGAATGGCGTTTAAGAGGACGCAATCCCGTCCGGTCCTGCTGCGGTTCCGAAGGCACGTCCGGAGCGCTCGCGCGGGCTGAAAAGCTGCGCTGTAGCGGGTCGGGAGGCCTGTTACGGTTCCGGGCGTCCGGGCGTGAGCCTGGCGGGAACGCCGGAGTATAACAGAGCAATCACTGCGCGCCGCTTTCCTGCTGCTCAACGGTTTTGCCGCTGGCGGTGGCGCTGCCCAGGGGCGCCGTCAGGGTGGGGGCCGCGCCATAGCGGGCGCTGAGCTCGGCATAGGCCGGTTCGCGCTTGAAACGCTTGAGTTCGGCGCCGAAGCGCTGCACCAGCAAATCCATCCCGGCATTGCGCCGCACGGCCAGAAACTGGCTCTGGCGGCTGATGACGGTTGGATTTTCGGTAATTTTGTCGCGAATGCCCAACTCATCGAGCAAATGCTGGCCCACCCGGCGATCGGTGATCAGCAGATCGATGCGCCCGCGCACCAGTTTGCCGAAGTTGGCTTCGTGGGTCGGGGCCGGCTCGCGGGTAAACAGCGTCGATTCACGAAAGTCGGGGCTATATAGATAGCCCGGAGAGGTGCCGACGGTCAGACCTTTGAGGTCTTCAAGGCTGTGAAAAGGGTGCGGTCGGTCGTTGGCGTAGAACATCACGAATTCGACGTCCGACAGCGGCTCGCTCGGGTAGAGCAGGGTGGCGTCGCGTTCGTCGCTGTGGAAGATGTCCAGCGCGCCGTCGGCCTGGCCGGTTTCGAGCATCGACAGGCAGCGTTTCCACGGCAGGAACTGCCATTCGACTTCGATGCCCAGGCGCTTGAACACGATGGCGGTGGTTTCGTAGTCCAGGCCGAGGTTCTTGCCACCCTGTTCATAGACGTACGGCGCCCACGGTTCGGTGACGATACGCAACTTCTCGCCCCGAGCCGCAAAGCTCAGGCAAGCAAAAACCAGCACGGCGAATAACTGCGTGATCAAAGGCATGGCTTGAGATTACGACGAGAAACGGCAAAGAGCCAGAAACTGGCCGCAGAAGCTCTGTTTCGGGCGTTGAAAGCAAAAGATCGCAGCGGCGAAAGCGCTGTAGGCGCTGTCGCGACTGCGATCTTCTGGTCCTGCGGTGACGTCTTTTTAGCGCGGCAGCTTCAGGTTGTTCCAGATCGCCAGGCTCGGTTCGGCCTGGTTCATGGAATAGAAGTGCAGGCCGGGCGCGCCGCCTTGCAGCAGGCGTTCGCACATCTCTGTGACGACCTGTTCGCCAAAGCGCTGAATGCTTTGGCTGTCATCGCCGTAGGCTTCCAGCTGCTTGCGGATCCAGCGCGGGATTTCCGCACCGCAGGCATCGGAGAAGCGCGCGAGCTTGCTGTAGTTGGTGATCGGCATGATTCCCGGCACGACCGGAATGTCCACGCCCAGCGCCTGCAAACGGTCGACGAAGTAGAAGTAGCTGTCGGCGTTGAAGAAATACTGGGTGATCGCGCTGTCGGCGCCGGCACGGGCCTTGCGCACGAAATTGGCGAGATCTTCTTCGTAGTTGCGCGCTTGCGGATGCATCTCCGGGTAGGCGGCGACTTCGATGTGGAAATGATTGCCGGTTTCTTCACGAATGAATTCAACCAGTTCATTGGCGTGACGCAGCTCGCCGCTGGTCATGCCCATGCCGGACGGCAGGTCACCACGCAGGGCGACGATGCGCTTGATGCCGGCAGCCTTGTACTCGTTCAGCAGGCCGCGCAGGTCGTCCTTGCTGTCGCCGACGCACGACAGGTGCGGAGCGGCGGGGACTTTGACTTCGCTTTCCAGCTGCAGCACGGTGTTCAGCGTGCGGTCACGGGTCGAGCCGCCCGCGCCGTAGGTGCAGGAAAAGAAGTCAGGGTTGTAGGTGGCCAGCTGACGGGCAGTGGCGAGCAGTTTTTCATGCCCAGCATCGGTCTTGGTCGGGAAGAACTCGAAGCTGTAGCGACGGTCTTGGGACATGGAGGGGACCTCCAGCTACAAGCTGCACGCTTCAAGCTGCAAGAGCAGCGGAGGTGCGCTGGTCTCTTGTGCCTGAAGCTTGCGGCCTGACACTGTTTTGACAAATAGGGGCAGAGCTTTCGGGCTTCGCGCGGCAAGCCCGGCTTGTGGCCTTGCTTGCCGCTTGAAGCCTGAAGCTCGCAGCTGCTCTTAGTAGCGGTAAGCGTGCGGCTTGAACGGGCCTTCGACGGTCACGCCGATGTAGTCAGCCTGTTGCTTGGTCAGTTGAGTGACCACGCCGCCGAAGCCGCGAACCATTTCCAGGGCCACTTCTTCGTCGAGTTTCTTCGGCAGTACTTCAACGGTCAGGCGCTCGGCTTTCTGGGCTGGCGACAGGTCGGCGTACTTCTGGCCGAACAGGAAGATCTGCGCCAGAACCTGGTTGGCGAACGAACCGTCCATGATGCGGCTTGGGTGACCGGTAGCGTTGCCCAGGTTCACCAGACGGCCTTCGGCCAGCAGGATCAGGTAGTCGTCGTTCTGAGCGTCGAAAGCGCCCGGGCCGGTACGGTGGATCTTGTGTACCTGTGGCTTCACTTCTTCCCATGCCCAGTTCTTGCGCATGAAAGCGGTGTCGATTTCGTTGTCGAAGTGACCGATGTTGCAGACAACGGCGCGCTTCTTCAGGGCTTTGAGCATGTTTGCGTCGCAAACGTTGACGTTACCGGTGGTGGTCACGATCAGGTCGATCTTGCCCAGCAGCGCTTTGTCGATGCTTGCTTCGGTGCCGTCGTTGATACCGTCGATGAACGGCGAAACCAGTTCGAAACCGTCCATGCAGGCTTGCATGGCGCAGATCGGGTCGACTTCGGAAACCTTGACGATCATGCCTTCCTGACGCAGGGACTGGGCCGAGCCCTTGCCCACGTCACCGTAGCCGATGACCAGCGCTTGCTTGCCGGACAGCAGGTGGTCGGTGCCGCGCTTGATCGCATCGTTCAGGCTGTGACGGCAGCCGTACTTGTTGTCGTTCTTGGACTTGGTCACCGAGTCGTTGACGTTGATGGCCGGGATCTTCAGCTCGCCCTTGGCCAGCATGTCCAGCAGACGGTGCACGCCGGTGGTGGTTTCTTCGGTCACGCCGTGAACACGGTCCAGAACCTGTGGGTATTTCTTGTGCAGCAGCTCGGTCAGGTCGCCGCCGTCGTCGAGGATCATGTTGGCGTCCCAGGGCTGGCCATCTTTCAGGATGGTCTGCTCCAGGCACCACTCGTACTCTTCTTCAGTCTCGCCTTTCCAGGCGAAAACCGGGATGCCGGCAGCGGCGATGGAAGCAGCAGCCTGATCCTGAGTCGAGAAGATGTTGCAGGACGACCAGCGCACTTCGGCACCCAGGGCAACCAGGGTTTCGATCAGCACGGCGGTCTGAATGGTCATGTGGATGCAGCCGAGGATTTTTGCGCCTTTCAAAGGCTGCTCGGAAGCGTACTTGCGACGCAGACCCATCAGGGCCGGCATTTCCGACTCGGCGATGATGGTTTCGCGACGGCCCCAGGCAGCCAGGGACATGTCGGCAACTTTGTAATCGTTAAAATCTGCAGGCGTGATAACAGCGCTCATGAAGAGCCTCCATTCGTAATGTATGCGAATGGGCGCCGTTGTGCGTTTAGTGTCCGGCCTGAGCCGGTCAACGCCCCATCCGAGCCTGACAGGTTGAACCTGCTGCAGCGCCCCTCGGACAGGTGGCGGGAAAACGGTATCAAGTGAAGGTTACCGTTTTGAAACGGGGGCGATTATAGCCGTCTAGACTGATCTTCCAAAGGGTTTCTGTCGGCCAGATGAAGATCGCTAATCGCGACCATAGTAGAAGCCTCATGGAGCATGACCGCTCAGTCTGCCAAGATGGCGCCATCATTCGGCAAGACGCTCAGGAGTGAAGATGAATTTCCACACCCGCAAGTGGGTAAAACCCGAAGACCTCAACCCCAACGGCACCCTGTTCGGCGGCAGTCTGCTGCGCTGGATCGACGAAGAAGCCGCGATCTACGCCATCGTTCAACTGGGCAACCAGCGCGTGGTGACCAAGTACATTTCTGAAATCAACTTCGTCAGCGCTTCGCGCCAGGGCGACATCATCGAACTGGGCATCACCGCCACCGAGTTCGGCCGCACCTCGATCACCTTGACCTGCGAAGTGCGCAACAAGATCACCCGCAAGAGCATCCTGACCGTCGAGAAAATGGTCTTCGTCAACCTCGGCGAAGACGGCTTGCCGGCGCCGCACGGGCGGACCGAGATCAGGTATGTCAAAGACCAGTTCAAGGATGACGTGCCCGTTACCGAGTAATCGCGTCACACCGGCGAACGGAAGCCGAGCGGCGCGTGTCGTAGCCTTATGACCCCGCCACCGGTTTCCCGCCATGACCACACCAACAGACGGCAAGACCCCCGATCTCTCGGCCAAGGAACAGCACGAAGTCGAGAAAAACCAGCCGCCCCGCGCGGCGGTTCTGCATGAAATCATCCGCAAACAGGGCGACCAGGAACTGGAGCGCAGCATCGCCGCGCTGTGGTGGTCGGCGCTGGCGGCCGGGCTGACCATGGGCCTGTCGCTGATGGGCATGGGTCTGCTCAACTCGCGTCTGCCCGAGGGCGACGAATTCAAGGTGATCGCCAGCTTCGGTTACTGCGCAGGTTTTCTCGCGGTGATCCTCGCCCGCCAGCAACTGTTCACCGAAAACACCCTGACCGCCGTGCTGCCGGTGATGACCAAACCGACCCTGGCCAATTTCGGCCGGCTGATCCGGCTCTGGACGGTGGTGCTGTTCGGCAACCTGTGCGGGACGATCCTGGTGGCGTACGTGATGCTCGAACTGCCGATCTTCGACAGCAAGACCGACGAGGCCTTCCTCGAAATCGGCCGCAAGGTCATGGAGAACCACGCGAGTCAGATGTTCGCCAAGGGCATCGTCTCAGGCTGGATGATCGCCACCATGGTCTGGATGATCCCGTCCATGGAGAGCGCGAAGATGTGGATCATCATCCTCATTACCTACTTCATGGCGCTGGGCGATTTCACGCACATCGTGGTGGGGTCGGCGGAGGTGTCGTATCTGGTGTTTGCCGGCGAGTTGCCGTGGAGTGACTTCTGGGCGGTGTTTGCCGGACCGACCCTGGCGGGGAACATCATCGGCGGCAGTTTCATCTTCGCCCTGATCAGTCATGCGCAGATCCGCAGCGAAAGCGGCAAACCGAAGGAGTCTGCGGATCAGGCCGAAAAGCCCGATCCGCAGCAGATCAGGAAATGATCAGTGGTGCGCTGGCTCGGCAGCGCTCGCCGGCTCGCCACGCGTTGCATGCTTGACCAGTTTGCCGATGGTCAGGCCCTGCAACAGGATCGACGACAGCACCACGATGTAAGTGATGCTCAGCAGCAGATCGCGCTCCGGGCCCAGCGGCAGGGCCAGGGCCAATGCCACCGAAACACCGCCGCGCAAACCACCCCAGGTCAGGATCCGGATCGTGCCGCGCGGCACCGTGCGCCAGCGTCGCAACAGGACAATGGCCGGGGCCACGGTGAGCAGGCGCGACAGCAGAATCGCAAGTGCCAGCAGGCTTGCCGCAGCCACGTGCAGCCAGTTGAACGGCAGTAGCAACAGCTCCATCCCGATCAGCGCGAACAGCAGGGCGTTGAGCATGTCGTCGAGCAATTCCCAGAAACCGTCGAGGTATTTGCGGGTCATGTCGTTCATCGCCAGGTTGCGACCGAGGTTACCGATGATCAGACCGGCGACCACCATCGCGATCGGCGCCGAGACGTGCAGCTCGGTGGCCATTGCCGAACCGCCGATCACCAGCGCCAGGGTCAGCATGACTTCGATCTGGTGCTGCTCGATGCTCTTGATCATCAGGTACACCAGATAACCGATCAGCCCGCCGAACAGCACGCCGCCGATGGCTTCATGGGCAAACAGCATGGCTGTGGCGCCGACGGTCGGGGTTTCGCCCAGTTGCGCGATGCCCAGCAGCACGGTGAACACCACGACGGCGGTGCCGTCGTTGAACAGCGATTCGCCGACGATGGTGGTTTTCAACGGCTTCGAGGCGTTGGCCGTACGCAGCACGCCGAGTACCGCGATCGGGTCGGTCGGGGAAATCAGCGCGCCGAACAACAGGCAGTAAAGGAAGCTCACGTGCCAGCCGAACAGGGCAAAAATGTAGTAGGCGAGGCTGCCGATCACGGCGGTGGCGATCAGTACGCCGAAGGTCGCCAGCAGGCCGATCGGCCAGCGGTAGCTGCGCAGGTCGTTCAGGTTCACGTGCAAGGCGCCGGCGAACAGCAGGAACGAGAGCATCCAGTTCATCAGCAGATCGCCGAAGTCGATCTGGCCGATCAGTTGCTGTACGCGCTCTTCGAGACCGGGATAACCGAGCAGGCTCAGGCCTTGCAGCAACAGGGAAAACATCAGTGCGGTAACCATCACGCCGATGGTCGGGGGCAGGCCGATGAAGCGGAAATTGACGAAGGTGAGGAGGGTGGTGAGGCAGATGAAAGCGGCGACAAGTTCAAGCATCCGGGGTCCTTTGGATGGGGGTGGAAAGACAGCGCGCCCGTTCATGGACGCAAGGGTTGGATGGGCTGACGCCGGGTGGGGACACAATTGTGTCCCCCGGGGAAATCAGCCGGACACATTGACCGCAGCGACACCCCGACGTTGCAGGTAAATGAAAAACAGCGCCGTCAGCACGGTCAGCACGCCCACCAGCGCGCCGGTCCACGGCAGGTCCGCCAGATCCGCGCCACTGGCCACCACTAGTCCGCCGATCCACGCGCCAGCGGCATTGCCGAGGTTGAACGCGCTCTGGTTCAGGGTCGAGCCGAGGTTCGGTGCTTCATGCGCCTGATCGATGATCAGCAGTTGCAGGATCGGGCACAGGGCGAAGGCAAAAATCCCCCACAGCACCAGCGTGATCGCCGCCGGAACCACCGAGCGACTGGTCTGGCTGAACGCCGCCAGAATCACCACCACCGCCAGCGCGACACCCACCAGCGACGGCAGCAGGCGGCTGTCGGCCAAGCGTCCGCCGAGCATGCTGCCGCCGGTCAGGCCGACGCCGAACAACAACAGCATCACGGTCACGCCGTGAGGGCTGACGCCGGTGATGTCCTGCAGAATCGGCGCGATGTAGGTGAACACGCTGAACAGGCTGGTGGACGCCAGCACGCTCATGCCCAGCGCCAGCAACACGTTGACCTTGCCCAGCACCTTGAATTCGCTGGCGAGGTTGGCCTTGTCCATCGGGATGTGTTTCGGCAACCACAGCCATTGGGCTAGGGCGGCGATCACACCGATCACCGAAACCGCCCAGAAGGTCGAACGCCAGCCGGCGTACTGGCCGAGCGCCGTGCCCAGCGGTACGCCGAGGACGTTGGCCAGGGTCAGACCGGTGAACATCATCGCAATCGCCTGCGCCCGCTTGTTCGGCGCGACCAGCCCGGCGGCCACCACCGAACCGATGCCGAAGAACGCACCGTGGCACAGCGCGGTGACCACCCGCGCCGCCATCAGCGTTGCGTAGTTCGGCGCCAGTGCGCACAGCACGTTGCCGAGTATGAACATCAGCGTCATGCCCAGCAGCGTGGCCTTGCGCGGCATGTTGGCGGTACCGATCGCGAGGATCGGCGCACCGAACACTACGCCCAGGGCGTAGCCGGTGATCAACAGACCCGCGTGGGGAATGCTCACCGCGAGGTCGCGGGCGACATCGGGCAACAGGCCCATGATGACGAATTCAGTGGTGCCGATGCCGAAAGCGGCAACAGCGAGTGCAAGCAAGGCGAGTGGCATGCGCAAGGTCTCTGTCGGTAGTCTTGACGCTTTGATCAGGCATACGCAGGCCGGCGACCGGTCTCGGACGAGATCGGGACAGGCAGGAATTATTGGAATTTATCTGTGCGCAACTGAGTGCGGCGTGGTCGCTTGCAGTATAAACAGCTGCTGACACATCGCGAATCAATAATCTGACTAATTGGCTCAGGCTCAATAACAAGAATCAAGGAGTGGCACGTGCTGGCGACAGCTCTGGTGTTGGTGGCGGCGCTGTTGCACGCAGCGTGGAATACGTTGATCAAGTTCAGCGCCGAGCGGCTGCTGGTGGTGGCCTGCATGGACACCGTGGCGCTGTTGTTCGTCACGCTGGCATTCCCTTTCATCAGTCTGCCGCCGGCGGAAATCTGGCCGTGGATTCTGGCGTCGGCGGCGTTCGAATTGTTGTATCGCTATCTGTTGATCCAGGCCTATCGGGTCGGCGATCTGGGGCTGGTCTATCCGTTGATGCGCGGACTGTCGCCGCTGGTGGTGCTGGCGCTGACCCTGATCTTCGCCGGCGAAGTGCTCACCATCCAGCAGATCTTCGGGATCATGCTGATCCCGCTGGGCATGGCTTGCCTGCTCTGGCAGGGTGGCGGCGGGAAGCACTTGCCGTGGTCGATGCTGCCGGTGGTGGCGCTGATCGGCTTGTGCATCGGTTGCTACACCTACATCGATGGCCAGGCCTTGCGGCGCTGGTCGCATCCGCTGGATTACCTGGTCTGGGTCACGCTGCTCAGTGCCTGGCCTTTCCCGTTGCTGGCGTGGGTGGCCAAGCGTCCGGCGTTCATGCTGTTCTGGCGCGAGCAATGGAAGCTGGGACTGGCGGTCGGGTTCTGCGTGTTGTTCAGCTACGCTCTGGTGCTGTGGGCGATGCAGTTGGGCTCGATTGCCGAAGCGGCGGCGTTGCGTGAAATCAGCGTGATTCTGGTGGTGCTGTTCGGCATGCGTTACCTGAAAGAACCTTTCGGCCGGCCGCGGCTCTTAGCCTGTGGGCTGGTGCTGATCGGCATGCTGGTGATGAAGTTCTGACCCGCCAACACTCTAAAAACTGAAGAAGGACGGCGTTATGACGGTGGCTCTGTGGTGCGTTTTCATTGCGATTTTTCTGCCCTACCTGTGCACAGGCGTGGCCAAGGCTGTCGGTGGTTATCGGCTGAGCGACAACCACGATCCCCGGGACTTTCTCGAAAGCCTGAACGGCGTGGCGCGGCGTGCCCATGCGGCGCAACTCAACAGCTTTGAAGTGACGCCGGCGTTTGCGGCAGCGGTGATCGTTGCGCACCTGGTCGGCACGGCAGAGCTGGTGACGGTCAACGTGCTGGCGGTGCTGTTCATCACCAGTCGCCTGCTCTACATCATTTGCTATCTGGCGGACTGGGCGATTCTGCGGTCGCTGGTGTGGTTTGTCGGGATGGGGCTGATTGCTTCGTTCTTCTTTGTGTCTGTCTGATTCTTGAGCGCTGCTACTGGCCTCTTCGTCGGATCGCCGCCCGGAGCAAGCCCGCGCCCACAGGGTTCTCTGGTGCACACAGGATTTGTGCTCGCTATTGATACCTGTGGGAGCGGCGGTGCGACGATTCGACTTGCCCGCGAAGGCGATAGCTCAAGCGCCGAGGCGCTTAAGGTTTGTCCTTCACCGTGTCGGCGACTTGGGGCACTTGCGGCAACGCCGCGCCTTTTGGCCAGAGCATCCAGATCTGCCCTTGCTGCTTCATGTCGCCGGCCAGTTGCCCGGCGGCATCACCGGTGCCCCAGAACAGATCCGCACGAACTTCGCCGGCAATCGCGCCGCCGGTGTCCTGCGCGGCCACCGGGCGTACCAGTGCCGTGCCGTCCGGGCGGGTGGTCGACAGCCACAACAGACTGCCCAGCGGAATCACTTTGCGATCCACTGCTGCGCTATAACCGGCGGTCAGCGGCACATTCAACGAGCCGCGCGGGCCTTCGTTGCTGTCCGGGTTGCGGGTGAAGAACACGTAGCTCGGGTTGCTCGCCAGCAGTTCCGGAATGCGCGACGGGTTGGCCTTGGCCCAGTTGCTGATCGCGCCCATGGTCACTTCTTCTTTTTTCAGCTCGCCCTGTTCCACCAGCCAGCGGCCGATCGGCCGGTACGGGTGACCGTTCTGGTCGGCGTAGGCGATGCGCAGCTGGCGACCGTCATCGGTCTGGATCCGACCCGAACCCTGAATCTGCAGGAATTGCAGGTTCATCGGGTCGGTCAGCCACGCCACGACCGGCGCCTTGACGCCCTGGCTCTCGATGGTCGCCGCGTCGTCGTAAGGCTTGAGCACACGACCTTCGAGGCGTCCGCGCAGACGCTTGCCTTTCAGTTCCGGGTAAATGCTGTCCAGCGAGACAATGATCATGTCTTCGGGCACGCCATACACCGGCACGTTGGCGGTGGCGGTTTGCGTCAGGCTGCCGGGATAGACCGGTTCGTAGTAGCCGGTGATCAGGCCGTTGGGGTTGTCGTTCTCGGCGCGCAGGCCGAACACGTCGAGGTTCTGCTTGAGGAAGGCGCGGATGTCGCCGGCGCTTTGCGGCACATTGGCGGCTGCTGCACAGGTCGTGCCCCAGACCGGGTCAGCCTTGAGCCGGGTGCAGGCGCTGCGCCACGAACCGAAACCGGCCACCAGGTCGCTATCGGACACTGCCGGCAGGGCTTCCCAGGTGGCACTGGAATACGTGGCCAGGGCGTGGGTTTTCGGCTTGGCGCTGTCGCCACCGGTGCAGCCGGCGAGGATTGCCAGTAGCGGGAGGGTAGCGATAAGCGGATGACGCCAGGCCTTGAAACGGCTGTTCATGGAGAATTTCCTGTGCCGGTTGCAAAAGTGCTCCATGCGCTCAAGCAACCCTTATTGTTAATAGGGCTATTGGTGTTTGGCGGTGACCCGAGGATACTGGCCGCCGATTTCCGTGACCTGAAGCCACCATGACTCTTAAAAGAATTTCTGTTGTATTGCTGGCCTGTCTGACCTTGTCCGCCTGCGGCGGTGTCGACCCGAATTCCCCGCTGGGTCAGCGCAAGGCGATCTTCAAGCAGATGCTCAAGACCGGCGAAGACCTGGGCGGCATGCTGCGCGGACGCATTGCCTTCGACGGGCCGAAGTTTGCGGAAGGCGCGGTCAAGCTCGATGCGTTGTCCCATGAGCCGTGGAAACATTTCCCGCAGGTGCGCGAAGAAGATCACACCAGCGCCAAGGACGATGTCTGGCAGAAACAGGCGCGCTTCCAGGAAATGGCCCGCACCCTTGAAGCGGCCACCGGTGAACTGGTGATCGCCAGCAAGGTTCAACCGTACAAGGCCAGCAACCTGGGGCCTGCCGTGCAGAAAGTCGAAGATGCCTGCAGTGCCTGCCATAAAGAGTTTCGCGACCATTGATTTTTGTTGTTTGAGTTGATGCCCTCTTCGCGAGCAAGCCCGCTCCCACACTTGACCGTATTCACCTGAACAACCCGGTCTGATGTGGGAGCGGGCTTGCTCGCGAAGAGGGCATCAAACTCAACGCATTGGCGGTTACTTGTCGAGTTCGTCCAGCGCGTCCTGCAATTCCTTGCGCGATTCGGCGAGCTTGTTCTTGCGCTTGTCGATCTTCTCCGGATCGCCTTTCTTCATGGCCTTGTCCAGATCGGCCTGACGCTTGCTCACTTCGTGCTTGGCGTCGAGCACCTTGTTTTCGCGTTCTTTCTTCAGGCCGGCATCGGTGCAGTGTTCGGTAACTTCGCGCAGGGCGGTTTCGAGGCCGGCCTGCTGGTCGGCGTTGCCGCGGGACTTGGCTTGTTCGATCTGATTGATGATGCCCTGCTTCTTGGCGGCACAACCGGTCAGGCCCGGCGCGTCTTCGTCGGCCATCACGGGGGCGGCGAGGACTGCGCAGAAAGACAGCAGGGCGAGCGGTGCGAGAAATTTCATAAAAGCTCCATGTGCAAAGGCAATCGGGTCGGTGAAGCACTGCGCTGTTGGAGCGCTCCGGCGGACATTGGGTTCCCGGCGGGCCGGGGATTGCGTGTTCAGAAGCCGTCGACGCCGGCGGCTTGCAGGGTTTCACTCAGGGCCAGTACCTGCGGGTCGCGAAAAAAGGCGCTTAACTGCGCCGCGCGGCCCGGGCCGATTCCGGCTTCTGCCTGCCATTGTTCGGTATTGCGTTGTGCCAGCGCCTGCCATGAATCGGCGAGTGTTGCCTGACCGGTCGGCGGCAGCCCCAGGGCTTTGAGCCACTGCAGGAACGGCCGTTGGCGGGCGCTGTGAAAACTGTGCAGCAGGCGGGCACTGCTGCGCCCGCCGAGACCAGCAATGTTAGCAAGCTCCGGCTCGTCGAGGGTCAACCAATCCAGCAGGCCGTTCAGGCGGCCTGTTTTCAGAAGTTTCTCCCAGGTGCCGCGACCGACATGGGGCAGGGCCAGTCCCTGCTTGCCGCTGAGCCAGGTCAGGCGCGCGAGGAACTGGCTTTCGCAGCCCGGAGTCGGTTGCCAGCAGCTCAGGGCGTGAAAGTCGCTGGCGAGCGGAACGTTCAGATCCGCGCGTTCAGTGCTGCGCAGTAGCACGTCGTCGAGACGCGGGATCGTCAGCCCGGCCAGGCTGATTGCCACCTGATCGCCGGGGCGAATGTCCAGTTCCTGCCAGCGCCGGAGCGAACTGACGCTGACCCGTTTGATCTGCCGGTCATCGAGCATCACCGGAGACAGTTCAAGCACCGGCGTAATGCGCCCGGTGCGGCCGATCTTGAAGTGCACCTTGCGCACATCGGCCAGCGCCTGGGCGAAAGGGTATTTCCAGGCGACGGCCCAGTAGGGCGGACGAGCCTGCCAGCGTTCGGCGGGCGGTCGCAGGCTTTGGCGCAGAACCACGCCGTCCGTGGCGAAGGGCAATGGCGAGCGATACCAGTGATCGCGCCAGCGTTGCGCATCGATCAGGCTGGCGACGGCCTGGGTGTAGGGCTCCGTAGTGGGAAAGCCGAATTGCGTCAGGGCGGCGATCCGCTCCGGTAATTCGTTTGGCCCTTGCGGCCAGTCCCAGACAAACAGCCCGATGCCAGCGGCGTGTTCCGCGTCGAGATCCTTGCGCACCAGCAGTCCGGCCACGGTGGCGCGGGCGTTGGCGCTGCCGGCACGTGCCTGCGTATGCCCGTTCAAACGCCAGTAGAGTTCGCCTTGCACCAGCAGATCCTGCGGTTGCGTCAGCTGTTGCGGAATGGCTCCGATCTTTTTTGCCGAAGCCGTCCAGTCCTGCCCGTGAGCGCCATCCCCGCGACTGATCGCCTGATGCAGTCGACCGTCGCGATAGATCAGGGTCACCGCCACGCCATCGACCTTGGGTTGTACCCAGACGTCCTTTCGGTCGCGCAGCCAGGTCGCGATGTCCGCCGCGTCATGAAGTTTGTCGAGGCCGGTGTGAGCGACAGGGTGCGCAACCGGGCCTGATGCGGTACGCAACGGCCCGGGTGGTGAGGGAAGTTTGAAGCACCGGCGCCATTGGTTCAGGCGCAGGCGTGACTGATCGTAGAGCTCATCGGCGATCACCGAGCGGCCTTCGCGATGATAGGCGTCGTCCCAGCGATCGATCTGTTGTTGCAGGGCGGCGACTTCGCTCGATGCTCGATCGGCGGCCCAGTCTGGGCAGTCGGCAGCAAAGACGTTGAAGTGGAAAGCCGGCAGGAAAAACAAAAACATGCGCAGTGTGGCAAGCATCGTGAGCGTCCTTGCTCAGGGAGATGCTTGAAGGCTAGTCGGGATTTTGAAGCGGGCCGCGCGGCTGTTTTGCCGGTTGTTTCGCGGCCATGAAAAAGCCCCGCACGGCGAACCGTGCGGGGCTTCTTGTACCGCCAGGAAAATTACAGGCCGGCAGCAGAACGCAGAGCGTCGGCGCGGTCGGTTTTTTCCCAGGTGAACGTGGAGAAGGTGTCTTCGCCAACAGTCTTGGTCTGCGGAGCACGGCCGAAGTGGCCGTAGGCTGCGGTTTCCTGGTACATCGGGTGCAGCAGATCCAGCATGGTGGTGATCGCGTATGGACGCAGGTCGAACACTTCGCGGACCAGTTTGATGATCTTGTCATCGCTGATCTTGCCGGTGCCGAAGGTGTTCAGCGAGATCGAAGTCGGCTGGGCCACACCGATCGCGTAGGAAACCTGAATCTCGCAACGCTCGGCCAGGCCGGCAGCCACGATGTTCTTGGCAACGTAACGGCCAGCGTAGGCAGCCGAACGGTCAACCTTCGATGGATCTTTACCGGAGAACGCGCCGCCGCCGTGACGGGCCATGCCGCCGTAGCTGTCGACGATGATCTTGCGACCGGTCAGACCGCAGTCACCTACCGGGCCGCCAATGATGAACTGGCCGGTCGGGTTGATGTGGAACTGGGTGTCCTTGCTCAGCAGTTCGGCAGGCAGCACGTGCTTGACGATCAGCTCCATCACGCCTTCGCGCAGGTCGTTGTACGACACTTCAGGGTTGTGCTGGGTCGACAGAACCACGGCGTCGATACCGACAACCTTGCCGCCTTCGTAACGGCAGGTCACTTGCGACTTGGCGTCCGGACGCAGCCAAGGCAGCAGACCCGATTTACGGGCTTCGGCCTGACGCTGTACCAGCTGGTGCGAGAAGGTGATCGGTGCTGGCATCAGCACGTCGGTTTCGTTGCTGGCGTAGCCGAACATCAGGCCCTGGTCGCCGGCGCCCTGATCTTCAGGCTTGGCACGGTCAACACCCTGGTTGATGTCAGGGGACTGCTTGCCGATGATGTTCATCACGCCGCAGGTCGCGCCGTCGAAGCCAACGTCGGAGCTGGTGTAGCCGATGTCGCAAATCACGTCACGAACGATCTGCTCCAGGTCGACCCAGGCGCTGGTGGTCACTTCACCGGCAACGATGGCCACGCCAGTCTTGACCAGGGTTTCCACCGCAACGCGTGCGTGCTTGTCCTGGGCGATGATGGCGTCCAGCACTGCATCGGAAATCTGGTCGGCGATTTTGTCCGGATGTCCTTCAGACACGGACTCGGAGGTGAAGAGGGAGTATTCGCTCATCTCGATGTTTTCCTGAATTTACCGATGGTGAGTGTCGCCAGCCGGTCGCTGAAAATGGCGGACCTGGATCTGGAAACCATTACGTAAGCCTACATAGAGGCTTTCCCCGGGAACGAGTCCCGCAGCGGTGGCCCAACGGGCCAGATCGTCCTGTTCAAACCCCAACCACAGATCACCGCAGGCCTCCCTGGCCCAACTCTGGTTGTGGCTACATAACTCTGTCACGAGCAGGCTACCGCCCGGTTGCAGCAGGCTGGCCATGTGCTTGAGCGCTTCGGCCGGCGCGGCGAAATGGTGCAACACCATGTTCAACACCACGCAATCGGCCTGAAGGCTCACGCCATTCAATGCATCGGCCAATTGCAGGCTGACGTTAGCCAGCTGTTCACGTTCACATACCTGACGGGCCAGTTCGAGCATCGCCGCGCTGTTGTCCAGTGCGGTTACGGTGCCGAAGCGGCGCGCCAGTTCCGGCAGGAAAGCTCCATCGCCGGGGCCGACTTCAATGGCCGTGGCAGCGCCATTGAAATTCAGTTTGTCGAGCAGGGCCAGCACGCTTTCACGGTACTGCGGCAGACCGGCAATCAAATCCTGCTGGGCGCGGAATTTCTCCGCGACCCGGGCGAAAAAGTCCTGGCTGTTGGCCGCGCGTTGCCCGTGAACCTGTGCGATCCGGGTTTCCACGTCGGCCGGCAGCGCCAGATTGTCGACTTCTTCTAACAACGCCGCGTGCAACTTGCCGCCCAGCAACTCGGTGTGGGGCAGGGCGCGGCGATAGAACACCGCATTGCCTTCGCGGCGAGTCGCCACCAGATCCGCCTGCGCCAGCACTTTAAGGTGATGGCTCATGCCGGACTGGCCGATATCGAAAATCTGCGCCAGTTCCAGTACGCCGAACGAGTCGTTGGCCAGGGCGCGCAATACATTCAGCCGCAGCGGATCGCCGCCGGCCTTGCACAGGGCCGCCAGCTCGTCGCAATCGTCATGGCGAATGGAAGGCACGCGTAAGTTCATAGGGCTGGCAGTCTAGTGACGGGTGGAATCCATCGCAAGGCCTATATCAAAAAGTTTTGATATTGCTCGATGGATGGCGCATTCGATTGCACTTCTCACTGCCCGGTTAACTCTACAAACGAACAGCGGAAAGGTTTCACCAACCGAAACCGATGTTATCCATGGGAAAAACGCCTCCGGATGACTATCTGTCATTGCCCCGAGGCGCTCGGGTGAGGGAAAATGCCCTCCTTTTTTCCGTTTCAATCTATTCACACCCAGGAGATCAGCGATGCCTAGCCGTCGTGAGCGTGCCAACGCCATTCGTGCCCTCAGCATGGATGCCGTGCAAAAAGCCAACAGCGGCCATCCCGGTGCCCCTATGGGTATGGCAGATATCGCCGAAGTGCTTTGGCGCGACTACCTCAAGCACAACCCGAGCAATCCATCGTTTGCCGACCGTGACCGCTTCGTGCTGTCCAACGGCCACGGCTCGATGTTGATCTACTCGCTGCTGCACCTGACCGGCTACGACCTGTCGATCGACGACCTGAAGCAGTTCCGTCAACTGCACAGCCGCACCCCGGGCCACCCGGAATTCGGTTACACCCCGGGCGTTGAAACCACCACCGGCCCGCTGGGTCAGGGTCTGGCCAACGCCGTGGGCTTCGCCCTGGCAGAAAAAGTACTGGGCGCCCAGTTCAACCGTCCTGGCCACAACATCGTCGACCACCACACCTACGTGTTCCTGGGCGATGGCTGCATGATGGAAGGCATTTCCCACGAAGTCGCTTCCCTGGCCGGTACTCTGGGCCTGGGCAAGCTGATTGCCTTCTACGATGACAACGGCATCTCCATCGACGGCGAAGTCGAAGGCTGGTTCACCGATGACACGCCGAAGCGCTTCGAATCGTACAACTGGCAAGTGATCCGCAATGTCGACGGTCACGACCCGGAAGAGATCAAGACCGCCATCGAGACCGCTCGCAAGAGCCCGCTGCCGACCCTGATCTGCTGCAAGACCACCATCGGTTTCGGTTCGCCGAACAAGCAAGGCAAGGAAGATTGCCACGGCGCCCCGCTGGGTGACGCGGAAATCGCCCTGACCCGTCAGGCGCTGAACTGGAACCACGGCCCGTTCGAAATCCCGGCCGACATCTATGCCGAGTGGGATGCCAAGGAAAAGGGCCGCGCCGCCGAAGCCGAGTGGGATCAGCGTTTCGCTGCCTACTCCGCCGCGTTCCCGACCGAAGCCAACGAACTGATCCGTCGCCTGAGCGGCGAACTGCCGGCCGACTTCTCCGAGAAGGCCGATGCCTACATCGCTGAAGTCGCGGCCAAAGGCGAAACCATCGCCAGCCGTAAAGCCAGCCAGAACGCCCTGAACGCGTTCGGCCCGCTGCTGCCGGAAGTGCTGGGCGGTTCGGCTGACCTGGCCGGTTCCAACCTGACCCTGTGGAAAGGCTGCAAAGGCGTCAGCGCCGAAGACGCCAGCGGCAACTACATGTACTACGGCGTGCGCGAATTCGGCATGACCGCCATCATGAACGGCGTTGCCCTGCACGGCGGTCTGGTGCCTTACGGCGCGACCTTCCTGATGTTCATGGAATACGCCCGCAACGCAGTGCGCATGTCCGCTCTGATGAAGCAGCGCGTGATCCACGTCTACACCCACGACTCCATCGGTCTGGGCGAAGACGGCCCGACGCACCAGCCGATCGAGCAACTGACCAGCCTGCGCAGCACGCCGAACCTCGACACCTGGCGTCCAGCCGATGCCGTTGAATCGGCCGTGGCCTGGAAAAACGCTCTGGAGCGCAAGGACGGCCCGTCGGCGCTGATCTTCTCCCGTCAGAACCTGCAGCACCAGACCCGTGATGCCGGCCAGATCGCCGACATCCGTCGTGGTGGCTACGTGCTGAAGGACTGCGCGGGCGAGCCTGAGCTGATCCTGATCGCTACCGGTTCGGAAGTCGGTCTGGCCGTTCAGGCCTACGACAAACTGACCGAGCAGGGCCGCAAGGTGCGCGTGGTTTCCATGCCATGCACCAGCGCGTTCGACGCTCAGGACGCCAGCTACAAGCAGTCGGTCCTGCCGCTGCAGGTCGGTGCGCGTATCGCGATCGAAGCGGCCCACGCCGACTTCTGGTTCAAGTACGTGGGTCTGGAAGGTCGCGTGATCGGCATGACCACCTACGGCGAATCGGCTCCGGCTTCGGCACTGTTCGAAGAGTTCGGCTTCACCCTGGAAAACATCCTGGGTCAGGCTGAAGAGCTGCTGGAAGACTGATCCAGAAAAGGTGTCGCCTGAACTGACGTATTCGCGAGCAAGTCGAATCGTCGCACCGCCGCTCCCACAGGTTCTTTGGTGTACACAAAATGTGTGACCAGCCTAGAACACTGTGGGAGCGGGCTTGCCCGCGAAAGCGGTGGTTCGGGCAACATCGCACTGCCTGATTCACCACGGTAATCGAGAACCCCATGCCTCAACCGCGTCCCTACAAAGTTGCACTCAACGGCTACGGCCGGATTGGTCGTTGCGTCTTGCGTGCGTTGTTCGAGCGAGGCTCGGCGGCAGGGTTTGAAATTGTCGCGATCAACGATCTGGCCGACATGGCCAGCATCGAATACCTGACACGTTTCGACTCCACTCATGGCCGTTTCCCCGGCGAAGTGAAGGTCGACGGCGATTGTCTGCATATCAATGGCAACTGCGTGAAGGTCCTGCGCAGTGCCACCCCCGAAGGCATCGATTGGGCGTCGCTGGGCGTCGATCTGGTGCTCGAATGCTCCGGCGCCTACCACACCCGTGAAGACGGCCAGCGTTTCCTCGACGCCGGCGCGCCGCGTGTGCTGTTTTCGCAGCCGATGGCCAGCGAGGCGGATGTCGACGCCACCATCGTCTACGGCGTCAATCAGGATTGCCTGACCGGCGACGAACTGCTGGTGTCCAACGCCTCCTGCACCACCAACTGCGGCGTGCCGCTATTGCGTCTGCTGGATCAGGCGGTCGGCCTGGATTACGTGTCGATCACCACGATTCACTCGGCGATGAACGATCAGCCGGTGATCGACGCCTATCACCACGAAGACCTGCGCCGCACCCGTTCGGCGTTCCAGTCGGTGATCCCGGTGTCCACCGGTCTGGCGCGTGGTATCGAGCGTCTGCTCCCGGAACTTGCCGGGCGAATACAGGCCAAAGCCGTACGCGTGCCGACGGTCAACGTGTCCTGCCTCGACATCACGATGCAGACTGCGAGCGACACCGACGCCGGCGAGGTCAACCGGATCCTGCGCGAGGCTGCCACCAGCGGCCCGCTCAAAGGTCTTTTGGCCTACACCGAGCTGCCCCACGCAAGTTGTGATTTCAACCATGACCCACATTCGGCCATCGTCGATGCCAGTCAGACCCGCGTTTCCGGCCCACGGCTGGTGAACATCCTGGCCTGGTTCGACAACGAATGGGGTTTTGCCAACCGAATGCTGGATGTTGCAGAACACTATCTGCAAACAGCGACTTCAAAAAAACCGTAGGAAGTGCGACCCATGACCGTGTTGAAGATGTCCGACCTCGATCTGCAAGGTAAGCGCGTATTGATCCGCGAAGACCTCAACGTCCCAGTCAAGGACGGTGTTGTCACCAGCGATGCGCGAATCCTGGCTTCGCTGCCGACCATCAAGCTGGCCCTGGAAAAAGGCGCGGCCGTGATGGTCTGCTCGCACCTGGGTCGTCCGACCGAAGGCGAGTTCTCCGCCGAGAACAGCCTCAAGCCAGTCGCCGACTACCTGAGCAAGGCCCTGGGCCGCGAAGTGCCGCTGGTGGCCGACTATCTGGGCGGCGTTGACGTCAAGGCCGGCGACATCGTGCTGTTCGAAAACGTGCGCTTCAACAAGGGCGAGAAAAAGAACGCTGACGAACTGGCCCAGCAATACGCCGCCCTGTGCGACGTGTTCGTGATGGACGCTTTCGGTACTGCTCACCGCGCCGAAGGTTCGACGCATGGTGTTGCCAAGTTCGCCAAGGTCGCCGCTGCCGGCCCGCTGCTGGCCGCTGAGCTGGACGCACTGGGCAAAGCCCTGGGTGCACCTGCAAAACCGATGGCTGCCATCGTTGCCGGTTCCAAGGTCTCGACCAAACTCGACGTACTGAACAGCCTGAGCCAGATCTGCGATCAACTGATCGTCGGCGGCGGCATCGCCAACACCTTCCTCGCTGCGGCCGGTCACCCGGTCGGCAAGTCGCTGTACGAGCCGGACCTGCTGGACACCGCGCGCGCCATCGCCGCCAAGGTCAGCGTGCCGCTGCCGGTCGACGTGGTGGTTGCCAAGGAGTTTGCTGAAAGCGCTGAAGCGACCGTGAAACTGATCGCTGACGTTGCGGCTGACGACATGATCCTCGACATCGGCCCGCAAACCGCGGCCAACTTCGCCGAACTGCTGAAATCGTCGAAAACCATCCTGTGGAACGGCCCGGTCGGCGTGTTCGAATTCGACCAGTTCGGCAACGGCACCAAAGTGCTGGCCGAAGCCATCGCTGAAAGCGCGGCGTTCTCGATTGCCGGCGGTGGCGACACCCTGGCGGCCATCGATAAATATGGCGTGGCTGAAAAGATCTCCTACATTTCCACCGGCGGTGGCGCGTTCCTCGAATTCGTCGAAGGCAAGGTGCTGCCGGCCGTTGAAGTCCTGGAAAGCCGGGCCAAGGCCTGAGGCCGCCCGATTGGCCAGGCAAAGGAGTGTTCAGATGGTCAAGTCGTTAGCGCTGTTGTTGCTGACCGGTACATTGGCAGCCTGCGGGAGTAACCCGAAGGCTGCGCCGGAGCCGGCACCCGGCGAGGCACAGAAAGGCTGCTACCAGGCCGACTGGCAGGCCGAAACCAACCCGGTGCTGAACAAGCGCTCGGGCCCGGACGGTCTGGACAAATACGAGACGCAAACCCCGGCCAAGGAACACGGTTGTCCTTGACCGGTCTGACTCTTTACTCAAGTCCGGCAGCGTGCGCTGCCGGTCGAGGAACACGGATGAAAGGCTTGATCGCCGTTGCGGCACTGGGATTGTTGGGTGGTTGCGCGCAGTGGAACCCGTTCCAGTCGTCCGCTCCTGTGGATAACTGGACCACCTGGACCTGCGATAGCCAGGCCAAGGTGCTGTGGCGCTACACCGATGCCGGCCAGAAGGCAGTCGATGTGCGGCTCGGCGGTGGCGATCAGGTCTATCGCCTGAAAGAAGAGCCGGGCGCCTCGGGCGCGCTTTACAGCGACGACATGCTGGCGTTTCACATCAAAGGTAATGAAGGCCTGGTCTACTGGGTCGCTACCAATGATTTGATCGGCCGGGGCTGCAAAGCCGAATAAAACAGAATTTGCTTTATCGAATCACCAGGCCGGGCCTCAACCCCCGATCTGCAATCACTTGAATAGCCGCCGCCGCTCCGGCAGGCTGGCACGATTAACGACCCAAACCGGGAGAGAGACACACAATGGCACTTATCAGCATGCGCCAGATGCTGGACCACGCAGCCGAGTTCGGCTACGGCGTTCCAGCCTTCAACGTCAACAACCTTGAGCAGATGCGCGCCATCATGGAAGCCGCTGACAAGACTGACTCCCCGGTGATCGTCCAGGCTTCGGCCGGTGCCCGCAAATACGCCGGCGCGCCGTTCCTGCGTCACCTGATCCTGGCGGCAATCGAAGAGTTCCCGCACATCCCGGTGTGCATGCACCAGGACCACGGTACCAGCCCTGACGTCTGCCAGCGCTCGATCCAGCTGGGCTTCAGCTCGGTGATGATGGACGGCTCCCTCGGCGAAGACGGCAAGACCCCGACCGACTACGAATACAACGTTCGCGTCACCCAACAAACCGTCGCCATGGCTCACGCCTGCGGCGTTTCGGTAGAAGGCGAGCTGGGCTGCCTGGGTTCGCTGGAAACCGGCATGGCCGGTGAAGAAGACGGCATCGGCGCCGAAGGCGTTCTGGATCACAGCCAGATGCTGACCGACCCGGAAGAAGCCGCTGACTTCGTCAAGAAGACTCAGGTTGATGCCCTGGCCATCGCCATCGGCACCAGCCACGGCGCCTACAAGTTCACCAAGCCGCCTACCGGTGACGTGCTGGCGATCGACCGCATCAAGGAAATCCACAAGCGCATCCCGAACACCCACCTGGTGATGCACGGTTCCTCGTCGGTTCCACAAGAGTGGCTGGCGATCATCAACCAGTACGGCGGCGACATCAAAGAAACCTACGGCGTACCGGTTGAAGAAATCGTCGAAGGCATCAAGCACGGCGTGCGCAAGGTCAACATCGACACCGACCTGCGTCTGGCATCCACCGGCGCCATGCGTCGCCTGATGGCCACCAACCCGAGCGAGTTCGACCCACGTAAATTCTTCGGCGAAACCGTGAAGGCGATGCGCGATGTATGTATCGCTCGTTATGAAGCTTTCGGTACTGCCGGCAACGCTTCGAAGATCAAGCCGATCTCGCTGGAAAGCATGTATCAGCGTTATCTGAAGGGTGAGTTGAACGCCAAGGTCAATTGAGACTGGGTGTTTGAGCTGATTGAATAAAAAATCCGCCGAGAGGCGGATTTTTTATGAGCGACAATATCTTCGAGGTTATTCAAAAGTCAGAGCAAACGGCGCTGCTGCCTGCTCAATGGCGCTGACCACATGAGGTGCCTGTTCCCGATACTGGGGATAGCGCGCAAGCACGGCTTCAACCGAGGCAAGCAATCGCTGAATGCGCGCCCTCGGCTGCTCGATCTCACAGGTGTGCGCAAACTCCAGCAAACCCTGTCGCGAGGCAAACATCGACTTGTTGCCCGCCAGATCCAGAGCCAGTACATCCTCCGGAATATAAGCCGTGGTGTTGACGATGTCGTAAGCCGGCGCCAGGCGAGCGTCGCGTTGCGTCGGTTCGGAGTAGAGCAAGCCGAAGTTTTTCAAATGAGCGTCGCCGTTCCCGACAATGCAGCTCAGGGCAACGCTATCGAAAAGTTGATCAAGTGATGCGCGTACATGCTCGGCCGGACAGTACACGCGGATGGCCTTGGCGATTGCCGCATAGCTTTTGCTGTACTTCTGGCTGGCCGACAGCCCCATCAACACCGCCATGTCTTCAAAACCGATCGGGTTGAGCTGATCGTCGCGGTCGAAGCGGCGCATGACAAACAGCTTGGCATTGTCTGAAAGGTAAAACGGCGGAACGGGAATACCGGCCTCCTTTGCCATGGACATGCAAAGGAACTCGTTGATTGCCAGACCGGGAAATTCGTCTCGGCCACTTTTGATAATCAAGTCCGAGGTTTTCGAGGTCACGCGGGGTAACGCGGTTTCTTGTTGTTCCGGAACCAGCAATTTTGGCTGAACGCCCGAAATGCCCGCTCGCAGGATGTAGCGATCCATCAGGCCGGCGAAAATATCTTCCGTGCCGTCCCACGTCAGAATCTCTTCGAGTTTCTCTCCCGGAAACTGTTGCTCTTCCAGCAAGGCATCAACCGTCTCAGAGCGCACTTGAACCCTGCCGATGGGCGAAGTGCTGCCGGAAAGCGCCAATAAAAGCATCGGGTCGACATTTACAGTCTTGGCCAAGCGATTGCGCAGTTGCTCCAGCACGTAGCCTTCCGGCAGGTTCATCTGAAAAACAGGATGGAGCTCGCGCCGGCGAAACTCGTCATGCCGGACCGGCATCGACAGGCTGATCGCCACATCTGGTGATGCGTCTTCGTGATAACGGAATGTGAAGTCCTCTTTGTCGCTGAAAAGCCTGCCGCTATGCCCCTTAGGTGTGCTGACTTTGAGAGAGGTCATTTTCATTCGAATAAGTCCGCAAGTTCTTCAAGGGTCGGCATGGCGGCAGGAACGACAGTGAGTTCGCAATCCAGAGCACCCAGGACGCGCGCATAGGCGATCATGCCGACAGAAAGGGTGCCTTTTTCTACGGCGATGACCTTGTACCGTGTCAGCCCTGCGAGGTCGGCAAGCTGAGCTTGGGTCAGGCCTCGTCCGATACGTTTTTCGCGCAACTGGCTGCCAAGGCGAGCGATCAACAAAAAATAATCCATGTGCTGTTACCGGAACATAAATAGATAGATGTTACGTTAGCACAACATTCTAGTGGTCGTATTGTTTCGTGGGCCTAACGGAGACGTGTGGCAGCGACCGCATCAAGGAAATCCACAAGCGCATCCCGAACACTCACCTTGTGATGCACGGTTCCTCGTCTGTGCCACAAGAGTGGCTGGCGATCATCAACCAGTACGGTGGCGACATCAAAGAAACCTACGGCGTACCGGTTGAAGAAATCGTCGAAGGCATCAAGCACGGCGTGCGCAAGGTCAACATCGACACCGACCTGCGTCTGGCATCCACCGGCGCGATGCGTCGCCTGATGGCCACCAACCCGAGCGAATTCGACCCGCGTAAATTCTTCGGCGAAACCGTGAAGGCGATGCGCGATGTATGTATCGCTCGCTACGAAGCTTTCGGCACTGCCGGCAACGCTTCGAAGATCAAGCCAATCTCGCTGGAAAGCATGTATCAGCGTTATCTGAAGGGTGAGTTGAACGCCAAGGTCAATTGAGACTGGGTGTTGAGCTGATTTGAAAGAAACCCGCCGTGAGGCGGGTTTTTTTGCCTGAATTTCACGGCGAGCTCATATTTCTGCTGCGTGAAATGTCACCTATAGTGGACAAAATTTATATTTGCTTGGCCGAAGTCCGATATGGGTGACATTTTCATGGTCTGCGCAGCTTGTAGCGATTTTAGTGTGAAGTTGACGGTTAAATAAATTCGTCCCCTTGAGACCTATTGGTCATCTCCTCCCTATTAAAGCGACGGGGGATGAGCTGTTTCCACCGATTCCGCACCCACAGTTACATAAGTCATAAGGTGAGTGATACCATTCCATAGCGATGCCGTCCCATATCGGAGGTATTGATTGAGGGGGTGTCGGAATATATGGTTCGCGTTCGATAGCCCAAGAATCCTTGTCGGGCTGGAGGTTGATTTCTAGTAAGATGAATGCGAAACCAATGTGCGCGCTTTTTATGGATTTTTTCTCAACCACCTCTATATCAATATTACCTGGGCCAACTTTAAGCATATAGCCAATGTCGTCGATTCCAATTATAGTTCCGCCACACTTAGTGCCGTCTTGTGAGGCGAAGATGACTAGGTCATTAGTATCAAATTTAATTTGCATTTTGAAAGTCCTTGCGTTGCTGAGTCGCTATCGTTGTTTTTTATCTTTGTTCTGAGAAATGGTGACGATTGATCTGGTTAGTGAATTTGCACATCTTAATTTATTTACCAAAGGGTGTTCCTATACGACGTTTATCAAGCAGTCATTGTTTAGTGATGCCACGACGATTTTTCCGGAGCTGCTTGTTTGTACGTAACTGAGTCTGTATTTTCCGCTTTTCATTCCCAGGTTTTTTATATTTTCTAAAGTGAACTCCTGTACGAGCTTGCCGTTTCTTCCACTGATTTCTCTACTTTCGAAAGGCTCATCGACAATGTCGCCGGCGAAGGGGAAGGAACTTGATGGTGTCGTGTTTGTCTTGAAGTAGGTTTGAATGGTGTCCCCCTTTCTTGTGTTTGGATGTAGAACTATTGTTATTCTTAAGAAATCAATTCCATTTGCTGTGCCGGTTTCAAGGTATGGGTAGGGTGCGATATTGGCATTAGGGACACTGGAGGTTGGTAGCGGCAACGTGACTGTCCCGCTTGCAGGTATGGAACCCTGTTGGGTTATTGGTGTGATTGTGGTTGGCATCTTCGGCTCTCCATTAAATGTGAGCCTATGATTTAGTTATGTGAAATAGTTGACAACTGTCATTGTTGACAGTTTTTTATGGTTTTTAGTTTATTGGTTTATTACGATGGGTTCTTAAAAAAAGCGGTGTTTTCACTTGCGTGGAAGCAATATCAGCTAATTGCGCTTTATGAACGCATGTTGTAGTCCTTTGCTGATATTGCCAAAGAACCCGCCATTAGCGGGTTCCTCTTTCGTAGGACTGCACGCTCCAGCCAGCGATTAGTTTTTCGGCTCGACGTGATCCAGCGCCTGATTCACCGCCAGTTCTCCAAGCATTACCAACTGCGCAATGCCAATCGCGGTTTTGTAGCAAGAAAGGTGACTAGTAAGAAAGGTGACGCCCATTAGCCGGTCTCAAGTCAAGGTTAAAAGCCACCGCGCCCTGCAGTTTTCTACTGCAGGGTTTGCTCTTCAACTCAACCTGATCGGTTGAACCCGTCGAACCCGTTTCCTCTTCATTGGCTACGAACGAGTCGTGCCAGACACCCATTTGGATCAAGCGGTAGCGATACAACCAGCACCGCCCTGGCAGTTAACTGCCCCAGAGAAACGTTGGTGCTGCCAATGCGTCCAAAACGTGTCACAGAACTATGGCTCGTGCAAAACACACGTCCAGTCCCAGCTGGCTCACTTGGCAGACGACCCGGTTACAACACACTCAGGCGGTGATGGTCGGTCGCCACTCAGATTTAGTGGTTCGAGCCCAGTCCCTTTTTGGTTGGACAACCATCACCTCATTCGCCCCTCAGGCGAAACAGCGTCTGGCATCAAAAGGCTGTTTTTCCTTCAGGATGTGATAACTCGCTCGCGCCAGCTTGTGTGCCAGTGCCTTGGTCGCGACCACGGTGTTGGTCCTGGCTTTCTTTTTCTCGAAAAAGCGTTTGGCATCCTCGCTGAAGCGCCGGGCGAAATTAGCCGCTTCGATATAAGCCCAGATCAAATAAGCATTGCCGTTCTTGGCGTTACCTTCACCTTTCTTTTTGCCATTGGAGTAATGCGCACTTTTTACGCAGCGAGCATAAGACGCGAAGTGGCCCACGTCGGCAAAGCGCTCGATATTTTCGGTTTCCAGCATGATGATCGTGGCCAGTACCTCGCCAATTCCGGGCATCGTTTTCAGCAAGGAAAACTCCGGGCGCAGACGGGCTTCGTGCAGTAATCGCTCTTCAAGAAAATCAATCTGGGTCTGCAATGCCTGGACAATGCCGACATTCGCTTTCATTGCCAGAGCCACATCCGTCGGCAGGCCCAGCCTGTCGACGGATGTGGCTGACAGCCCTTTGACTTCATTACAGCTCAACCGCTGGCCAAACTGGCGCGCCATCATGTTCTCGACGGACAGAATGTGCTGAGTCCGACTGCGTACCAGTTGAATACGTTTACGAGCCAAATCTCGCAGCGCACGTTCTTGCGGCGGGTGGATATATCCCGTCGGTAAAATCCCGAGTCGCAGCAAATGTGCCAGGAACGCCGCATCATCCTTGTCATCGGCATGCTTCAAACCGTCGTAGCGTTTCATCGCCACAGGATGGGCCAGCTTCACCTCGAAGCCCGCTGCCTTGAGGCCATCGACCAACCAATACCAGTTGTAGGTGGACTCAACCACGACGCCAACCAATTCAGCACGATGAGGCTCGAGCAGCGAAAGGATTGGCGTTAGCCGGTTGGGACAGCGTCGACTGACCAATACTCGATCCGTTTCGTCGGTAACCACCACAACACTGTTGTTCGAATGCAGGTCTATGCCACAGAATTTCATCACGGCCTCCTACGCAAAAGACTAAGTTCGCACCTTGAATTTTGCGCCACCTCTGTGAGGTGGGGAGGCCGGCCAGATGATTCTCAGATTTATTTAATCGTCCCCTTTTGACGTTAAGCACTGTTCTCTGGCCGCCCCCGCTCTCTGAATTGAATACGCCTCCCGGTGATTTTCTCGATTTCGTCGACGAATCTCATATTGCCAGTCAGTTGACCTCGCTGGAGTGCGCCCCTTATGAGTTGCAACTCATTAGTGGGGGACGCCATCTCAACAAAAGATTTATAGCGTTCACGCCGGATGGCATCGTTAGATCCTAGCTCCAGGAAGCAAGGATCTTTGTCCAGCCAGGTGCTTTCTGAAAAGTCGTTCAGGCGTAGCGCGAAGCTGGACCAGCGATAGTCTTCTGCACACGACACCATTTTGGCTCGCACTGGGTTTAACTCGATGTAGCGACTGCAAGCCAATAGATAAGTGTCGGATTGAACGACGCTGGATTTGTAGCGACTTTCCCATAGCGTCCCGGTTCTCCCCTCAACCTTGTTGCGATACCGCGTCATCCGCCCGGCGAGGGCTTTCATGAGCTGTCCAAGGCTGGACGTTGCTTCCCCTGGGGCGAGCAGCAAGTGCACATGATTGGTCATCAGGCAGTAGGCATAAACTTTTATACCCAATGCTTCCTTTAGCTCGCGCAGGTCAGAAAGATAGCGTTCGTAATCCGCCGGCTCGGCGAACACAACCTGCCTGTTGTGGCCGCGCTGTACGATGTGGTGCGGGTAGTGAGGTAGCACGATGCGTCCCGTTCTGGGCATGAGTCTTCCTACGTCCTTGTTTTGACGGATGAAGTTTAGAAGGTGGCGAGGCTGAGGCAGGTTGGATATGTCAGAGAATGTATCCGCTCGGGTTGAGGGGATTAAATAAGACCGTGCCCGTTGCCTCTTATGGTTGTTTGGAATTTTGGTTGTTCTGAATAAATACTAAAACCTGTAATTTCTATCAGGTGTGGTTTTAGGAATTTATGTCGATACTTTTTCTGGTGTGGGGCCGGAAAATAAATCTGTCCCGAATGGCAGTCGTCCCGAATGGCATGTCCCGAATGGCACTGTCCCGAATGGCACTGTCCCGAATGGCACTGTAGATGTTGCGTCCATGACCGAGGCAGCGCGGCGAGGTGCTGTGCTTCAGCAATTTGCGTAGCGAGGCAGGGCATATTTTGGGACCACCGCGTTTGTTCAAGCGTTGCTGCACATCATCCAGGCGTAAAGCCAAGTAAAGGTGGGGTTTGTTGGAGAGGTTGTAGGTTTCGCCTTTGCTGTCCAGAAAATCGAAGGTTTCCCAGAACGGTGCCAGTTGCACGCTGACGTCCGGCTCGGCGCTGCCGATGGTATCCAGTTCAGGCACTGACAAGCCAATTAGGCGTGAGGCGTCGGCCAGTTGTTCGTGCAGCGCCGCGCGCAGGCTTCGGTCGCGGGTACGGTGCAGTTCTTTGAGCAGAAAGGAGCGGTGCCGGGAGGCGGCGAGTTGCTGCGTGATGTTGGGCGCTCCGGCACGGCTGGCGGTGCCATAACGGATAGTTATTATAAAATAATAAAACGTGACCATGAAGGCAGTTATTTTTATAGATGGGGTTGAAGTTAAGGTTGGGGGATTGGGTAAGTGCTTATATGTAGTGGGTGTTTATTGATATTTGAATGTGAGTAAGCTTTGTTGTTAGATGTATTTCGAATTTGGTGCATGTCTATTTTTTATAAAAAACTGTCATTTTTAACAGGTGCGTTTTTTTTGTTGAGTTATATGCTTGTGAGGCAATGATCATTATTTTTGGAGGGTCGTATGGAAGATAAGCAGCTTATAATCGGTGTAAATAAGATGGATTCCGTATCAGACCCAATCGGGGCTTTTGCTGATCTTAAATCGTATTTTGATTTGACGGTGTACACGGTGAGTGGTGAGTCATTTCGAGGAGCAAAGGTTAGCTTGGTATGTACTGATTCGCGCACCTCTGACTGGGTGTTAACAATTGATGTTCCAGGTGTTGGAGCTAGACAGTTCCACGAGTGCGATGTTTCAGCAGTTACTAGGCATACGTAAATATTTTGGCTTTCCGAGATCGAACTGCACCTTTTTTGTTTTGGTATAGGAAAAGGGGACTGATTTGAATGGCACTTACTTAACAGCTAACCGATTGAGCTGAAAGCAAAAAATGAAGAAGGGCTGGCCTTGGTCTACGGTGATAGTTGCGAACACACACCAGAAAACCAAGGACACAGCCCACATGGATCGTAGACGCCAAATTCTCCAGCATCAACAGCAACGTTTTCGCCGCCACGCTTCGAATTGTGATGCCTATGCTTTTTTCAACCTGCTCACGGCTCCCGAGTTGCTGCAGCGCGTTGAGTCAGCACTGCCAGAGCATCGGGAGCGCTTGTATCCGCCAACGGAAACTCTGTCGATGTTCCTGGCTCAAGCGATGAGTGCCGATCGCTCCTGCCAGAATGCCGTCAACGATTTCTCCATCAAGCGATCCTGTAGCGGCATGAAACCCAATAGCGCTCGCACGGGCGCCTTCTGTAAAGCCCGACAACGCTTGCCGGTAGAAATGGTATCCACGTTGGTTTGAAAAGGTGACAGATTTATTTATTTGACTGAAAAGGTGACAGATTTATTTTGGATTTATTTGTTGGTAGGTTTTCGGTGCTGCGTGAAGAGAACCCGCCAATGGCGGGTTCTGTAGTAGATGAGCTGCTTAAGCCAGTTGCTTATTAAGTTTTTGGCTCAACATGATCCAACGCCTGATTCACCGCCAGTTCCCCTAGCATCACCAACTGCGCAATGCCAATCGCAGTCTTGCGGTCGGCGGGGGCGAGGGTGGCGGCGAAGTTGTTGAGCATTTCGCTGGCGGAGCCGAGGGTTTCGCTGGCGTTGGCGAGCAGTGATTCGGTGTTGTAGGCGGGGTTGGCGAAGTACATGGGGTCGGGTTCGTTGACCGTGGCCATGATGCGGGCGCCGGGGCATAAGTAGTGGTCGAGGGCGCGTTCGGCGGCTTCGTTTAGTTTTTTGGGGTCGAGGGAATCGTAGGGGGAGGCCGGGTCTGTGACCGGCGGATGAGGTGTCGATTGAATCATGTTTCGTCTCCGGGAAATGGAGCCGACACCGGATCGCTACTAAACGATGGGGTGGCAGCTGAACGCAGGTTAGTAGACCGGGGAGACGCGAACCGGCGCGCCCGAAAGCGCCCTGCGTACAGCTACCATCAAGCGCAGATACCGAGATATCTCACTTTCTGGAGTGCAAATACGCCTCGCGAACCCTCGGGCTACTAAACCCGATCACTGCGAATCAGTGACCCGAATCAAGTTACCGACGGCCCTCCAGGCGCACAAGCCGGCGGATTCTGGCGTAGTGGTAGGCAGCGACGCAAGCTGTTGTAGGCTTCGGGACGTTACGCGCACTGCCTTTAAACAGCAGCCTTAAACGAGCGCATAGCGGCTACTTATCGTGATCGATATCCAGCTTGCTGAACGTCACCTGCCCACCCTCGCTGGTGTACCCGGTGTTGTCCTGCACATACACGCCCGCCTTGAAATACAGCGGTTTGTTGCGCCACGTCGCGCTGATCTGCGAATCCCACTGATACCCGGCCGCACTCACACCCAGTGCGCCGCCGGGGCTCAGGTGAATGAGGTAGTTGAATTCGCGATTGAGTTTGATCCCGGTGGCGAGGGTAATGACGCGGCTTTCGTCCTGATCCGGATGGGTGCGCAGTTTGATCACCAGGTTGCCGGTCTCGGTTTTGTCTTTGTATTGGTACTCAAGCTTGAGCATCGGCTTCTGGCTTTCATAGGCGTGGATCTGGCCGATGACGATCTTGCCGGAGCTGGGCACCTTGTTGACCGAGAGGGTTGCGCGCAACAGGTTGTCGGCGTCGGGGTAGTACCAGTTGCGCAGAGTGCCGTTGCTGTAGGTTTCGCGCAGTTCGGTGCGCGGGTAGATCGCGTTTTCGGTTTTCGAGCCGGTCACCGGGGACCAGAAGAACAGGGTGCCGGTGTCGGAATGGAAGTACTGATCCTTGAAGCCGTTCACCAGTTTGGAGGTTTCGACGGTGTAGGGCGGGCTGCCAACGGGAACGCTGAGGTTCCAGGTTGCGAGGTCGATCATGTCGGTTCTTCCACTCTATTTCTCTTGCACGCGCGTGCCAGAAGCTCTAGCCCGCGCTTCTTGGGGGCGCCCTTTATAAGCGTAGAGGGATTTTTTGTTAACGGCCGTCCGGCGGATGATTGGCGTCAACATCCTGTCGAAATGCCATGTTTCCCGGTTTTCGGGGGCTTCAGCGGTGACCGTTAGTCGGCTGCCTATCGGTTTGGCTAAATGATGGCTGGATGACAGCTATTGCTTTTACAGATCCCGGACTAGAGTGAAGGCTCAGTGACTGTACGGTTTTCACGAGAAACCGCCCGGAACGCTGATCCGAGATGCCCCGACACAAGATGTCCCGACAAGAGAAGCAGCATGGAATGCGCGCAACCCCAGCCAGGTGAAGGCAGCTCAGTCCTTTTGATCGTTGATGATTACCCTGAAAATCTGATCAGCATGCGCGCCTTGCTGCAGCGCCAGGACTGGCAGGTGATTACCGCGGCTTCCGGTTTCGAAGCCCTCAGCCTGCTGCTCGAACATGACGTCGATCTGGTACTGCTGGATGTGCAGATGCCGGGCATGGACGGTTTTGAAGTCGCGCGTCTGATGCGCGGCAGCCAGCGCACGCGCCTGACCCCGATCATCTTTCTCACCGCCAACGAGCAGTCCCAGGACGCCGTGATCAAGGGCTATGCCAGCGGTGCGGTGGATTACCTGTTCAAACCCTTCGATCCGCAGATTCTCAAGCCCAAAGTCCAGGCGTTGCTGGAGCACCAGCGCAATCGCCGGGCCTTGCAGCGCTTGAGTCAGGATCTGGAATCGGCGCGAGCCTTCAATGCCTCGGTGCTGGATAACGCCGCCGAAGGCATTCTGGTGCTGGCCGAAGATGGTTTGATCCGCTTCGCCAACCCGGCGATTTCCCGGTTGCTCAATGCGCCGGTGAAGGAGCTGGAAGGGCAGGAGTTTCTCGATTTCCTGCAGAAACCGCACATTCCGCTGTGGGCCGATTCCGAGTTTTATGCCGGTTACAAACGTGGCGAGACCTTGCGTTTACACGATGCGTTGTTGCGTACCGCGCCGGGGCAGCAAGTGCCGGTGGCCTTGTCCTGCGCGCCGCTGCCGAGTGAACAGCACGCGATGGTGGTGACGGTGCTGGACATGTCGGTGGTGCGCCATCTGCATCAGCAGCTGGAATTTCAGGCGGTCACCGACCCGCTGACCGGGCTGCTCAATCGTCGGGGTTTTTACCAGACTGTGGAAAACCTGTTGCTGCGCGGCGAGCGCACGGACAGCAGCTGGGTGCTGATGTACCTCGATCTCGACGGCTTCAAGAGGGTCAATGATTCCCTCGGCCATGATGCCGGGGACCGGGTGTTGCGCTGGGTCTCCGAACAATTGAAAGCGTGCCTGCGGCCGTTCGACATTCTGGCGCGGATGGGCGGCGATGAATTCACCGCGCTGCTGGATCTGGAATTCCCCGAACAAGCGGCGAAGATCGCCGAGAAGCTCATCGAGCGGGTGTCGATCTGTCAGCAGATCGAAGGCCTCGATATCGCTCTGGGTGCGAGTATCGGCATCGCCACTTACCCGGATTGCGGCAACAACCTCGACGGTCTGATGCGCGCCTCGGACATTGCCATGTACGAGGCCAAGCGTGCCGGGCGTCAGCAATATCGTTTCTACGATCACGAAATGAACGGCCGCGCGCGCTCACGGCTGATGCTGGAAGAGAGCGTGCGCAACGCCATCGAGAACCGTGATTTCAATCTGGTCTACCAGCCGCAGGTGGCGATTGGCGACGGCCGGATTCGCGGTTTCGAGGCCTTGCTGCGCTGGCAGCATCCGAGCGTCGGCGACGTGCCGCCGGGGTTGTTCCTGCCGTTGCTGGAAGAGGCGACGCTGATCAGCCGGCTCGGCAGCTGGATTTATCATCGCAGCGCCGGGCAGCGGAAGGCCTGGGAGGCTGAGTTCTCCAGGGATCTGGTGATCGGCGTGAGCCTGAGCAACACCCAGTTCGGCCTGCCGAATCTGGTCACCGAATTGCGCCAGGTGCTGGAGCGCCATGGTTTGCAGCCGCACCAGATGGAAGTGGAAGTCACCGAAGAGGCGCTGACGATCAACCCGGACGAGACCCGCAAACAGCTCAAGCTGCTGCGCAATCTCGGGGTACGGGTGGCGCTGGACGATTTCGGTTCCGGCTCTTGCTCGCTGTCGCATCTGCGTGATCTGGAACTGGACACCCTCAAGCTCGATCGGCACCTGATCGCCCGATTGCCGGACTCGTCCCGCGACGCTTCGCTGGTGCGCACAGTCATCGACCTGTGCAAGGAATACGGCTTGCTGGTGATTGCCGAAGGTGTGGAAACCGTCGAGCAATACCAGTGGCTGCAAGCCCATGGTTGCGAGTACGTGCAAGGCTTCCTGGTGGCGCGGCCGTTGGTCGCCGAGGACACCGCACGCTTTACCGAGCCATTCGACTGGAGCGCGTTGGCCGGTTGAATTCGCTACACTGGCGGCCTTTTCATGACCTGTGCCGCCCCATGACTGCGTTGAAATACCTCCAGGCCTATCCCGCGAATCTGCAGGATCAGGTGCGCCAATTGATCGCCGACAACCGCCTCGGTGATTACCTGAGCCAACGCTATCCGGGCCGCCATGATGTGCAGAGCGACAAGGCGTTGTACGGCTACGCGCTGGACCTGAAACAGGAATACCTGCGCAACGCCCCGGCCATCGACAAGGTCTTGTTCGACAACCGCCTCGACCTGACCCACCGCGCCCTCGGCTTGCACACCACGGTCTCGCGGGTGCAGGGCGGCAAGCTCAAGGCCAAGAAAGAGATCCGTATCGCCTCGCTGTTCAAGGAGGCCGCGCCTGAGTTCTTGAAGATGATCGTCGTGCATGAACTGGCGCACTTCAAGGAGTCGGATCACAACAAGGCGTTCTATAAATTATGTGAGCACATGCTGCCGGGCTACCACCAGGTCGAGTTCGACCTGCGGGTGTACCTGACGTGGCGGGACATGCAATAAGACATCAAACAACGGAGCGCATGCATGGACGTAAGCAAGACCAAGAGCAGTTTCTACCGGCGCTTGTACGTGGCGTACCTGATCGACAGTGGCCTGGCCAGCAGCGTGCCGGCGCTGACCGAGGTCACCGGCATGCCCCGGCGCACGGCGCAGGACACTATTGCCGCGCTGGCGGATCTGGATATCGTCTGCGAGTTCGAACAGGAAGAGGGCGCGCGCAATCATGCGGGGCGCTATCGGATTCGCGAGTGGGGGGCGATTGATCGGGGGTGGATCGAGCGGAATTTGCGGCAGATCAAGGCTGTTCTCGAGTATCCCTGACCTCTGCAGTCCCTTCGCGGGCAAGCCCGCGAAGGGGAAATCTCAGGACCGCCGCATACCAATATGCGGAATGTCATCCTCAAGATATTCCTCACCCGCCACCACAAACCCGTACCGCCCGTAATACCCCTGCAAATGCGCCTGGGCCGACAGATAGATCGGCACTTCAGGCCAACGCTTCTCGGCCTGTTTCAGCGCTTGCTCCATCATTTCATGCCCCAGCCCTTTGCCACGCCCGGCTGGCGCCGTCAGCACGCGGCCGATCACCACGTCGCCCCCCTGGGATTCCGGATCCAGCAGGCGCAGGTACGCCACCAGCTGATCACCGTCCCAGCCCATCAAATGACAGGTGTCACCGTCGAGATCCTGACCGTCCGGATCCAGATACGCGCAGCGCTGTTCGACCACGAACACTTCCGAGCGCAATTTCAAAATGGCGTACAGCTGCTCCAGTCCCAGATCGCTGTGATGTTTGCAGACCCACTCGATTGTCATCTTCCGATTCCTTGAACTACGTCGCCCGATACTAAGCGCAGCGCCGAAATATGTCTGTATGGCTGAGAAATCTGTGACAAAGGCCAAAATGCCATCATTCCAATATCGCGGTCCGCCGTACTTTGTGTAATCTGCTGGGAAGCGCTGTGCAATGGCTTCAATGAGCTAATGTTAGGGCCTGGGATTCGCCGGTAAGGGGCCTTGGGGTTTTGACTGAAAACACGCCGGGCGGCCCGCCCGCTAAGGATTTTCAAGCATGCCGCGATTGCATCGAGCCTTTGCTTTGATCGGATTGCTGTTGCTGGGTCAGAGCGCTGCAGCGGAGAAATTGCGTCTGGTGTTCGACGTCTGGCCGCCCTTTACCGATGACACGCTGGTCAACGGTGGGCTGGCGACCGACATCGTCAGCACGGCCCTGGCCCGTGCCGGTTATGCCAGCGGTTATGAGCAGGTGCCGTGGGCGCGGGCGTTGATGGGGGTTGGCGAAGGACGTTACGACGTGCTGGTCAACGCCTGGTACAACGACGAGCGCACGAAGCTGGGGCAGTTTTCTGCCGAGTACCTGCTCAATCGCGTGCGTTTTCTCAAGCGCAAAGATGCGCCCATCGAATACAACAACCTGCAGGAACTACACACCTACCCGATTGCGGTCGTGCGCGGCTACGCCTATTCGGCGCCGTTCGATGCCGACACCGCATTGCAGAAAGTCCCTGTGCATAACTTCGCCATGGCCGTGCGCATGCTGGCGGCGGACCGGGTCAAGCTGACCCTGGAAGACGAATACGTCGCCCGTTACTACCTGGCCCGGGAATCACCGAAAGTGCGCAACGCGGTGGAGTTTCTGCCAAAGCCGCTGAGCGAGAACAGCCTGCATATTCTGGTCAGCCTGAAGAACCCGCAGCACGAACAGATCGTGGCCGGGTTCGACAAGGCGATTGCGTCGATGAAGGCCGATGGCAGCTATGACAAGTTGCTCAGGCAGCACGGGATGTAGCCTGAAAGATTTTTAGTGCACGAACTGGCCCTTTCGCGGGCAAGCCCGCGAAAGGGCCTGTCCGGCCACCTCAATCCTCGGCTGTGTCTTTGATCAGATGCGCCGCCAGCGTGCGCAACGGCCCGAGCTGGCGGCAGATCAGCGCCAGTTGCGTCTGCACCAGCCGCTGGCCTTCGTCGATTTCGTCCGGCATCTGCTCCAGCTCATTGGCCAGCGCTTCTTCCTCATCGCTCTGAATCGCAATCGGCTGTTTGCTCGCCAGGCCTTGGGCGATTTCATCGATGCTCGCCGCCAGACTCACCCCGGCGCCGTCGATCAGGTGTTCGCGCACCTCGGCCGGCAGCTGGGTTTCCCGGTGTGCGCCAAGCCCTGACAGATAGCTGAGCAAGGTGTGCGACAGCACCAGGAAGCGGAAGCCGACGTCGGCTTCCTTCCGGAAATGCCCCGGCTCCATCAGCATGTTCGCCAGCGTCGTGGAGAGTGCCGCGTCGGCGTTGTGCGCGTTGCGCCGGGCCAGGCGATAGGCGAGGTCGTCGCTCTTGCCGGCGGCGTATTGCTGCATGATCTGGCGCAGGTAAATGCTGTTGCAGGTGAGGGTGTTGGCCAGCACTTTGTTCAGGCGCCGACCCTGCCAGTCCGGCAGGAACAGGAACACCGCAAGCCCCGCAATCAGGCTGCCGAGCAAGGTATCGAACAACCGCGGCACAAACAGCCCGTAACCGTCACCGACCTGGTTGAAGCAGAACAGCACCATGATCGTGATCGCGGCGGTGGCCACGGTGTAGCGGGTGGTGCGGTTGGTAAAGAACACCACGCCGGCGGCGATGGCGAAGCACGACTGCACCAGCGGATTCGGGAACAGATCGAACAGCGCCCAGGCAATCGTCAGGCCGATCGCCGTGCCGAAAATCCGCTGACCGAGTTTGCGCCGGGTGGCGCCGTAGTTCGGCTGGCAGACGAACAGCGTGGTGAGGATGATCCAGTAACCCTGCGACGGGTGAATCAGGTGCACCATGCCGTAGCCGATGCTCAGCGCCAGCGGCAAACGCAGGGCGTGGCGGAACAGCAGCGAGGTCGGCGTCAGCTGCGTGCGCAGACGAATCCAGACGTCTTTGAAGTTGCGCGGCGAGCGGTCGAGCAGGCTGCTGTCGGTGGCGTCCGCCAAGGCGTCAGGGTTGCTGGCGTCACTGAGCAAACGGTCGAGGGTGCCGAGGTTGGCCGCCAGTGCACGCAACGAACGCAGCAGTCCGCGCCAGGCCGGGTTGCTCTGGATGCGCAGGTGTTCGAGGGACGCATGCAGGTCGCTCAGGGCTTCGGCAAAAGTTGCGTCGTAGATGAACGGCTGGCGCATCTGGATCGATTCGGCCAGCGCCCGGCAGGCCTTGCCTTGCTGGCGCAGCAGGCGCTGGCAGCGGAACAAGACATCGCTGTGGAAAAACGCATCGGCCAAGGCGTTGTAGGGATAGTGCGAAGAGCTGGCACGTTCGTGAATGTCCTGCGCCAGGAAGTACAGCTTCAGGTAACGGCTGACTTTCGAGCCCGGGCGACCGTTGCCGACCCGGTGCAGGATGATTTCCTTGGCGCTGTTCAGGGCTGCGACGACCCGGCCGTTTTGCTGGGCCAGTTCCAGTCGCCGCGCTTCGACATCCATCTGACGGATCGGCTCGAACAGCGAGGATTTCAGCTTCAGGTAAAAGCCCAGTTCGCGAAACAGCCGCGCCAGACTCTGCTGCACCGGCTGATTGGAAAACATCGCCTGCCACAGCACCGACAGCAAGCCGTACCACGCGGCGCCGGCCACCAGCAGCATCGGCTCGTGCCAGAAATCCGTGACCGCGCCACCGCGCTGGTCCACGCCGATCATGGTGTAGACCGAGAGAATCAGCGTCGCCGAAGCAATCGCGCCGTAACGCTCGCCGAGCGCGCCGAGCATGGTCAGGCCGAAACTGGCCAGCGCCAGGGCAATGACAAACACGATGGGGTAGGGGAACAGCAATTCCACGGACAGCGCTGCGACGCTGAAACACACCAGCGTCACCGCCAGTGCATTGAGGCGGCCCTGCCAACTGTCGTCGGTCTCGGCCAGGGCGCTGGCGATGATCCCGAGGAACAACGGGATCAGCAGCCCCATTTCATCCTGATACCAGCACAGCGCCATGCTGCCGGTCAGGGCGATGAACACCCGCACGCTGTAGCTGAATTTATCCAGCGCCCACAGGCGCCGCAAAGACTGACGAAACGAGGTCGAGGACATGAAGTGCGAAGGCCTTCCGAGGCGATGCCGCTAAATTGAGCCAGTAATGACGCCGACGCAATGGCGCCGATCACATCTGACAGCAAAAAGTGTTCCGCACGGCCTTCAAGTCAGACGTATTGCGCTGCCGCGTAACCCGATGCCCACGCCCACTGGAAGTTGAAACCACCCAGATGCCCGGTGACATCCAGCACTTCACCGACAAAGTACAGACCCGGGCTTTTCAGTGATTCCATGGTCTTGGAGGAGACTTCGCGGGTGTCGACGCCACCCAGCGTTACCTCGGCGGTGCGGTAACCTTCGGTGCCGGCCGGGACGACTTTCCAGCTGCCCAGCTTCTCGGCGATGTCCGCCAGTTCGGCGTGGGTGTACTGCTTCATCGGTTTGGAGACGAACCAGTTGTCGGCCAGCAGGTTGGCCATCTTCTTGGTGAAGATTTCGCCGAGCAGGGTTTTCAGCTCGCTGTTCGGACGCTCGGTGGTCTGCTGTTGCAGCCAGCTCGCGGCGTCGTGATCGGGCAGCAGGTTGATCTCCACCGTGTCACCCGGCTCCCAGAAGGAAGAAATCTGCAGAATCGCCGGACCGCTCAGGCCACGGTGAGTGAACAGGATGTTCTCGCGAAAGCTCTGATCATTGCAGCTGACCAGACAATCCACCGAGGTGCCGGACAGTTCGGTGCACAACTCCTTGAGTTGATCGGTGATGGTGAACGGCACCAGCCCGGCGCGGGTCGGCAGCAGTTCGTGGCCGAACTGTTTGGCGACCTGATAGCCGAAACCGGTCGCGCCGAGGGTCGGGATCGACAGGCCGCCGGTGGCGATCACCAGCGACTGGCACTGGATCTGGCCGAGGGTGGTGTCGAGCAGGTAACCGCCTTCGACCTTCTCGATGGTCTGGATCGAGGTGTCGAGGTGCAGGTTGACGCCGACCTGATCGCACTCGTCCAGCAGCATGCCGAGGATGTCGCTGGATTTGTTATCGCAGAACAACTGGCCGAGTTTCTTCTCGTGGTACGGCACGCCGTGCTTGGCGACCATGCCGATGAAGTCCCACTGGGTGTAGCGGGCCAGCGCGGATTTGCAGAAGTGCGCATTCTGCGAGAGAAAATTGCCCGGTTCGGTGTACATGTTGGTGAAGTTGCAGCGCCCACCGCCGGACATCAGGATTTTCTTGCCGGCCTTGTTCGCGTGGTCGAGCAGCATGACCTGACGCCCGCGCCCGGCGGCGGTCAGTGCACACATCAACCCTGCGGCGCCAGCGCCAATGATCACGACTTCGGTAGAGCGCAAAACGGTGTCCTCACAAAGTATTCAAAATTCACCGAAGACCAATGTGGGAGCGGCGGTGCGACGGTTCGACTTGCCCGCGAAGAGGCCAGAACATTCAACATGGAAGTCGTCTGTCAGTCCGTCATCGCGGGCAAGTCGAACCGTCGCACCGCCGCTCCCACAGGGATCTACTTTGGATGGTAGATCGTTTACAAAACGCGAACGCGCAGCGAACGGCCCTTGATCTTGCCGTTGTTCAAACGCTGCAGCGCCTGCATGACCACGGTGCGTTCAACAGCCACATAGGACTGGAAGTCGAAGATCGCGATCTTGCCGACCTGAGCGCCCGGAATGCCGGCCTCACCGGTCAGTGCACCAAGAATGTCGCCCGGACGCACCTTGTCCTTGCGCCCGCCAGCGATGCACAGCGTGCTCATCGGCGGTTGCAGCGGGGCACCGCCCTGGGATTTGAGGTTGTCCACCTGATCCCAGTTCAGCGGGGTTTTCTGCAGTTGTTCGATGGCTTGCGCGCGGTGCGCTTCCGACGGCGCAACGAGGCTGACCGCAATACCTTTCTCGCCGGCACGACCGGTACGGCCGACGCGGTGAATGTGGATTTCCGAATCGCGGGCCAGTTCGACGTTGATCACCATGTCCAGTGCATCGATGTCCAGACCACGGGCGGCAACGTCAGTGGCAACCAGCACCGAAGTACTGCGGTTGGCGAACATCGCCAGCACCTGATCGCGGTCACGCTGTTCCAGATCGCCGTGCAGGCCGACGGCGGAAATGCCTTTGGACGTCAGGTGATCGACGGTTTCCTGCACTTGCTGCTTGGTGAAGCAGAACGCTACGGTGGAGGCCGGACGGAAGTGGTGCAGGACCTTGGTCACCGCGCTCATGCGCTCTTCCGGGGAAATCTCGTAGAAGCGCTGTTCGATCTGGGTGTCGTCGTGGAACGCTTCGGCCTTGACCGTTTGCGGGTCACGCATGAACTTCGACGCCAGTTGCTTGATGCCCACCGGGTAGGTGGCCGAGAACAGCAGGGTCTGACGGCGGGCCGGGGTTTGCTCGATGATGTCTTCGATGGCGTCGTAGAAACCCATGTCGAGCATGCGGTCGGCTTCGTCGAGGATCAGCGTGTTCAGGCCGTCGAGGACCAGCGAACCCTTGCGCAGGTGTTGCTGGATGCGGCCCGGAGTGCCGACGATGATGTGCGCGCCGTGCTCCAGCGAGCCGATCTGCGGGCCGAACGACACGCCGCCGCACAGGGTCAGGACCTTGATGTTGTCTTCGGCACGGGCCAGACGACGGATTTCCTTGGCGACCTGGTCAGCCAGCTCACGGGTCGGGCAAATCACCAGCGCCTGGCAACCGAAGTAGCGCGGATTGATCGGGTTCAGCAGGCCGATGCCGAACGCGGCGGTCTTGCCGCTGCCGGTCTTGGCCTGGGCGATCAGGTCCATCCCCTTGAGGATCACCGGCAAGCTCTGCGCCTGGATCGGCGTCATCTGGGCATAACCGAGGGAGTCGAGGTTAGCCAGCATGGCGGCGGACAGCGGCAAAGTATTAAAAGCGGTGGCGATGGTGGTCACGGGACTGGCCTGCAAAACAAAATGTCGCGCAGTGTACCAGCCCGGTGGCCAATAGCCCTAAGACTCGATGTGCTCTTCCGGACGTCTGACGCGCCGTCCGTCATTCTTGGAGAGCTGGGAGAAAATCGTCGCGGCCAGCATCGCCATGATCCCAACGGTCACGAACGTGAGCTGAAACGCGCCCAACACGGTTTCAACGCCGTCATTGCCGATCTCTGCCGTAAAGCCGCCGAGCAGCGCCCCGGCGCACGCCACGCCGAGACTCAGCGACAACTGCGCCACCACCGACAGCAGGCTGTTGCCGCTGCTGGCGCTGGCGTCGTCGAGGTCGATCAGGGTCACGGTGTTCATTGCGGTGAATTGCAGCGAGTTGATCGCCCCGAGAATCGCCAGCAGGCACAGCAGCAGCCAGTATGGCGTCTGCTCGCTGACCAGGCCCATGCTCGCCAGCATGATCCCCAGAAGCAGGGTGTTGCCGGTCAGCACGATGCGATAGCCCAAGCGCTCGATCAGTGGCCGCGCGCCCCACTTGGCGACCATCGCCGCAGCGGCCAAAGGCAACATGCTCATCCCGGCCTGGGACGGCGAATAACCCAGCGCCACTTGCAGCAGCAACGGCACCAGAAACGGCAGGGCGCCGCTGCCCAGACGGGCGAACAGGTTGCCGAGAATGCCGACCGCGAAGGTGCGGGTCTTGAACAGCGACGGCGCGAACAGCGGGTTTTCAATGTGCCCGGCGCGCAACCAGTACGCCGCCAGACACGCCATGCCGCCGAACAGCAACAGCATCACCCGCAGGTGCGGCAGGTGCAGTTCGCCGAGGCCTTCCATGGCGATGGTGATCAGCACCATCGCCGCGCCGAACAGCAGGAAACCCAGGCTATCAAAGCGCGTGCGCTCGGTGCCGCGCAGGTCGGGGATGAACTTCCACACCGCGTAGCAACCGATGACGCCGACCGGCAGGTTGATCAGGAAGATCCAGTGCCACGTCAGGTATTCGACCATCCAGCCGCCCATGGTCGGGCCGATCAGCGGGCCGAGCAGGCCGGGAATGGTGATGAAACCCATGATCCGCACCAGTTCCGAACGCGGGTAGGCGCGCAGCACCACCAGGCGCCCGACCGGCAGCATCAGCGCACCGCCGAGGCCCTGGATCACGCGCGCGCCGATCAGCATGCTCAGGCTGCTCGACAAGGCGCACAGCAGCGAGCCGAGGCTGAACAGCAGGATCGCGCCGAAGAAGATTTTCTTGGTGCCGAAGCGGTCGGCGATCCAGCCCGAGGCCGGAATCAGCAGGGCCACGGTGAGCATGTAGGCGATGATCACGCCCTGCATGCGCAGCGGGTCTTCGGCCAGATCCCTGGCCATGGCCGGCAGGGCGGTGTTGAGGATGGTCCCGTCGAGGGACTGCATGAAGAAAGCGATGGCGACGACCCACGGCAACCAGCGGGCGGTGATGGCGTCGAGAGGCGGGCGGTTGGGCATGGAACCTCTTGTGGTGTGGGGCAGTGGATGATCGTTCCCGCGCAAGGCGCGGGAACGATTTGTATCAGAGGGTCAGGGTCAATCGGCTCACCAGCGCCCCCGGCAACAGCGCCGAGGAGGTATTGCGCTGGCTGTAGGTGCTCGCCGACAGCAGCAACTCGCGCTCGGCGGTCAACGCTTCCAGCTGCGAACCCAGCAGGCTGTAGGCGCTGTCGTCGAAACGCATGGTGCTGACCGGCGCCTGAATCTCGCCGTTCTCTACCCAGAACGTGGCAAACCGGGTCATGCCGGTCAGTCGCGCCGCCGGTTGATCGGAGAAGTTCAGGTACCACAGATTGCTGATGTACAACCCGGTGCCCAACTGTTTGAGGATCTCGGCCTGCGGCAGATCGCCTGCGCCCATGTTCAGCGCGCTCGGCGATTCGCCACCGCCGGCACCGTTGGCTGTCAGACCGTATTCGGCAGCACTGCGCGAACCCACCAACTGATCACCCGCTTTGCCTTCGATGATCAACCGCAGATCGCTACGCGGGTAACCTTCGCCGGAGAACGCCGGACTCAGCGAGTCGCTGACTTTTTCGTCGAGGGACACCAGCGGGCTGAACGCCTGATCGCCGGCATACAACTTCTGCAACGGGCTGCTTTTGCTGGCAATCGACTGCGCCGAGAAACCGCCCCAGCACAGCATGCCCATGATTTCTTCCAGGGCTGCGGGTGCCAGATAGGCGCGGTATTGGCCGGGTGGCAGGGTGCGCAGTGGGCGACCGAGAAACTCGAGTTGTTCGCGGGCCTGCTGGATGCGTTTGGCGAAGTCTTCGCTGTTCCAGTCATGCCCGGCGTAGCTGGCCTTCACCGCTTCGCCGTTCTCGTGGAACAGGCTGAAGTCGAAGTTGAAACTGTTGGCCTGATGCCAGCCGAATGCGCCGGAAGAGCTGGCAAAACCACGACTGATCGGGCCGGCAGCGTAGAAACCGACCAGATCCAGACCTTCGGCCGCCTGGGCGATTTCAGCCACCACTTGCTCGGTGTCCGGCAGCGGATGTTCCTGCACGTTCTTGCTCTGCCAGCCGTTGTGGTTGAGCAGCAGGTACGGATCCTGCGGCAGCAGCGGCAGGGTTTCGCGCAGTTGCTGCAAGCCTTCGGCGAGGCGTTGCAAGTCGGTGGCCTGCTCACCGGACAGGGTGATGTGCAGGTCGGCATGGCGACCGTCGTCGATCAGTTTCAGGCCGATACCGGCTTGCTGCACTTGCCCGGCCTGACGCACCTTGGCGTGGTTGAAACGGACGAAGGCCGACGATTCGGCGTCGTAACTCAGGGTGAACTGTTCCGGCTCGCGCACGGCATCACGCAGCCAGTTGACCAGCACCTTGAACGCCTCGGACGGGTTCTTGGAAATACTCATCAGGCGTCTCCCCCAAACACATCAACATTGCTGAACACGCAGGCCGGCGACGCATGGCCGACGCGGATCACCTGGTTCGGTTCGCCCTTGCCGCAGTTTGGCGTGCCCAGCACCTGGGTGGTGCCGGCGTTGCCGACGGCGCGCAGGCTCTTCCAGAAGTGCGCGGAAATGCCCCGGTAGTTCGGGTTTTTCACCACGCCCTTGAGTTCGCCGTTTTCGATCAACTGGCCCCATTCGCAGCCGAACTGGAATTTGTTGCGTGCATCGTCGATCGACCATGAGCGGTTGGTGCTCATCAGGATGCCGTTTTCGATGCCGCCGATCAGTTGCTCCAGCGGCTGGTCGCCCGGCTCGATGTTGAGGTTGGCCATGCGATCGATCGGTGGGCGGTTCCAGCCGCAGGCGCGGCTGTTGGCGACGCCGTCCAGACCCGCGCGGAACTGCGACAGTGCGCCGCCCAACGGACGGACCAGCAGGCCTTCGCGAATCAAAAATTGCTTGCTGGCAGCTGTGCCGTCGTCGTCATGGCCGTAGCTGGCGAGTTCTTCCGGGATGCCCGGATCGAACGTCACGTTGAGCAGTTTCGAGCCGTATTGCAGGCTGCCGAAATCCGAAGCTTTGACGAAACTGGTGCCGGCGTAATTGCGCTCGTCACCGAGGATCCGGTCGAGCTCCAGCGGGTGACCGATAGATTCGTGGATCTGCAGCATCATCTGGTCGGGCATCAGCAGCAAATCACGCGGGCCTTGCGGGGTGTTCGGCGCGAGCAGCAATTGCAGCGCCTGATCGGCGACTTGCGGACCGGCGCCAATCAGGCCGCAGCGGTTGATCACGTCGGCGCCGCCCTGCTGGCCGAAGTTCTCGCGGCCGAGGCTGCGGGTCTGGCTGTCGTTGCCGTCGTAGGCGGTGACGTCCAGGCCCGGGTAGACGAAGCGTTGGGCTTGACGCAATTCGGCGCCGGCGCTGCTCAGGTAGATCTGTTCGACGTGGGTGATGCCGATACTCACTTGCCAATTCACCAGGCGCTCATCCTTTGGCACCGAGGCGGATTCCGCGCCGAGCAGCTCGAAGCATTCGCTCAGGGACGGGAAGGGTTGTTCCAGATTGGGCGAAAAGTAGTCGGCGCGGTCGCTGGACACCGGCTGCTGGCTCAGGTCTAGCAAGGCGTGGGGCTTGATCCGCCGGGCCTGCTGTTCGGCGCGCTCGAGGGCGGCTTGCAGGCCTTGTTGCGACAGGTCATTGGTCGCGGCGTAGGCTTCGACGCCGTTGACGCGAACGGTGAGCATCGCGCCTTCGTCGCGGCTCAGGCTCGGAGGTTCGGCGACGTTCTTGCGCACCGACAGGTACTGGCCGGACTCGCGGACATACCGCAAGGAAAAGAACTCGGCGCCCGTGCGCAAGGCAGCGAAGCGCTGCTTGAGCTGGGGGTGGAAATCGAACATCAGGGAACCTCCTTGTTATGGGAGTAGCGGCGAAGCGGGTTCGGCGGGGAGGGGGTGAAACGATTGGGCGAGGACTAGAGTAGGCCTGCGAGGGGGGAGTATCAAGGGTAGCGCTTGAGAGGGAAATACATTCTGTGAGTGACCGTCATCCCGTCAGGCAAAAGGGGCGTACTTGAGCAAGCGTGTCCAAGGGCCCCTGGTCGGCTCTGCGGTAAAACTTCAGTTATTCAAATAGACGAATGCGAGTACGTAAATCAGCAGGCTGGCAAAGAAACCTGGCAGAATTTTTCGGGTTCTGGCCACGACGACAAATGTTCCGACTAACAGCAGCAGTTTCAGCGCATCCAGAATCTGAAACTGTTGCATCAGACTCGGGCCATCAAGCCTGGCAAATGCCGTGTCATAAATGATCACTCCCAACATCGCTTGGGCGCTGTAACTGACGAAGCGGTAAAAAGAACCTTCGGTACGCGTCAACGCCGTGGTGTTTTTGAAAGCAAACGGTAATGCACGAAATGCAAACGCCGTGATTGCGGCAAAGCCGATCAGCATCCAGAGAGTCATTGCGAATCCGTTCCTTGGCGAGTACGGGTATTTTCAATCATTACGAGCATGCCGCCGATCACAAACGGCGTGATCAGCAAGTTGTAGTCCTTGAAGAGCACCACCAGCAAAGGCGCACCGATGAAACCCAGCCAATAGCTGGAGATTTCCATGTAATGCGGCCAGTGCTTGCCGGCCAATGCAGTGAACTGAAGTGGCAAGAGCATCGTCATGGCGGCTGCAATGACCGGTGAGGCAAAACCTGCGCCGGCCATAAAGCCGATGTAAGTGCAGATGATCGACAAGGCGAAGATGGGTGTGCCTACGCCAACAAAATAAGCGAACGGGAAACTCGTTTTGTGTTTGAAGCGCGTTATGCATGCCGTGAAGATCGAGGGTGTCAGCAGTATCAATGACGCGAGAGTCTTACGCGTCGACGTCTGCTTGAGGTGCGGTGCCAACGTCGCTGAAAGCAAAACGAATCTGACGTTGAGTGCCAGAATAATCGGGATCAGTAACCATCCGTCGTTGTAGTTTTGTATGAGTAGAAACTGTAATGGCGTCGAAAAAATCAACAGGGTCGTTGCCATCGTCTGACTCAACGTCAGCGCTTGGGCAGCGCCCACCATTCCGATGGATAAATACAGAAAGATGAACGCGATGCCGAAGGTGATAGCGTCGCGCCCTCCCGCCTTGAGCGTTTGCGCGAAGGTGGAGTCGGATGAAGATTGGCAGCCGTTCATCAAGCCGCTCCTCGGACAGCCTGTTTTTCGTCCAGCGAGTAATACTGCTTGCGAGGCCCTTTGCTGCGAAACAACAGGCGTGGCGTGGTGGTCAGCGTCGAAGTTGCGGCTTGCGAGCGAACCTCATCGGCACTGATGTTCAGAGTGGGGCGAGCATGCAATATCTTGTTATTGGCAATGATCAGAAACGTGCCGGTCTGCGCTGTGGAGACATTGCACCTGGCAGTGGGTAGCGCTGCACGGATTTTATCCAACACCTCTTGCCCACCGTTGAACGCGCGCATTCGCTCGCCGCTGTGAATGTCGATGCGGAAATCCAGTGCAACCCGGTAGCCATACAGTTCATTGTATTCAACGACATTTCGAACGCGCTCCTTCGAGCCACTGACGTTTTTGCCTGAAACAAAAATCGCCTGCATGCCAAGTAATGTTTGAATTTCTTTATCATCAAGTGATAACAGCAAGTCAGCCGGGAAATAATAGGCGGTGGGCGTGTGTGTAGTGTCTCGGCACACAGTGAGTGCAAGAAAGTCAACGTCCAGGCTTTCATACAAATCATCTGAATGCGGGGTGATGTCGCCATAACCATTACCCCATTCCCTATACTTTTCAGCGGAAGGCTTCAAGTACAGGGCTTTATGGTCTTCATATTCGTACTTTATATCGGTCAAATGGAACAGGTCGGCCAGCGCTTCATGGACGGTGAGGGCAAGCGCAGGGCAGTCAATGGTGAAAATGTTTCTGATACACACGGCGGCGACACCTTTGTTGGTGCCGACCTGATCAAAATAGAGTGTGTCTTCTGGGTGGAGATAATTAAGGAATAAATTTGTAAGTTGTATTTTTAAGGTGTGGAGGTTTTGCTCCTTGTTCTTTTCCCACCACGATTCGATCACGCCGCTTAAATAGCCGAAGTCCAGAGATATGGTTTTTTCTTTAGATAATTCCTGTCGAAACAGGCTGGCGGAAATATTCTCGTTTGCGCAGTTGAGTAACATTGTTCTTCCTTGGTTTGTTTTTTTAAGGCGCGCATTCTAGTGTGTTTGGTTGAGAGGTAAAGTTGGCAATTATTGCGAGTTTTGTTCGATTGAAACTGTACTGTTGAAGAATAGCGAGGGTTAAATAAAAAACCGCCAGCCTCTGAAAGAGGTGGCGGTTTTTAGTGGCGGTGCTAGTTGGTTGTCAGTGAGCGGCCGGCGCTACTTCACGCAGTGCCTTGCCTTTCACCGGCGCATTGCCAGCGACGTAGTACGGCGCCTTGCTGCGCGGCAGCGGCTGACGGCCACGGATCTTGTCGGCGATTTTCTCGGCCATCATGATCGTCGGGGCGTTCAGGTTGCCGGTGGTGATGATCGGCATGATCGAGGCATCGACCACACGCAGACCCTGCATGCCATGCACGCGGCCTTCGCCATCCACTACCGCCATGTCGTCGGTGCCCATCTTGCACGAGCAGGACGGGTGGAACGCGGTTTCGGCGTGCTCGCGGATGAACTTGTCCAACTGCTCATCGGTTTGCACTTCGATGCCCGGGCTGATTTCACGGCCACGGAAAGCGTCCAGTGCAGGCTGTTGCATGATTTCACGGGTCAGGCGGATGCCGTCGCGGAATTCCTGCCAGTCCTGCTCGGTGGCCATGTAGTTGAACAGGATGCTCGGGTGCTGGCGCGGATCCTTGGATTTGACCTGGATGCGACCGCGGCTCGGCGAACGCATGGAACCCATGTGCGCCTGGAAACCGTGCTCTTTCACACCGTTGCTGCCGTTGTAGTTAATCGCGACCGGCAAGAAGTGGTACTGAATGTTCGGCCATTCGAACTCTTCGCGAGTACGGATGAAACCGCCGGCTTCGAACTGGTTGCTGGCGCCGATGCCGGTGCCGTTGAACAGCCACTCGGCACCGATGGCCGGCTGGTTGTACCAGAGCAGCGACGGGTACAGCGAGACCGGTTGGGTGCAAGCGTATTGCAGGTACAGCTCGAGGTGATCCTGCAGGTTTTCGCCGACGCCTGGCAGGTCGTGAACGACCGGGATGTCGAGGCTTTCCAGCAGTTTTGCCGGGCCGACGCCGGAGCGTTGCAGCAGTTGCGGCGAAGCGATCGCGCCGGAGCAGACGATGACTTCTTTGCGGGCACGGGCTTCAACACGTTCTTCAGCGGCGCCGACCAGGTAACGCACGCCAACGGCACGCTTGCCTTCGAACAGAACCTTGTCGGTCAGGGCGTGAGTGACGATGGTCAGGGTCGAACGCTTCTTGGCCACGTCCAGGTAACCACGGGCGGTGGAAGCACGACGGCCTTTCGGCGTCACGGTGCGGTCCATCGGGCCGAAGCCTTCCTGCTGGTAGCCGTTGAGGTCTTCGGTGCGCGGGTAACCGGCCTGCACGCCGGCTTCAACCATGGCGTGGAACAGCGGGTTGTTGCCCGCTTTTGGCGTGGTCACGCTGACCGGGCCGTCGCCACCGTGGTAGTCGTTCGGGCCGATGTCGCGGGTTTCCGCTTTGCGGAAGTACGGCAGGCAGTCGAGGTAGGTCCAGTCTTCCAGGCCTGGCAGTTTCGCCCAGCCGTCGTAGTCCATCGCGTTGCCACGGATGTAGCACATGCCGTTGATCAGCGAGGAACCGCCGAGGCCCTTGCCGCGACCGCATTCCATCCGGCGACCGTCCATGTGTGGCTCTGGATCGGTTTCGTACGCCCAGTTGTAGCGACGGCCTTGCAGCGGGAATGCCAGAGCGGCCGGCATTTGCGTGCGGAAGTCGAATCGGTAGTCCGGGCCACCGGCTTCGAGCAGCAGGACAGTGACGCCTTCGTCTTCAGTCAGACGGGTCGCCAGGGTGTTACCGGCAGAGCCGGCACCGACGATGATGTAATCGAATTCTTGGGACATTGAATGCACCCTCTTTGAAGTTGGTCAGGTCAGACAGCCAGCGCTTCCCTTGTGGGAGCGGGCTTGCCCGCGAAGGCGGCTTCGCGGGCAGCACACAATGGCGGGTCTTAGAACACCGAGACGTAATCGCCCAGCTCGACCTGTACCGATTTGATGCGAGTGAAGTTGTTCAGCGAGCTGATGCCGTTCTCACGGCCGACGCCCGACTGCTTGTAACCGCCAACCGGCATTTTTGCGTCGGACTCGCCCCAGGCGTTGATCCAGCAGATACCGGCTTCCAGTTGATGAATCACGCGGTGGGCGCGGTTCAGGTCGCGGGTGACGATACCGGCGGCCAGGCCGAAGTCGGTGTCGTTGGCGCGGCGGATCACTTCTTCTTCGGTTTCGTAGGTCAGGATCGCCATCACCGGGCCGAAGATTTCTTCACGGACGATGGTCATGTCGTCGGTGCAGTCGGTGAACACGGTCGGAGCCACGAACGCGCCCTTGGCGAATTCGCCGTCGGTCAGACGTTCGCCGCCGCACAGAACGCGGGCGCCTTCTTCTTTACCCTTGGCGATGTAACCCAGCACGCTTTCCATGTGCGGGAAGCTGACCAGCGGGCCGAAGTTGGTGTTTTCGTCTTCCGGGTTGCCAACGCGGATGCGCGCAACGCGCTCGACGATCTTGGCTTCGAAAGCGGCTTTCAGGTGGCTCGGCACGAACACGCGAGTGCCGTTGGTGCAGACCTGACCGGAGCTGTAGAAGTTGGCCATCATGGCGGTGTCGGCGGCGCGATCCAGGTCGGCGTCGTCGCAGATGATCAGCGGGGACTTGCCGCCCAGTTCCATGGTCACGTCTTTGAGCGACGAAGCCGAAGCGCTGGCCATGACCTTCTTGCCGGTGTCGGTGCCGCCGGTGAAGGAGATTTTCTCGATGCGCGGGTGCTCGGTCAGCCAGGTGCCGACTTCACGGCCGCTGCCGGTCAGCACGTTGAACACGCCGTTCGGAACGCCGGCTTCGGTGTAGATCTCGGCCAGTTTCAGGGTGGTCAGCGAGGTGACTTCGCTTGGCTTGAAGATCATCGCGTTACCGGCCGCCAGGGCTGGCGCGGATTTCCACAGAGCGATCTGGATCGGGTAGTTCCACGCGCCGATACCGGCGACAACGCCCAGCGGCTCGCGACGGGTGTAGACGAAGGAAGTGTCACGCAGCGGGATCTGCTCGCCTTCGATGGCGGGTACCAGGCCTGCGTAGTATTCCAGCACGTCGGCGCCGGTGACGATGTCGACGTACTTGGTTTCGGAGAAGGCTTTACCGGTGTCCAGGGTTTCCAGGGCAGCCAGTTCATCGTTGCGCTCGCGCAGGATGTCGACGGCGCGACGCAGGATGCGCGAACGCTCCATGGCGGTCATCGCGGCCCAGATTTTCTGGCCCTTTTCAGCGCTGACCACCGCACGCTCGACGTCTTCCTTGGTCGCACGTTGCACTTGTGCGAGGACTTCACCGTTAGCCGGGTTGATGGCTTCGAAGGTGGCATCGCTGCCGGCGTCGGAGTACGCGCCATCGATGTAGAGTTTTTGCAGTTCGAAACGGGCCATAGTGTCCTCGCAAGTGCATAAGTGGTTGGCGTTGATCACCGGGTGAGCCATGTAGCTGTGGCATCACTGGTCGGTGACAGTTCAGGGGCCGAGCGTTTTCTCTGTGCTCTAGCTCACCTGCTTGGCCAATTGGAAATCCATGTATTCGTAAGCGATCTGTTGCGCCTGCGCAGTGTCGAAAGCGTCTCCCGACAGCGCGCCGCGCAACCACAAGCCGTCGATCAGAGCTGCCAGTCCACGGGCGGCGGTGCGCGCATCTTCGAGCGGCAACACACGGCGGAACTCGCAGCACAGGTTGGAATACAGACGGTGATCGTTGATCCGCTGCAACCTGTGCAAAGACGGCTGGTGCATGCTGGTGGCCCAGAAGGCCAGCCAGGTTTTCATTGCCGGGCCATTGACCTGGCTGGCGTCGAAGTTGCCTTCGATGATCACCTGCAGATGCGCCCGGGGGCTGCTGTCTGCCAGCGCCTGACGGCGCGCGGTGACGCTCTCGCTGAGGGCGGTCATCAGATACCGCATCGTGGCGGCGATCAGGCCATTCTTGTCCTGAAAATAGTGACTGATGATGCCATTCGAGACACCGGCCAAACGGGCGATCAGCGCAATGCTGGCGTCCCCCATTCCGACCTGATCAACCACCTGCAAAGTGGCTTCGATCAATTGTTGGCGGCGGATGGGTTGCATACCGACCTTGGGCATCTTGCACATCTCCTTAGGCCTTCCGACGGGCGATGAACGCCTGGCGGATTGACGGCCAGTCTATTTTGTTTTGATTGAACGTTCAATCAACAAAGAATAAGATCTGCGACAAATCGTCGCTGCCTACAGATTTTTTCTACGTGTAAGTGGCGATAAACCGACATCCGAAAATGCTCGAAACCTGCGCGGGGCAAGGCGCGGTTCGACGTTCGATGGACGTGTTGAATGGGCAAGGCGCTCAAGGCCAGGTTTCGGATGAACGTCCATGCCTCGGCCACGACGGCGATTCGCGGTGCCATCTCTGCAGGTTCGGGCTTTTTTCGGGGTGTCTTTATATCACCCGCCGGTCGGCTGCCAACTAACCGATTGGTCGGGTTCCGTGTTGCCTTGTGTTCTTCTCTCGCACTGCCTGGAGCATTTGTGCCATGAGTTCTGCCTCGCTTATAAAGACCCCGCCCGAGAAGGTGACGGTCAACGGTTGGGTGTTCTACACCTCGACCGCGCTGATTCTGTTGTTGACCGCCATTCTGATCATTGCCCCGCAAGAGGCCGGCAGAATGCTGGGAGTGGCTCAGGCCTGGTTGTCCCGCAGCTTCGGCTGGTACTACATGGTGGTGATCGCCGCTTACCTGGTGTTCGTGGTGGGCCTGGCGTTTTCCTCCTACGGCAAACTCAAACTGGGTAGCAAGGACGACACCCCGGATTTCAGCTACGGCGCTTGGGCGGGGATGCTGTTCTCGTCGGGTATCGGTATTTCGCTGTTGTACTTCGGCGCCTCCGAGCCGCTGGATCACTACTTCAATCCGCCGGAAGGCGCGTCCGCTACCAACCTGGCGGCACGTCAGGCTGTTCAGCTGACTTTCCTGCACTGGGGCCTGCACGGCTGGGCGATCTACGCGCTGGTCGGTCTGGCCGTGGCCTATTTCGCTTACCGTCATAACCAGCCGCTGGCGCTGCGTTCGGCGCTGTATCCGCTGGTGGGCGAGCGTTGGGTCAAGGGCGCTGCCGGTCATGCGGTGGACGGCTTCGGCATGTTCGTGACCCTGCTGGGTCTGGTGACCAACCTGGGGATCGGCTCGCTGCAAGTGTCCTCGGGCCTGGAAAACCTGTTCGGCATGGAACACAGCAACACCAACCTGCTGATCGTGATCATCGTGATGAGCACCGTGGCGACCATCGCTGCCGTGTCCGGTGTGGAAAACGGCATCCGTCGTCTGTCCAACCTCAACATCATCCTGTTCAGCGGCTTGCTGATTTTCGTCCTGCTGTTCGGCCCGACCCTGCACCTGCTCAACGGCTTTGTGCAGAACATCGGCGACTACCTCAACGGCGTGGTGCTGAAGACTTTCGACCTGTACGTCTATGAAGGCGACAGTGAGAAGTCCGACCGCTGGTTGGGTCTGTGGACTCTGTTCTACTGGGCGTGGTGGATTTCCTGGGCCCCATTCGTCGGCATGTTCATCGCGCGTATTTCCCGTGGTCGTACCGTGCGCGAACTGGTGGCTGGCGTGCTGCTGATTCCGCTGGGTTTCACCCTGGCGTGGCTGTCGATCTTCGGTAACTCGGCGCTGGATCTGGTGATGAACCAGGGCGCGGTGGAACTCGGCAAGACGGCGTTGGAACAGCCGTCGATGGCGATCTATCAGTTGCTGGAACACTACCCGGCGTCGAAAGTCGTGATCGGCGTGTCGATCTTCGTTGGCTTCGTGCTGTTCCTGACCCCGGCCGACTCCGGCGCGGTGATGATGGCGAACCTGTCCTGCAAGGGCGGCAACGTCGACGAAGACGCCCCGCACTGGCTGCGGATCTTCTGGTCGGTCGTGATCACGCTGGTGACCATCGGCCTGCTGTTCGCCGGTAACTTCGAAGCCATGCAGACCATGGTGGTGCTGGCCGGTCTGCCGTTCTCGGTGGTGCTGGTGTGCTTCATGTTCGGCCTGCACAAGGCGATGCGTCAGGACATGCAGATCGAACAGGAGCAGGCGCAACTGGCTGAACGCGGTCGTCGTGGTTTCAGCGAGCGCCTGACCCAGCTGGATCTGCAACCGAGCCAGTCGGTGGTTCAGCGCTTCATGGACAAACACGTCAGCCCGGCGCTGGAAGATGCCGCTGCGCAAATGCGTGCACAGGGTCTGGAAGTGCAGACGCTGCTGGGCAAGTCCAAGCGTTGCATGGGCGTGCGGGTCGAGATGGAAGAGGGCAACCCTTTTGTCTACGAAGTGAGCCTGGACGGCTATCTGGCGACCCCGAGCGAGTCGGTCCAGTCCGATGAAGCGCGCCAGCGTTTCTACCGCGCCGAGGTGTACCTGCACAACGGCAGCCAGGACTACGACCTGATGGGCTTCACACAGGATCAGATCACGCGTGATGTGCTCGATCAGTTTGAAAGCCATCGGCAGCTCCTTGGCCGGGTCTATAGCTGAGTTGTGAAGTGATCAATCCCACGGGATGCGTGGGATTGATGAAAACAAAAACGCCGCGATCCTCTCGCGGCGTTTTTGCATCTGCTCTCTTTATCCCAGGTTCTTGCCGAGCAGCGCGTGATACAGCTCGCTGTCCCCGAGAATCCCCACCACATGGTTGTTGTCGTGCAGCACGAGTTTGTTGCCGGTCTGGTAACGGATCTGCAAGGCGTCGCGCATGCCGATGTTCGAGTCCACCAGCGTCGGTTTGCGCTCCAGCCCTTCCACGGCTTGCCCCGGTGCCCAGTTCTGCAGGTTCAGCACCGAACCGTTCTGCCGCGCCCCCTTGATGGTGTTGCCTTCGGCCAGGTCCAGCCACGAATCGCCGCCCGGATCCAGGCACACCGAACCGTTGATGCGTTTGCAGTTGTCCAGGGTGCGCATCAGGCTGCGACCGCACAGCACGTTCAACGGGTTGGTGTGGGCGACGAAGGTGCGCACGTAATCGTCTGCCGGGTTGAGCACGATCTCTTCCGGCACGCTGTACTGGATGATCCGGCCGTCTTTCATGATTGCGATTCGGCTGCCAAGTTTCAGCGCCTCGTCGAGGTCGTGGCTCACGAACACGATGGTCTTGCTCAGCTTGCGTTGCAGTTCCAGCAGTTCATCCTGCAGACCCTGACGGATCAGCGGGTCGAGGGCCGAGAACGGTTCGTCCATCAGCAGAATGTCGGCGTCCATCGCCAGTGCGCGGGCCAGACCGACACGCTGCTGCATGCCGCCGGACAGCTCGTCGGGCTTCTTGTTGCGCCATTGGGTCAGGCCCACCAGTTCGAGTTTTTCATCGACCAGCTTGCGCCGCTCCTTCTCTGGGCGACCCTGCATTTCCAGACCGAAACTGATGTTCTCGCGCACCGTCAGCCAGGGCATCAGGGCGAACTTCTGGAACACCATGGCGATGCGTTTGGTGCGCATCATTTTCAGCTCGGCCGGGGAGCAGGAGGCGATGTCGATCTGCTTGCCTTCGTGTTCGACGAACAGCTTGCCGCGGCTCACGGTGTTGAGGCCGTTGATGCAGCGCAGCAGGCTCGACTTGCCGGAGCCGGACAGGCCCATCAGTACGCAGATCTCGCCTTTGTTGATGTCCAGGCTGGCCTTTTCAACGCCAACGATCTGCCCGGTCTTTTTCAGGATCTCGCTGCGGGTCAGGCCTTGATCGAGAAGTTTCAGGGCTTCGCGCGGATCCCTGGTGAAGATCACGTCAACGTTATCGAAGCGAATTATGCTCATGCGTCACCCCCTACTTTGGCGTCGGGTTGTTTGCAGATACGGTCGAGCATGATCGCCAGCAGTACGATCGCCAGGCCCGCTTCGAAGCCCAGGGCGATATCAGCAGTGTTCAGTGCGTTGACCACCGGTTTGCCGAGTCCGTCGGCGCCCACCAGTGCCGCGATCACCACCATCGACAGCGACAGCATGATGCACTGGGTGATGCCGGCCGCGATGCTCGGCATGGCGTGAGGCAGTTCGATCCGTGAAAGCAGTTGGCGACGCGAGCAGCCGAAGGCCTTGCCGGCGTCCATCAGTTCTTGCGGGACATCGCGGATGCCCAGGTAGGTCAGGCGGATCGGCGCGGCGATGGCGAACACCACCGTCGAGATCAGGCCCGGTACCACGCCCAGCCCGAAGAGGGTCAGGGTAGGAATGAGGTAAACGAAGGTCGGTACGGTCTGCATCAGATCGAGTACCGGTCTCATCAAAGTGTAGAACATCGGCTTGTGCGCGGCGACGATGCCCAGCGGCACGCCGATGACCACGCAGACCAGGGTTGCGAACATGACCTGGGCGAGGGTTTCCATGGTTTCCTGCCAGTACCCCAGGTTGAGGATCAGCAGGAAGGAGGCGACCACGAACGCGGTCAGGCCCCATTTGCGTTGAATGAAGTGGGCCAGCAGGGCGATGAGGCCGATCAGCACCAGCGGGTTGAACCAGGTCAGCGCAAACGTCACGCCGTGGATCATCGTTTCCAGGGTCACGGCGATTGCGTCGAAGGTGTTGGCGCCGTGTTGCGTCAACCATTCAACGAAGCCCGCGATGTACTGGCCTAAAGGGATTTTCTGATCAATCAGCATGGTAGTGAACGTCCGCATGCAAGGAAATAAACAGCCCGGACGGGACTGGCCCGTCCGGCATAAGCGATTACTGGGTCAGCTTGGCTTTCACGGCCTCCAGGCCTGGTTTACCGTCAATGGTGGTCACGCCAGCGAGCCAGGTATCGAGCACCTGTGGATTCTTTTTAAGCCAGGCCTTGGCGGCCGCGTCAGGCTTCATCTTGTCGTCCAGGATGTTGCCCATCAGTTCGCTTTCCATGTCGACGGTGAACTCCAGGTTTTTCAGCAGTTGGCCAACGTTGCTGCATTCCTCGGCGTAGCCCTTGCGGGTGTTGGTCGCCACGGTGGCGGCGCCGAAATCCGGGCCGAAGAAATCGTCACCACCGGTCAGGTACTGAATCTTGAAGCGCTTGTTCATCGGGTGCGGCGCCCAGCCGAGGAACACCACGGCGGTGTCGCGTTTCTGTGCGCGGTCGACCTGCGACAGCATGCCCGCTTCGCTGGACTCGACGACCTTGAAGCCGGCGGTCTTGAGGCCGAAGGCGTCCTTGTCGATCATGCTCTGGATCAGGCGGTTGCCGTCGTTGCCCGGCTCGATCCCGTAGATCTTGCCGTCGAGTTCTTTCTTGAATTTGGCGATGTCGGCGAAGTCGTGCAGACCCTTGTCATACAAGGCTTGCGGAACGGCGAGGGTGTACTTGGCGCCCTTGAGGTTGGTGCGCACAGTTTCCACAGTGCCGGCGTCGCGGTAGGCCTTGATGTCGTTTTCCATGGTCGGCATCCAGTTGCCGAGGAACACGTCCATGTTCTTGCCGTCGGCCAGCGACTTGTAGGTCACGGGTACGGAAATCATGGTGGTCTTGGTCTTGTAGCCGAGGGCCTGAAGCACGACGGAGGTGGTGGCGGTGGTTGCGGTGATGTCGGTCCAGCCGACATCGGAGAAGTTCACGGTACTGCAGTGCGCCGGTTCTGCGGCTTGAGCCAGTAACGGCAGACTCAGCATGGCGGCCAACAACAACGACGGGGAACCTTTCATGAATGGACTCCTTGGTGTTTTTTTTGGCAGTGTTCCGATTGGACCACCGCACTTATGGGTTGCGGTTGGATGGCGTTCTGGAGACAGCTCTACCGCAGCGCCTTGCAATCGAGTCGATACGATCATGTACCAGTGAAAATCTGACGCCTACAGGGTGCGTCGTATCCAGTACAGGGATGGTCGCATCCAGTGTCAGTGACGTCGTTTACAGCTTTTTTCTGCCCTGTCTGGCCATCTGAACCGCATAAAAACGGCGAAAACACGGGCTGAAACCGGCACGGCGTTAGTGGGCATGAGTGCGTCGGTGTCAGACGCCGAGCGACCCGGGAAAAGCCCGATGATGCGGGCATTCCGGCGGATCGCAGCTTGAGCGTAGCAGCTCCGCCAGCGGGCGCTTTACGCCCCGGACCGGCACTCTCAGGAGCTCTGCAGCAATGGCTATCAGCGTTTTCGACCTGTTCAAAATCGGCATTGGCCCTTCCAGTTCCCACACCGTCGGGCCCATGCGCGCCGCCGCCCTGTTCGTCGAGTCGTTGCGCGACAAACACCTGCTGGAGCAGGTGCGTCGCATCGAGGTGCAGTTGTTCGGTTCGCTGTCGGCCACCGGTGTCGGTCACGGCAGCGACAACGCGGTGATCATGGGCCTGATGGGCGAGTGGCCGGACGCGATCGACCCGTCGCAGATCGGCCCGCGGATTCAGGCCCTGCGTGAAACCCACACGCTGTTGCTCGACGGTCGTTTGTCGGTGCCCTTTATATGGGGCCGCGACATGCGCCTGATCGACGAGAACCTGCCGTTCCATCCCAACGCCATGACTCTGGTTGCCGAAGGCGATCACGGCGAGCTGCATCGCGACACCTACTATTCGGTCGGCGGGGGTTTTGTGGTGGACGAGGCGCAAGCCTCCAGCGGCGTGGTGGATCTGGATCGCACCGAGTTGCCTTACGATTTTTCCAGCGCGGTGGAGCTGCTGGAGCTGTGCAAGACCCATAACCTGCGCGTGGCCGAATTGATGATGGCCAACGAGAAGGTCTGGCGCAGCGAAGAGGAAATCCGCGCCGGGCTGATGAAGCTCTGGCGGGCGATGCAGGATTGCGTCGAGCAGGGCCTCAAGCACGAAGGCATCCTGCCCGGCGGCCTCAACGTGCGCCGCCGCGCGGCGAAGTTGCACCGCAGTCTTCAGGAATTGAACAAGCCCAACGTGATCGGCTCGACCCTCAGCGCGATGGAGTGGGTCAACCTGTTCGCCCTCGCGGTGAACGAGGAAAACGCCGCTGGTGGGCGCATGGTCACGGCGCCCACCAACGGCGCAGCGGGGATCATTCCGGCGGTGCTGCATTACTTCATGAAATTCAGCGAGGCGGTGACTGACGCCAACGTGGTCGACTACTTCCTCGGTGCCGCAGCGGTGGGAATTCTGTGCAAGAAGAACGCTTCGATTTCCGGCGCTGAAGTCGGCTGTCAGGGTGAAGTCGGTTCGGCTTGTGCGATGGCGGCGGCAGGGCTGGCGGAAATCCTTGGCGCAAGCCCTGAGCAGTTGTGCAACGCGGCGGAAATCGGCCTGGAACACAACCTGGGTCTGACCTGCGACCCGGTGGGCGGCCTGGTGCAAGTGCCGTGCATCGAGCGCAATGCGATTGCGGCGGTGAAGGCGATCAATGCGGCGCAGATGGCCTTGCGCGGGGATGGTCAGCACTTCATCTCGCTGGACCGGGTGATCCGCACCATGCGCGATACCGGCGCCGACATGCATGACAAATATAAAGAGACATCGCGGGGCGGGTTGGCGGTCAGCGCGGTTGAATGTTGAGTCAGTAAATCCGAGGTGTGGCCTTCGCGAGCAAGCCCGCTCCCACATTCGATCGCATTCCGGCAGAGGACCCCGCCCAATTGTGGGAGCTGGCTTGCCAGCGATGAGGCCGGACCAGTCAAAACTGCGCGTTAAGTGCACACCGGAATCAAAACGCGCCACCTTTTGGCGCGTCGCTATCGGATAAGAGTCTTTCCCACCTCCAGCGCCTGATTCGCAGGCGCTACCGTCCGTCACCCGTGCCTGCGGTGACACTGTAGGACAATCGCGCGCAGGCCAGTTCCCACAAGTGCTACCGATTTGCTCACACGCTCCGGGGCAGGGCTTTCGCGGCCGCTGATGGCACTTCGAATTACCCTCCGGCGGAGCGCTTGTATAGACGCGTCGCGACGTCGTTTTCAGGAGTTATTGAACAGCCATTCAATTTTAGGCATGGCAATTGCTCTGTCATAACAAAGCCCGTCTCACGCAAGAGAACGATGGCAATAACAAGAGCCTCCGCCTGAGGCCATCACCCGCTTTGTGTGAGGAGATACCGCGATGACGTCGTTCAACTCCGGGGCTCAACCCCAGAACCGTGCGCCTCAATCCATCGGCTTTCTGCTGCTGGACAATTTCACGCTGATTTCCCTGGCTTCCGCAGTCGAACCGCTGCGCATGGCCAACCAGTTGTCCGGTCGCGAGCTGTATCGCTGGACCACCCTCACTGTCGATGGCGGCCAGGTCTGGGCCAGTGACGGTCTGCAGATCACCCCCGACGCCTCCATGCACAAAGCCCCGGCCCTCGACACCATCATCGTGTGCGGCGGGATCGGCATTCAACGCACCGTTACCCGTGAACACGTCTCGTGGCTGCAAAGCCAGGCACGTCAGTCGCGCCGCCTCGGCGCCGTGTGCACCGGCAGCTGGGCCCTGGCCTGTGCCGGCCTGCTCGACGGTTTTGATTGCAGCGTGCACTGGGAATGTCTGGCGGCGATGCAGGAAGCTTTCCCGCGCGTTGCGATGAGCACCCGTCTGTTCACCCTCGACCGCAACCGTTTCACCAGCTCCGGCGGCACAGCGCCACTGGACATGATGCTGCACCTGATCAGCCGCGATCACGGCCGTGAACTGTCCGCCGCGATCTCGGAAATGTTCGTCTACGAACGCATCCGCAACGAGCAGGATCACCAGCGTGTGCCGCTCAAGCACATGCTCGGCACCAACCAGCCGAAACTGCAGGAAATCGTCGCGCTGATGGAAGCCAACCTGGAAGAGCCGATCGACCTCGACGAACTGGCGGTGTACGTCGCCGTGTCCCGTCGTCAGCTCGAGCGCCTGTTCCAGAAATACCTGCACTGCTCGCCGTCGCGCTACTACCTCAAGCTGCGTCTGATCCGCGCGCGGCAACTGCTCAAGCAGACGCCGATGTCGATCATCGAAGTGGCGTCGGTCTGCGGGTTCGTGTCGACGCCGCACTTCTCCAAGTGCTACCGCGAATACTTCGGCATTCCGCCGCGTGACGAGCGCGTCGGCTCCAACACCACCCAGCAGGTGGCGATGATGCCGCTGCCGCAGGCCATCGTGATGTCGCCGTTGTCCGGGCCGATGTCGGCGCTGAGCCAGGCACGCAACGAGTCCACCTTCGCCAGCGTGCGCCTCTAAAACGAAAGATCGCAGCCTGCGCCAGCGCCTTCAGGAAAGGCACTGTCGCAGGCTGCGATCTTTTTTTTCGGTCAGATGTCAGGCGCGGGTTTGCTGATACTGCGCCAGGGCCGGCAGCAACTGCTTGTCGATGGCTTCGCGCACGGTCGGCTGAATGCTCGCGCTGCTGGTGTACATCTGCTTGACCATGGTGCGCAGCGTGTTGGCCCGCACATCGTCCAGACCCCGTACCGCGCACTCGCAGGCCTGCTGGGCGGTGGAACCCGACGGTACTTCGAATCCCAACGACTTGAGCTGGCCCAACAGGTCTTCCTGATCGATCAAATCGGCATACATCATGACGCGAATCCTTCTTCGGCAACGGAGGTCGTGGCTCGATTCTGGTAGGCATGCCCAGGCACGGCAAGGGCGATTTGTCGCAGTGTCCACATTGGCTATGAGCATGTCGTTTTCGGCTAACTTGCCGGCCAGGGGAGTGGGCACACTGGCCTCAGCTCGCTTCACGAAGGTTTGGTCACCCTCGCCACGGCAGCTCCTCAACAGTACCCTCGCCCCGAACCTGTCACGGCTTGTATCGGGGCTTTTTTTGCCTGTCAGAAATGCAGGAGGTCGCTCATTCGTCACTGTTACATCCAAAGGATGGCTACGTAACGTTGTTTGGCATTAGCATTGCCTCCAATCAAATACAGGAATGCCTGTATTTCAGCGCTTATTTGATCATCCACGAATGAGTGTTGAGGACAAGAAACTGTAATGGATCCGCATGCGATCGAATCTCGGTTTCTCAGGCAAAACGGAAGGTAGTGCAATGCTAAAACTCTTGTCCCTTAAAGGCGTCGGCCCTGCTGAAAAGTTCGGCCCTGTTGAGTTCGCTCCTCGCTTGAACTTCATCACCGGGGACAATGGTCTTGGAAAGAGTTTTTTACTTGATGCAGCCTGGTGGGTGTTGACTCGAACATGGGCAAGAGGCGTTGAGGCGGTTCCACGGGAAGACTCGACCTCACCCAGTATCCGCTTCGCTTTCAGCAAAGTGACGGAGGGCGACAAAGAAGGTGAGATTCCATTCAAGGATGGGAGTTGGCGACAGCAGAAGGCTCGTCCTTCGATTCCAGGGGTGGTGATCTATGCTGGCGTCGATGGCAGTTTTTCGGCGTGGGATCCCGCCCGTAATTACTGGAGCGATCAAGCAGCTGAATCCGAAGAGAAGATTCGCGCCTTCAACTTTTCTCCCGATCAGGTGTGGAAGGGTGCGATATCCGAGAAAGGGACCAATATATGCAACGGGTTGATCCACGACTGGGTTCGTTGGCAACGCACTGCCAATGACTCATCGTTCGATGAACTGACTCGGGCTCTGGATGCACTCTCGCCTTCGGGCATTGAACAGTTGGTACCAGGTGAGCCCTGTTACATCGGGGCGCTTGACGAGACCGAGTATCCTACCCTCAGGATGCCGTATGGGCAGGATGTTCCGCTGGTACATGCCTCTGCAGGTATGCGTCGAATTGCGGCTCTGGCCTACATGCTGGTTTGGACATGGAATGGTCACAAGCGTGCTTGCAAGCAGAGGAAAATCAATCCTGCCAAAGAAATCATTTTTCTGATCGATGAAGTGGAGTGTCATCTGCACCCCCAATGGCAGCGACGCATCGTGCCTGCATTACTGCGGGTAGTTCAGGCAATGACGGGTGAAAAGGTTGCTGTGCAACTGATAGTGGCGACTCACTCGCCTTTGGTACTCGCCTCTGTCGAACCCGATTTCGATGAGGCCGACGATGCCGTATTCAACATCAACCTTCATAAAAATGATGCAAAGATCTCCAAGGAACTCTGGGCTAAACAAGGTGATGTGGTGAATTGGCTGGTCTCCGATGCTTTCGGTTTGCGCCAGGCACGTTCCGTTGCCGCTGAAGTAGCCATTGAGGCGGCAGAGGCCTGGATGCGGAACGAGAAAAGCGCCTTACCAGATAACTTAAAAACTCAGAAAGCCATTCATGACGAGTTGGTCAGAGTACTCCCGGCGCTTGACGAGTTTTGGCCTCGTTGGATTGTTTCCAATAATAAAGACCGGGTCAGGGGCTCAAGGAAATGATTCCAGTAGAAAATCCGATCGTTGAACCACCCGGGTTTGATGAAAAGTGTCGCGTCAAAGGCAATGCCTGGCTTGTAGAGAATCCAGATGCGCAACGCCCTCGGGACTTTTGGTCTCCCTTCAGGTTGAAGCTGGCCGAAGGTTTTCATGACCGTTGTGGATATGCCGCCATATTTTTAACCAGCGGAACTGTCGACCATTCCGCGAGCTGGAATGAGCGCCCCGAACTGGCATATGAGTGGTCCAACTATCGGTATGTCGATGCATGGATCAATAGTTCCAAAAGCAAGAAACGCTCGGCTGACTTGTTAGATCCTTTTGAAGTCGGCGAAGGCTGGTTCGAAATTATCCTTCCATCATTACAATTAGTTGTCACAGACAGCGTTCCGGACGCCTTTCGAGCACGCGCAGAAAACACTCTGCAACAACTTCCTATTCGTGATGATGAACGGGTGCTCCGAGTAAGGCGTAAATGGCTGGAGCTCTACGAGCAAGGGCGTCTGGATTTGGAAGGGTTGCGGGAAATGGCCCCGCTTATCGCTGCAGCCATCGAAAAGCGTGATGCACTCGCCAGCCCCCCCGAACGTCCTGCGCCTTCTCGGCGAAAAGCACGGGAAGCTTACGACCATGCATGTGTCGGCGCTCAGCAAAAGGTTCGAGAGTTGATCAGGAACAACGGGAATTCAAACGTGAATTCCCGTAGGTGGAAGCTTTCAGTGTGGGCCGAAGTCGATGACTCCCAAGTGGTTTCAACGCTAATAGCGATGAATCTTGCTACGTCGACAGGTGCGCAGTTTTGTGAAATCTCTGTAGGCACAGTTGATACGTCTATCGAGTTTGCTCTAAGTGCTGCCAATTATGCAGCTGAAATCCTTACTGAAACCCTGGGACCCGTTTTCGTCGCTAACGAGCCTCGAGAATAAGGCGCTCATGCCGGGGCGAGGCATTGGTCTAGCGCTGCAACACCAGAATCCGCGACAACAACTCGTCCCGATCGATGTAGCAGCCCTGGAAATGCCGGGCGCCACTGGTCGGGTCGAACGCATTGCGCGCATGCAGGGTGCGGCGGTTGTCGAAGCACCACAGCTCACCCGGATTGAGTCGCTGCATCAGCCGGAAACGTGGCTCGCGGGTCATGGCGATGAAGCGCCGGTAAGCGCGATACAGCAGCGGCATTTGCTCCACGGACGTGTCGAACGCGCCGCGCAGAAAGTTGGCCATGCGGATTTCCGCAACCCGGCCCAAGGCGTCGAGGGCGATGACCGGCGCGAGGCAGCGATAGTCGCTGTGGCGGTCCTTGTTGCGAAACTCCACCGGGATCTCGCACAGCGCCTGAAACGATGCGGGATCCTCCAGACGCAACGCTTCGGCAATCGCAAAACCGTCGACGAAAATGCTCTCGCCGCCTTCGGCGTCGTTCACCAGGCAATGCAGAAATTGCAGGCCCGGTTGCAGCTCGCGGGTCGGCAGGTCGGTGTGCAATGGCAGGTTGAAAGCGGTGTAGGCATTGCTGTCGGCGTCGGCCTTGGATTGCACGTTGAACAGCACGCCGAAGTTGCTCTCGCGGATGAACGAAATGCGCTGGGCGATCAACTTCAGCGAGCCGGGTTCGGTGGGCACGCCGCGCACTTGGGTCAGGCCGATGTCGCGTACCGCCAGCAACCATTGCAGCAGCGCGGCGTTGTCGTTCATCAGGGCTGAATAGTCGAACACCGGCAACTGCAAATCGCTGTGCCACAGGAAAGGTTTCGGCTTGGTGGCGAGGCGTTCGGTACGGGATTCATCGTCATAGGCGTGGGCCCGCAACCAACCCGCATCGAAGCGACTGAGGTGACCGTCCTGCCAGTCGATGCGCAGGCAGCCATCGGTGTCGATATGCGCGGCGGAGGGCGACAGATCCGGCGGCGCATCGACGATCTCGAACACCTGCTCGCGGGTGACGCTGTAGACGCACTGCGGACACGGGCAGTTGTCCCGCAGCCACACGTGGTGGAACGGGCTGACGCGCCCGTCGGCCCATTCGATCAGAACGCGATCCGCCAGGTTCTGCACGCCGTTCAGCGCGCTGATCAACGGATAAGTACGGAAATCGGCAACTGCGGCGGCGGTTTGCATGGTGGCTCCTTGCGATGGCTGGATTTACCGGGCTGGGGGCAGGGCGATGACCCGGCCGATGTAAGCCGGGGCGGGCAGGTCGGCCTGCTCGGCGACGATGGCTTGCAGACGGCCCAGGGTGTCCGGGGTAAACGGTGCGGAACGCGGCCCGGCGAGGTCGACATGGAGCAGCATCTGTTCGTTGCCGGCCAGCTCCTTGTCACCACCGGCCAGGTGCAGGCTGTGATAGAGGTGCAGGCGTTTCTGGTCGTGACCGATGATCTGCGTGCGCACTTCGACCTCGGCATCGAGCTTCACTTCGTGCAGGTAGTTGAGGTGCAGTTCGAGGGTGAACAGCGAGTTTCCGCTGGCTTCGCGATTGTTGCTGTCCATGCCGAGACGGTCCATCAGGGCGTCGGTGGCGTAGCTGAAAATCAGCAGATAGAAGGCGTCGCGCAGGTGGCCGTTGTAGTCGACCCAGTCGGGGATGATGCGGGTCTGGTAGGTGGTTAGAAAGGGCATTATCGGATTCCGGCAGTTGGATGTTTGGTGGTTGTGAGATTTACCCCCTCACCCCAGCCCTCCCGAAACGTCGGACCGCCCCCAAGGGGGCGAGGGGGAAAGGGAGCCGATCTTCAAGCTTTTCGAGAGCTGAGTTCGACTCGGGACTTTCAGGTCGGTGTAGCTCGTACATTCACTGCGGTCAGTCCCCTCTCCCCCCGGGAGAGGGTTAGGGTGAGGGCAGCGGTCTCAAGCCAGACACATCACTCGCTGAAACTCATCCCGTGCTTCTCTTTGGTGGTCTTCACCGCCTCAAGCACCGCCAGCAAGCAATCATCACGATAGCGCTCCAGCGCCGAAATACTGTGCCGGCCCAGTTGATCGCTGGTGCCATCCACCACATCGTCGATCAACTTGTCCGTCAGTTCCGGCGCCGGCAGGTACGTCCACGGCAGCTGCAACGCCGGGCCGAACTGCGACATGAAGTGGCGCATGCCGGCATCGCCACCGGCCAGGGTGTAAGTCAAGAACGTGCCCATGAACGACCAGCGCAGCCCGGCGCCAAAGCGGATCGCGTCGTCGATTTCACCGGTGGTCGCCACGCCGTCGTTGACCAGGTGCAGCGCCTCGCGCCACAGCGCTTCGAGCAGGCGGTCGGCGATGAAGCCGGGCACTTCCTTGCGCACATGCAGCGGGCGCATGCCGAGGGATTCGTAGACTTTCATCGCGGCCTGCACGGCTTCCGGCGCGGTGTTCTTGCCGCCGACCACTTCCACCAGCGGCAGCAGGTAGACCGGGTTGAACGGGTGACCGACCACGCAGCGTTCCGGGTGGGTCGAGCTCTCATAGAACTCGCTCGGCAATAGGCCCGAAGTGCTGGAACCGATCAGAGCGTTCGGCTTGGCCGCCGCACTGATTTTGCTGTGCAAATCCAGTTTCAGTTCGAGGCGTTCCGGGGCGCTTTCCTGGATGAAGTCCGCATCGCGCACGCACTCTTCGATGGTCGCGACAAAGCGCAGGCGATCCTGCGAAGCGCCCGGCGCCAAGCCGTTTTTCTCCAGCGCGCCCCAGGCGTTGGCCACGCGTTTGCGCAGCGCCGCTTCGGCACCCGGCGCCGGGTCCCAGGCCACCACGTCGAGGCCGTGGGCGAGGGCGCGGGCGACCCAGCCGCTGCCGATGACGCCGCTGCCCAGTGCTGCGAAGGTTTTGATTTCGGTGATAAAGCTCATGGTGATTTCCTAGGAAAATTCGGTGATTCCCTGTGGGAGCGGGCTTGCTCGCGAATGCGGCGGCACTGCTGATGAAGATGCTTCGGATGTACCAGCCTCTTCGCGAGCAAGCCCGCTCCCACAGGGTCAGAGGTGAATTCGAATCAGCCGCGCTGGGTCAGGCCCATCTTCTTGCGACCTTCAGCCGGGGTCAGCACGCGGGCGCCGAGGCGGCTGAGGATCTCGGTGGCGCGTTCGACCAGTTGGCCATTGGTCGCCAGCACGCCTTTGTCCAACCACAGGTTGTCTTCCAGACCAACCCTCACGTTGCCGCCAAGCAGCACCGCTTGCGCCGCCATCGGCATCTGCATCCGGCCGATGCCGAAACCGGCCCACACCGCATCGGCGGGCAGGTTGTCGACCATGGCTTTCATGGTGGTGGTGTCGGCCGGCGCGCCCCACGGGATGCCCAGGCACAGCTGGAACAGCGGGTTATCGAGCAGGCCTTCCTTGATCATCTGTTTGGCGAACCACAGGTGACCGGTGTCGAAAATCTCCAGCTCCGCCTTCACGCCCAGCTCGGTGATGCGCTTGGCGCCGGCACGCAGCTGGGCCGGGGTGGAGACGTAAATGGTGTCGCCGTCGCCGAAGTTCAGGGTGCCGCAATCCAGCGTGCAGATTTCCGGCAGCAGTTCTTCGACGTGGGCGAGGCGGGTCAGCGGGCCGACCAGATCGGTGTTCGGGCCGAACTCCATCGGGTTCTCGCCCGGGCCGATTTCCAGGTCGCCGCCCATGCCGGCAGTGAGGTTGACGATGATGTCGACGTCGGCTTCGCGGATGCGCTCCATGACTTCGCGGTACAGCGCCACGTCGCGGCTGAACTTGCCGGTTTGCGGGTCGCGGACGTGGCAGTGCACGACCGTGGCGCCGGCCTTGGCCGCTTCCACCGCGGCTGCGGCGATCTGTTTCGGGGTGACCGGCACGTGAGGGCTCTTGGCGGTCGTGTCGCCAGCACCGGTGAGTGCGCAGGTGATGATGACGTCGTGGTTCATGGTGCGTTTTCCTTCAGGCGTGATGGGTCTGTTCGCAGCCCGTGGCGGGCTGCGAAGTGGTTCATTCGTTGCGATTTATTTGCTGGTGAGCTGGAGGTTTTCAGCCGCCGGTTTGCCATCGAAAGTGGTGACGCCTTCAAGCCAGCGCTGTTTGTCCTGCGGGTGATCCTTGAGCCATTGCTTGGCCGATTCGAAAGCGTCCTTGTGATCGAGCAGCGGCTGCATCATCCGACTCTCGTCTTCGGCGGTGAACGTCAGGTTGCTCAGCAGGCGGCTGACGTTCGGGCATTGTTCGGCGTATTTCGGCGCGGTCACGGTCCACACGGTGGCCATGCCTTCGTTCGGGCCGAGGGCATCGTCGCTGCCGGTCAGATAAGTCATCTGCACGTTGACGTTCATCGGGTGCGGCGCCCAGCCGAAGAACACCACGGCTTCCTTGCGGCGCACGGCGCGATCGACGGCGGCGAGCATGCCGGCCTCGCTTGATTCCACGAGCTGGAACTTGCCGAGGCCGAACTGGTTCTTGGCGATCATCGCCTTGATCTGGGTGTTGGCGCCCGAGCCTGGCTCGATGCCGTAGATCTTGCCGCCCAGCTCTTTCTCGAACCTGGCGATGTCGGCGAAGGTTTTCAGGCCCTTGTCCGCCAGATAAGTCGGCACGGCGAGGGTGGCGCGGGCGTCCTTGAGGCTTGGCGCTTCAAGCACCTTGACCTGGTTGGCGTCGACGAACGGGGTGATGGTCTGGGTCATCAGCGGGTTCCAGTAACCGAGGAACAGATCCAGGCGCTGGTCGCGGATGCCGGCGAAGACGATTTGCTGAGAGGCGCTGGTCTGTTTGGTGCTGTAGCCGAGGCCGTCGAGCAAAACCTGGGCCATGGCACTGGTGGCGATCACGTCGGTCCAGTTCACCACGCCCATGCGCACGTTCTGACACGATGCGGAATCGGCCGCCATGACACTGGCGCTTAAAAACGCGGTACCGCTGAGTGCGAGAACACAGCTGCTGATCAGTCGTTTCATGTCGGGTTCCTCGGCAGGTCGTTATTGTGGGTCCCGGCATCTGTCGTGCCGGTGATGCCAAATTACGCAGCTGCACGCCCTTGAAAGCGCACTGCGGCGACTGGCTCTTGCACTGTAGCGACCTGTGCTCTTGAATGCCGCCGACAACTGGCGTATCAACGTTGCACGCTACCCGCTGACCGAGTGCGCACCATGTCCCAGGATTTCTACTTTCTGTTGATGCCGGGTTTTTCCGCCATCGGTTTCATCTCTGCGATCGAACCGCTGCGGGTGGCCAACCGCTTTCGCGGCGAGCTGTATCGCTGGCACGTGTTGAGCGCCGATGGCGGGGCGGTGCTGGCGAGTAACGGGATGTCGGTCAACGCCGATGCGGCGCTGGAGCCGCTGAAGAAAGGTGCGACGCTGCTGGTGGTCGCCGGCTTCGAACCACTGAAGTTCGCTACCCCGGCGCTGGAGCACTGGCTGCGACGGCTGGACAACGAAGGTGTGACCCTCGGCGCCATCGACACCGGCAGCTTCGTCCTTGCAGAGGCCGGCCTGCTCGATGGTCATCGCCTGACCCTGCACTGGGAAGCCATCGACGCCTTCAAGGAATCTTATCCACAGCTCAGCGTGACCCAGGAACTGTTTGAGATTGATCGTCGGCGCATCACGTCCGCCGGCGGCACCGCGTCCATCGACCTGATGCTCGATCTGATTGCCCAGGCCCACGGCCCGCAACTGGCGATCCAGGTCAGCGAGCAGTTTGTATTGGGGCGGATTCGTCCACGCAAGGACCACCAGCGCATGGAAGTCGCCACGCGCTACGGCATCAGCAACAAGAAGCTGGTGCATGTGATCGGCGAGATGGAGCAGCACAGCGAACCGCCGCTGACCACCCTGGAACTGGCGGAGTCGATCAAGGTGACGCGGCGGCAACTGGAGCGGTTGTTTCGCCTGCACCTGAACGACACGCCGAGCAATTTCTATCTGCGCTTGAGACTGGAAAAGGCCCGGCAGCTGTTGCGTCAGACCGACATGAGCGTGCTGGAAGTCAGCATCGCCTGCGGGTTTGAATCACCGTCGTATTTCACCCGCAGCTACCGGGCGAAGTTTGCCCGGTGCCCACGGGAGGATCGGCGACGGGAGGCCGTTTGACGGACGATTATAGTTAATTATACTTTCAGGTATAAATTACAGTCGTTTGAATAATTGAGTGTAAAACCATGTCCCGAAACAACGGCTTCGTCTTCCGCCGCCCCGCTCTGGCCCGCAGCGTTGCCGATGGTCTGGTGGGTGCAGGTTTGCAGGATTTCACCTCCGGCCTTTTTCTGGCAGCGCCGCGTCGCACCGGCAAAAGCACCTTTCTGCGCGAGGATCTGATCCCGGAATGCCAGGCCCGAGGCTGGCTGACGGTTTACGTCGACCTGTGGGCCGACAAGGAAAAAGACCCTGCTGACTTGATCGCCGGTGCCATTGCAGGCGCGTTGGTCCCCTTTGAAAAGGGCATCCGCAAACTGGCGAAGAATATCGGCATCGAAAAACTCAGCTTTCTGCGCACCTTGTCCTGGGATTTCACCAAGCCGCAACTGCCGGCGGGCGCGACCCTGACGCAAGCGCTGGAACTGCTCCACAGCGCCGCCGAAAAATCCGTAGTGCTGGTGATCGATGAGGCCCAGCACGCGCTCACCACCGCCGCAGGCATCAACGCGATGTTTGCCCTGAAGGCTGCACGGGATCAGCTCAACCAGGGACGTGAGGGCGAGGGCAGCGGTTTGCATCTGGTGTTCACCGGTTCCAATCGCGACAAACTCGCCCATCTGGTGCTGGGCAAGAGCCAACCGTTCTTCGGCTCGAGCATCACGCCCTTTCCGTTGCTGGGAAAAGAGTTCACCCAGGCGTATACCTTGCACCTCAACGCCCATCTGGCCGAGACCAATCAGTTCAGTGCGGCCGATATCGACGACGCCTTTGAATTGGTGGGGCGACGCCCGGAAATGTTGCGCACCATCATCGGTGAAGTCGCGCTGGAACTGGGCGAGGCCAGCAATCTGGGGCAGCTGCTGCAAAGCCGTGCCGAATTGTTGCGCGCCGGCGTGTGGACCGAGTTCGAAAGCGCCTGGAACGCACTGACCATCCCTCAGCGCGCCGTGCTGGAAGTGATGGTGGAGCGCTCTCAAAACAACGAGCCTTTTGCACCGTTCACCGACAGCACACTCATGGCAGTCGGCAAGGCACTGGAAAACCTGGGCAGCGACGTGGTGCCGGGCACCCAGACCATTCAGGCCTGCATCGATGCCCTGCGCGACAAGGAGCTGGTGTGGAAGTCGAGCCGTGGTGGCTATGCGCTGGAAGACAAGTCTTTCGGCGACTGGCTGAGCGCGCGTAAAGCGCGCTAGTTACTTCTTCACCAATGCCGAGCACGCTGCCTTGTAGGCTTCATGCTGATACTTGTTCAGCGTGCCCGGCAGCTCGAAATTGTGCTTCTTGGCCTGGGCATTGATCGTCTGCGGCGACAGCAGTGTCACCTCGCAACCGTCCAGCAACTGAAACACGCCCTCGATCTTGAACGTGGTCGGCCCACCGGCAAACTCGCCCTTCTTGCTGCGCTTCTTGATCGCGATGCGATCAATCGAGTTCTCGCGCACGAACGACGCCACCTGTGCGGCGAACAGCTTCACGTTGGCCGCCTCGTCGTCATCGTCCAGCGCGATTTTCTTGGTGCTCAGCGCGACATGGCTCAGCAACGAACCGTCGAGGGACGCCACGGCGATGATCGCTTCACTGCCTTTGATTTCGATACCGCAGATGTTCATGTGAATCCCTTGATTGGCTGAAGAGGTGCAGCTTACAGCTCAAGCCCTCACTCCTGCCCGATCGACTCCAAAAACTCCGACCGCTCGTCACTCATACGCGCCACGCAGTCATTCTGCGCAATCTTGAACGCCTTGCTGCCGTCCGTCGCCGGGAAGGCTTCCACGGCGCAGTCCGCGTCGCGGGTTTTCAGCCATTGTTGCTGGGCGGCCTTGAGTTTGGCGGTGATGTCGGCCAGTTGCGCCGGGTTCTTGCCGTAGGTGGTTTGCATGCGCTCGTTGAGGCTGGCGTAGTTGTCCTTGAGCAGGTCCTCGGCGGTGGTGCGGCTGTAGGTCGAGCATTCCAGGGTCTGGATGTCGTTTTCCACCGCGTCGCACGGGTTGTTGTCGGACTCTTCGGCGGCGTGTACGCCGGTCGCAATCAGGGCCAGGGCCAGGAAGATCGATTTCATTGATGTCGCCGCTCTAATCCAGTGGTGTTTCCGGGATGCGGCAGATTCTGGCTCAAGCTCGCGGGCTTGAACAGGTGGCCGGTCGGACCGGTTGGCGACCCTTTGTCGCGGATTGACGCTTTCGGCAATTCCCCTGTCGTTTTTGCACCCGGCTGGTCGCGCACCGAGGCATATGCTGGCCCCAAAGCGCCGGCAGACGATTCGGCGCATGAATCGCCAATAAGGGGACGCCTGATGAGCCCAGCCGAATTACACGCCGACAGCATCGTTATCGACGGTCTGATCATTGCCAAATGGAACCGCGAGCTGTTCGAAGACATGCGCAAGGGCGGTCTGACGGCGGCCAACTGCACCGTGTCGGTGTGGGAAGGCTTTCAGGCCACGGTCAACAACATCGCTGCCAGCCAGAAACTGATTCGCGAAAACAGCGATCTGGTGATCCCCGTCCGCACCACCGCCGACATCCGCAAGGCCAAGGAGCAGGGCAAGACCGGCATCCTCTTCGGCTTCCAGAACGCCCATGCGTTCGAAGACCAGATCGGCTATGTCGAGGTGTTCAAGCAGCTCGGCGTCGGCATCGTGCAGATGTGCTACAACACCCAGAACCTGGTGGGCACCGGTTGCTACGAACGTGACGGCGGCCTGTCGGGCTTCGGTCGCGAAATCGTCGCCGAGATGAACCGTGTCGGCGTCATGTGCGACCTGTCCCACGTCGGCTCCAAGACTTCCGAGGAAGTCATCCTCGAATCGAAAAAACCGGTCTGCTATTCCCACTGCCTGCCGTCGGGGCTGAAAGAGCACCCGCGCAACAAATCCGATGAAGAGCTCAAGTTCATTGCCGACCACGGTGGTTTCGTCGGCGTGACCATGTTCGCGCCGTTCCTGGCCAAGGGCATCGATTCGACCATCGACGACTACGCCGAAGCCATCGAATACACCATGAACCTGGTCGGCGAAGACGCCATCGGCATCGGCACCGACTTCACCCAGGGTCACGGTCAGGACTTCTTCGAATACCTGACCCACGACAAGGGCTACGCCCGCCGTCTGACCAACTTCGGCAAGATCATCAACCCGCTGGGCATCCGCACCGTCGGCGAGTTCCCGAACCTGACCGAAACCCTGCTCAAGCGCGGCCACTCCGAGCGCGTGGTACGCAAGATCATGGGCGAAAACTGGGTGAACGTCCTGAAAGACGTCTGGGGCGAATAAGCCGCCGCTTCCCGAATACTTTCCCCTGGCCGTCCGCGCCGGGGGCAACACCAAAATTTTTCTGGAGTTAAGTTTCCATGGCCAAGATCGCCCCGCAATTGCCAATCGAAGTCGACAGCGAGACCGGTGTCTGGACCTCCGACGCCCTGCCGATGCTGTATGTGCCACGGCATTTCTTCGTCAACAACCACATGGGCATCGAGGAAGTACTGGGCGCTGACGCCTATGCCGAAATCCTCTACAAGGCCGGCTACAAATCCGCCTGGCACTGGTGTGAAAAAGAAGCCGAGTGCCACGGCCTGGAAGGCGTCGCGGTGTTCGAGCACTACATGAAGCGCCTGTCGCAGCGCGGCTGGGGCCTGTTCAAGATCCAGGACATCGACCTCGACAAAGGCACCGCCAGCGTCAAGCTCGAACACTCGGCGTTCGTCTACGTCTACGGCAAGGTCGGGCGCAAGGTCGACTACATGTTCACCGGCTGGTTTGCCGGTGCCATGGACCAGATCCTTGCCGCTCGCGGCAGCAAGATCCGCACCGTGGCCGAGCAAGTCTACGGTGGCTCCGAAGAAGGCCACGACGACGGCCTGTTCACCGTCAAGCCGTTGTAAGTCGAGGAACCCGCCATGGCTTTCGAAGCAATGTTTCAGCCAATTCAAATTGGCAAACTGACCATCCGCAACCGCGTGCTCAGCACCGCGCACGCCGAGGTCTACGCGACCGACGGCGGCATGACCACCGAACGGTACGTCAAATATTACGAAGAGAAAGCCAAGGGCGGCATCGGCCTGGCGATCTGTGGCGGTTCGTCCGTGGTGGCGATCGACAGCCCGCAGCAATGGTGGAGTTCGGTGAACCTGTCCACCGACCGGATCATCCCGCACTTCCAGAATCTCGCCGACGCCATGCACAAGCACGGCGCCAAGATCATGATCCAGATTACCCACATGGGCCGTCGCTCCCGTTGGGACGGTTTCCACTGGCCGACCTTGATGTCGCCGTCGGGCATCCGCGAACCGGTACACCGCGCCACCTGTAAAACGATTGAGCCGGAAGAAATCTGGCGGGTGATCGGCAACTACGCGCAAGCCGCGCGCCGCGCCAAGGCCGGTGGTCTGGACGGTGTCGAACTGTCGGCCGTGCACCAGCACATGATCGACCAGTTCTGGAGTCCGCGCGTCAACAAGCGGACTGACGAATGGGGCGGTACCTTCGAAGGTCGGATGAAGTTCGGTCTGGAAGTCCTGAAAGCGGTGCGCGCCGAAGTCGGTGACGATTTCTGCGTCGGCATGCGTATCTGCGGTGACGAGTTCCACCCGGACGGCTTGTCCCACGAAGACATGAAGCAGATCGCCAAGTATTACGACGACACCGGCATGCTCGATTTCATCGGCGTCGTCGGCTCGGGTTGCGACACCCACAACACCCTGGCCAACGTGATTCCGAACATGAGCTATCCGCCGGAGCCGTTCCTGCACCTGGCGGCCGGGATCAAGGAAGTGGTCAAGGTTCCGGTGCTGCACGCGCAGAACATCAAGGACCCGAACCAGGCCACGCGGATTCTGGAGGGCGGTTACGTCGACATGGTCGGCATGACCCGTGCGCACATCGCCGACCCGCACCTGATCGCCAAGATCAAGATGGGTCAGATCGACCAGATCAAGCAGTGCGTCGGCGCCAACTACTGCATCGACCGTCAGTACCAGGGTCTGGACGTGCTGTGCATCCAGAACGCCGCGACCTCCCGTGAATACATGGGCGTGCCGCACATCATCGAGAAATCCACCGGGCCGAAACGCAAAGTGGTGATCGTCGGTGCCGGCCCGGCGGGGATGGAAGCTGCTCGCGTGGCAGCCGAGCGTGGCCACGACGTGACCCTGTTCGAGAAGAAAGAATTCATCGGCGGGCAGATCACTACGGCTTCGAAAGCGCCGCAGCGTGACCAGATCGCCGGTATCACCCGCTGGTTCCAGCTGGAACTGGCGCGCCTGAAAGTCGACCTGCGTCTGGGCACTGCGGCGGATGCCGACACCATCATGGACCTGCGTCCGGACATCGTGGTGCTGGCCGTCGGCGGGCATCCGTATCTGGAGCAGAACGAACACTGGGGCGCCGCTGAAGGGCTGGTCGTCAGCAGCTGGGACGTGCTCGACGGCAAAGTCGCGCCGGGCAAGAACGTGCTGGTCTACGACACCATTTGCGAGTTCACCGGGATGTCGGTGGCCGACTTCCTCGCCGACAAGGGCAGCCAGGTCGAGATTGTCACCGACGACATCAAGCCGGGCGTGGCCATCGGCGGTACGTCGTTCCCGACCTACTACCGCAGCATGTACCCGAAAGAAGTGATCATGACCGGCGACATGATGCTGGAGAAGGTCTACCGCGAAGGCGACAAGCTCGTCGCCGTGCTGGAGAACGAATACACCGGCGCCAAAGAGGAGCGGGTGGTGGATCAGGTGGTCGTCGAGAACGGTGTGCGTCCGGACGAAGAAATCTACTACGCCCTCAAGGACGGCTCGCGCAACAAGGGCCAGATTGACGTCGAGGCATTGTTCGCGATCCAGCCGCAACCTTCGTTGAGCAGCAATGGCGATGGTTACCTGCTGTTCCGCATCGGTGACTGCGTGGCGCAGCGTAATACCCATGCTGCGATCTATGACGCCCTGCGGTTGTGCAAAGACTTCTAAAGGTTTGCACATGACCCTGTGGGAGCGGGCTTGCCCGCGAATGCATGCTGTCAGTCACTGCTGCATCGACTGACCCGGCGCTTTCGCGAGCAAGCTCGCTCCCACAGGAACACGCCGAACGTGTTTCTCCAGGCTGTACTGGTGGGAGCTTCACCATGTTGAACACCCTTCTTCCAATCCTGTTGTTCGCAGCCCTGGCCCTCGCGGTGCTGGGTGCGTTGCGGCGGGTGGCCATGTGGCGTCGGGGCCGGGCCTCGAAGGTCGATCTGATCGGCGGCCTGTTCGCCATGCCCAAGCGTTACATGGTCGATCTGCACCACGTGGTGGCGCGGGACAAATACATCGCCAACACCCACGTCGCCACGGCGGGCGGTGCGGTGGCGTCGATCGTGCTGGCGATTCTGGTGCACGGTTTCGGCCTGCATAACCGGATCCTCGGCTACGCGTTGCTGCTGATGACGGCGGTGATGTTCGTCGGGGCGATCTTCGTTTATCGGCGTCGGCTCAACCCGCCGTCGCGGCTGTCGAAAGGCCCGTGGATGCGGCTGCCGAAAAGCCTGCTGGCGTTCTCGGCGTCGTTCTTCCTGGTGACCTTGCCGGTGGCCGGGATCCTGCCGGAGAACTTCGGCGGCTGGGTGCTGGCCGCGATTCTCGGGATTGGCGTGCTGTGGGGCGTGTCGGAGCTATTCTTCGGCATGACCTGGGGCGGCCCGATGAAACACGCCTTTGCCGGTGCGTTGCACCTGGCCTGGCACCGTCGCGCCGAACGTTTTGGTGGCGGTCGTTCCACCGGTTTGAAACCGCTGGACCTGAATGATCCGACCGCGCCACTGGGCGTGGAGAAACCCAAGGATTTCACCTGGAACCAGTTGCTCGGTTTCGACGCCTGCGTGCAGTGCGGCAAGTGCGAAGCCGCGTGCCCGGCGTTCGCCGCCGGCCAGCCGCTGAACCCGAAAAAGCTGATTCAGGACATGGTCGTTGGCCTCGCCGGCGGCACCGATGCCAAGTTCGCCGGCAGCCCTTATCCGGGCAAACCGGTGGGCGAACACAGCGGCAATCCGCATCAACCGATCGTCAACGGTCTGGTCGATGCCGAAACCCTGTGGTCGTGCACCACCTGCCGCGCCTGCGTCGAGGAATGCCCGATGATGATCGAGCACGTCGATGCCATCGTCGACATGCGCCGGCACCTGACCCTGGAAAAAGGCGCGACCCCGAACAAGGGCGCCGAAGTCCTGGAAAACCTGATCGCCACCGACAACCCCGGCGGTTTCGCCCCGGGCGGGCGGATGAACTGGGCGGCGGACCTGAACCTCAATCTGCTCAGCGAGAAGAAGTCCACCGACGTGCTGTTCTGGGTCGGCGATGGCGCCTTCGACATGCGCAACCAGCGCACTCTGCGCGCCTTCGTCAAAGTGCTGAAAGCGGCCAAGGTCGATTTCGCGGTACTGGGTCTTGAAGAACGCGACAGCGGCGACGTGGCCCGACGTCTGGGTGACGAAGCGACTTTCCAGCTTCTCGCCAAACGCAATATCCAGACCCTGGCCAAATACAGCTTCAACCGCATCGTCACCTGCGATCCGCACAGCTTCCATGTGCTGAAAAACGAGTACGGCGCGTTCGATGGCAACTACCTCGTGCAGCACCACAGCACTTATCTGGCGGAAATCATCCAGGCCGGCGCGCTGAACCTCGGTCAGCACAAAGGCAACAGCGTGACCTATCACGATCCGTGCTACCTCGGCCGCTACAACGGCGAGTACGAAGCGCCGCGCGAAGTGCTGCGCGCCCTCGGCATCGAGATCAAGGAAATGCAACGTTCCGGCTTCCGTTCGCGCTGCTGTGGCGGCGGTGGCGGGGCGCCGATCACCGACATTCCGGGCAAGCAGCGGATCCCCGACATGCGCATGGAAGACATCCGCGAGACCGGTGCCGAACTGGTGGCCGTGGGTTGTCCACAGTGCACAGCGATGCTCGAAGGCGTGGTCGAGCCGCGCCCGCTGATCAAGGACATCGCCGAACTGGTGGCCGACGCGCTGCTCGAAGACGCCGCGCCGAACAAACCTGCCACCCCGGCCAAACGTGAACCTGCGGAGGCCCACTGATGAGCGACATTATCCGCCGCGACCCCCGCGCCGAATGGATCGCACGCAACCGCCTGCACCCGCTGCACGCGGCCATGCAACCGGCGCAACACAGCTGGATGGGCCCTAACGGGATCATCCGCAAGAACCTGCACGGCATCGGTTTCATCGGGCCGAACGGCATCAAGCGCATCGACCGCAGCGGCGCCCAGCAGGGCGGGGCGGTCAAACGTTCGGCCGCGGTCGAAGTGCAACTGCCGCTGCATCAGGTGCCGGCCCCGGCGTTCTATATCAGCGTGGTGCCGGACATGGTCGGCGGCCGCTTGAGCAGTCACGACCGTGACCTGCTCGGTCTGGCTCATCAACTCGCCGGCAGCGAAGGCGCGGTGCTGGCCGTGGTGTTCGGCGAGCACAAGGAAAACGCTTTCGCCACGGCGGGCGTTGACCGCTTGCTGGTGCTGGAAGGCGAAGAATTCAGCGGTTATGCACCGGAGCAACGGATCCAGGGCCTGCGGGCTGTGGATAACCAGTTCAACCCGCGTCACTGGCTGCTGCCGGACAGCCGCAGCGGTGGCGGCGAACTCGGTCGGCGCTTTGCTGCTGCGCTGGGCGAGCGCCCGGCGACACGGGTGTGGCAGGTCAAGGATCAAGAGTGCATCGGCCGCGCCGGTGCCGGGCTGCAGGATCTGGCCCGCCCGGTGGCGCGTTTGATTCTGGCGTCTGCCGAATGTGCGGAACCGGTCAGCGAAACCCGTCACGAAGCGTTGCCGGTGGAGTTATCGACACCTGTCGCGCGCAGCCTGTCGCGGATCGAGGATCTGGGTGCGGTGGCGGTGGATCCGGCGGCGATTCCGATGGCCGAGGCCGAGTTCATCTTCTCCGGCGGCAACGGGGTCAAGGACTGGGCGCTTTTCCACAGGACCGCCGCGGCCCTCGGCGCCACCGAAGGCGCTTCGCGGGTGGCGGTGGACGATGGCTTCATGGCCCGCGACCGTCAGGTCGGCGCGTCCGGCACCTGGGTCACCGCTCGGGTTTATGTGGCCGTGGGGATTTCCGGGGCGATCCAGCACCTGCAAGGCATCGGTGCCTGCGACAAGGTGGTGGCGATCAACCTCGATCCGGGTTGCGACATGATCAAGCGTGCCGACCTGTCGGTGATCGGCGAAAGCGCGGAAATTCTTCAGGCCTTGATCGCGGCGGTAGAGGCTTACCGCAACGAAGCCAAGCGCGATGCGGCTTAAGGAACGGTTATGAGCACAAAGATCATCAGTCTGGTTTCAATCGGCGCCCACCCGACCTCCGGCCGCCCGCGCCGCGCCGATCAGGACGCCCGCGCGGTGGAACTCGGCCTGCAACTGGCGGGGGACAACCTGCAAGTGCTGCACGCCGGCGACATCGCCGAACCGGCGCTGCGCGCCTATCTGGGCATGGGCCTTGCGCAGATGCATGTGCTGGAACAACCGGCGGGCGCCGACGCGTTGCCGGCGTTGACCGACTATCTGCGTGATGCCGGTGCCCAGGTGGTGTTGACCGGTAGCCAGGCGGAAACCGGCGAGGGCTCGGGGATGTTGCCGTTCCTGCTGGCCGAAGGGCTGGGTTGGCCGCTGGTGGTGGGGTTGGCGCAGGTTGAGTCGATCAACGACGGTTCTGCGCTGGTGCTGCAAGCGTTGCCTCGGGGGCAGCGCCGACGGTTGAAGGTGCGCCTGCCGTTTCTGGCGACTGTGGATAACGCCGCGCCCAAGCCTCGGCAAAGTGCTTACGGCCCGGCCCGGCGTGGGGTTCTCCAGGCTGAGGACGTGGAAGTGGTGGATGACGAATTGCTGGCGGTGGCGACCCTGCAACCGGCCAAGCCTCGGCCAAAGCGGTTGAAGGTGATCAAGGCGAAGAGCGGGGCTGACCGGATGAAGGCGGCGACGGCCAAGGCCAGTGGGGGTGGAGGGCAGGTGCTCAAGGGCGTGACGGCGCAGGCCGGTGCTGAAGCCATTCTCAAGCTGCTGATCGAAGAAGGTGTTGTCCGCTGAAAACTTTTGGCTGACCCTCTCCCCTCGGGAGAGGGTGCTTTACCCACAATCCCTGTTGGCGGATCTGTGGATAACGTGTTCGCCCCTCCCTGCACCCCACGCCAATCAAGCTCTCCAGCCCCCAGATCAAAAAACAACCAGCCTAACTCGCGGTTTTTTCTGAGTTTTTCCCCAGAACAACTCCCAGACTTGCCCCCAATCTCTGTTGGCGCTTCTGTGGATAAGATGTTCGCTATCCGCTGCAAGCCATATAAACCGTAGCTTACAAAGATTTGATCAAAAAACGTTCAATTCAGCCTTTTAACCCGTCAATCCCCACGCAAACCCCGATTTATCAACGCCTCCAGCGCTTTTCCACAGCACCTGCCAAGTTACCCCCGAACTCTGTTGGCGCTTCTGTGGATAAGGTGTTCGCCATCCTCTGCAAGCCAAGTTATCCGTGCCGTGTAGCGATTTGATCAAAAAACAATCAATCGCTAATGGAAACCCTGCTTCTGGATAAGTCACGGTTTTTCTTCGCAAAATCCCGATTATTTTTCCAGGTCATCCACAGTTGTCCCCATTAGCTGTGGGTGGCTATGTGGATAACTTGTTCGCCAAACCCTGCAACCCCCGGCGGGCTTAGTCCAAACGGCAATTGATCAGATTTCATACAGTTCTAAGAGGCTGCCTTGACTTCGATCCGGTGCCTGTCTTCACTGCAATGGCACAAGGACAGCCGTCACTTATCCACATCTGGTTCAGGGAGAACGCGTGATGGATACCCAGCCACACCGCTTACCCCTCAGTCCCTGCACGCTCCGCGCGCTGCCGGCACCTTCGCCGCGAAAGCGCACGTTGCGTCGTGCCGTCAATCAGCACGCCCGTCTGTAGCGCCTGTTTCTGCCCCAAACCGTCGTACTGCCGTCGGGATCTCCCGGAGGCCAGGTGCCCGTTCGCCCATTGATTGCAGGCAACCGCAGAGTTGCCCCATCTGCCTGAGAGAGGAACCACCTCATGACACGGATCGCAACGCCTATCAGCGAAATCAAGGAACACTACGACGTGATCGTCATCGGCTCCGGGTATGGCGGCGGCATTGCCGCGTCGCGCCTGTCCCGGGCCGGTAAAAAGGTCTGTCTGCTGGAACGCGGCCGGGAGATCCAGCCCGGCGAATACCCCAACACCATGATCGCCGCGACCGAAGAGTTGCAGGTGCACGACCCGGACGGCCACATCGGTTCGCGCACCGGGTTGTTCGACCTGCACGTCAACGCGCAGCAGAACGTGGTGGTCGGTTGCGGCCTCGGCGGCACGTCGCTGATCAATGCCAACGTTTCCCTGGAGCCGACGCCCGATGTGTTCCAGGACCCGCGCTGGCCATTGGCGGTGCGTGAGGACCGCGACGGTTTGCTCAAGGCGGGCTACGCCAAGGCCCGGGAGATGCTCAAACCCAATCCCTACCCGAGCACCGCGCCGAACCTGCCGAAACTCGATGCCAACAAAAAATCCGCAGACTTCCTCAAGCAGGGCGCGCACTTCTACAAGCCGCCGATCAACGTGACCTTCGACAAACTGCCGAACAACCTCAATCACGTCGGCGTCGAGCAACTGCCGTGCAACCACTGCGGCGACTGTGTTTCGGGCTGTAACAACAAGGCCAAGAACACCACACTGATGAACTACCTGCCGGACGCCACCAATCACGGCGCGGAAATTTTCTGCCAGGCCCAGGTGCGGCATCTGGAGCGCGACGGCAACGGCTGGATCGTGCACTTCCAGTATCTCGACAGCGGCCGCGAGAAATTCGACGCACCGACGCTGTTCGTGAAAGCCGACATCGTCGTGGTGTCCGCCGGCACCCTCGGTTCCACCGAGATTCTGCTGCGCTCGCGGGACAAAGGCCTGGTGATGTCCGGCCAGCTCGGCGAGAACATGAGCGGCAACGGCGACATCCTCGGCTTCGGCCATAACTGCGAGCAGACCATCAACGGCATCGGTTTCGGCGCGCACTCGGCCAAGGAAATGCAACCGGTCGGCCCGTGCATCACTTCGATCATCGACATGCGCACCGAGGGTGACCGCAGCAGTCGCATGGTCATCGAGGAAGGTTCGATCCCCGGCGCACTCGGCCGGCCGATGGTGCCGGCGATGGCCGGGTTCGCCGAGATGATCGGCAAGCCCACCGACGACAGCTTCAGCGGCAAGGTCAAGTACAAGGAGCGCGAAGCCGAAAGCTTCCTGCGCGGCCCTTATCACGGCGCGCTGCACAACATGCAGACCTACCTGATCATGAGCCACGACAGCGGCCAGGGACGCATGGTCCTCGACAACAAGGATCAACTGCGCATCGACTGGCCGGGCGTCGGCGAGCAGGAAAACTTCAAGATCGGCAACGAACGGCTGTACCAGAGCACCAAGGCCCTGGGCGGGATCTGGGTCGAGAATCCGATCTGGACCAAGCTGCTCAAGCACAGCATCGTCTCGGTGCATCCGCTGGGCGGTTGCGTGATGGGCGAAGACGCCGCGCAGGGTGTGGTCAACCACAAGGGCCAGGTGTTCAGCGGCGCCAGTGGCACCGATGTCTACGCCAACCTGTACGTGACCGACGGTGCGGTGATTCCGACGTCACTGGCGGTCAACCCGCTGCTGACCATCTCAGCCGTGAGCGAGCGCAACATGGGCCTGCTGGCCGCCGATCGGGGCTGGACGATCGACTACACGCTGCCGTCGGCGCCGCGCAAACAGACCGCGCCGCCAACCCTCGGCGTGCAGTTCACCGAAACCATGAAGGGCTACTTCTCCCGCGCTTTCACCGCCGCGCAAAGCACCGACCTCAAAGTCTATGAAGCCGCCGCCAAACGCGGCGAGGCGGACAACTCACCGATCGACTTCACCCTGACCATCACCGCCAACGACCTCAACCGGATGATCAAGGAACCGGAACACGCCGCGACCATCGTCGGCACGGTGATCGCCCCGGCGCTGTCGCCGGAACCGCTGACCGCCAGTAACGGTGTGTTCAACCTGTTCGAGCAGTTCGAGCAGCAGGTCGATACGCGCCACATGAAGTACGACATGAAGCTGACCGCCGAGGACGGCCACGACTATTTCTTCAGCGCCTTCAAGACCGTGCCGGAAGACAACGGCGTGCTGAATATCTGGCACGACACCAGCACCCTCTATGTGACGCTGTATCGCGGGCCGGACAAGACCGGCGAGGTGATCGGCTCCGGTGTTATGCACATCAAACCGACCGACTTCGCCAAACAGATGACCACCATGAAAGTCCTCAATGCGCGCAACGAGCGTGAGCGCATCGAAGGGCTGGCGCGGTTCGGCAAGTTCTTCGCCGGGATTCTCTGGGAGAGTTATGGCGGGGTGTTTGCCGGTGACAAATACTTCAACCCCGACGCGCCGCCACGGCTGAAACGGCCACTGGATGCGCCGACGCCGGCCGTGCATTTTTTCTCCACCGAAGACGGCGTGCAGTTGCGCCTGACCCGCTATCAGGCCGGCAGCAAAGGCCCGGTGATGCTGGTGCATGGTCTGGGTGTGGGCTCGAATATCTTCTCGACCGATACGATCCAGACCAACCTGCTGGAGTTTCTCTGCAAGCACGACTACGACGTGTGGCTGCTGGATTTCCGGGTGAGCATCCTGCTGCCGGCGAGCAAGAAGGAATGGAACGGCGACCAGATCGCCCAGTACGACTTCAAGGCCGCCATTGCACAGATCCAACAGGAAACCCAAGCCAAGGACGTGCAATGCGTGGTTCATTGTTACGGTGCCACGACCTTCTTCATGTCGCTGCTCGCCGGTTTGCAGGGCGTGCGTTCGGTGGTCTGCTCGCAGATTGCCGCCGACACGGTGGTCGCGACGGCAACGGGGTTGAAGGCCGGTCTGCACTTGCCGGGAATGCTTGACGCGATCGGCATCAAATCGATGACTGCCTACGCCGACAGCAAGGAGAACTGGTTTAACCGCCTCTACGACAAGGCTCTCAACGGCTACGCACGGATCGAAGCCCAGGGCTATTGCACCAACCCGGTGTGCCACCGCATCACCTTCATGTATGCCTCGCTGTACCGCCACGACACCCTCAACGAGACCCTTCACGACAACCTGCACGAGCTGTTCGGCGAGTCGAACATCGAGACCTTCGAGCACTTGGCGCTGATCGTGCGCAAAGGGCATCTGGTGGATTTCAAAGGGCACGACGTGTACATGCCGCACTTTGATCGGCTGACCATGCCGATTTGCTTCATCAGCGGCGCCGATAACCAGTGTTATCTGCCGGAAAGCACGCTCAAGACCTATCAGCGGGTTTGCGAGAAGCACGGGCCGGAACGCTACAGCCGGCATGTGGTGCCGGGCTACGGCCACATCGATTGCATGTTCGGCAAGAACGCGGTGGTCGATGTGTATCCGATCATCCTTGAACACCTGGAGAAAACGGCCCTCGGTTGATCTCAGACCGAGTCGTCCGCTTCGCGGGCAAGCCCGCTCCCACAGGTTTTGTGCCAGACACAAAATCAGCAGACACCCCAGTCCAATGTGGGAGCGGGCTTGCTCGCGAAGGCGGTAGGTCAGGCAATACATCTCTCGGGTTTGCACAAGGAAATGGATGACATGGACAGCTACATCCGCTGGTTTCAACGCTTCATCTGGCTCGGCATTGCGATGAACATGGTGTTCGCGATCCCGGCGCTGTTCGCGCCGGGGTTACTGACATCGGTGGTCGGCCTGCCGCCGCAACTCTCTGACCCGTGGCTGGAAAACGCCGGGATGCTGCTGGTGGGCATCAGCGTGTTCTACATGCCGTCGGGCTTCAACGCGCCGCGCTATGTGGTGCATTCCTGGCTGTGCGTGCTGACGCGGCTGATCGCCGTGGCGTTCTGGATCTACCTGATCAACACCAGCAGCCAAGGCTCGGTGTTCGTGCCGATGCTGATGGGCGACCTGAGCTTTTTCCTGATCCTCGGCATCCTGCTGTACCTCGGCACCACCCCTGAAAACCGACCACTTGCGCTGCTCTGTGACGGCTGGCGCGAATGGCGCGCAGCGTGGGCGCGGCAGTGGCAGAGTCACGCATTCAAGGTCGGCACCCTGGTCGTGGTGGCGCTGCTGGCGTTCATCGGTTACCAGACCTGGTATCAGATGCTGCGCGTGGTGCCGGAGCAGGATTACGCCTCCGACGAAGATCACTACAAATACGCCGCGATTGGTCTGGGTATCGAAGCGCGGATTCCGTATTACCTGTTCTCCGTGCTGCCGCAGATGTGCCCGGAAAAACTGCCGAAACCCGGAGGCTGGGAAGTCTTCGGTTTCCTGTTCGAGAACGGCAAGGACCTGCCGATCGGCATGGCCAAGCGGCAGATCGGTTACCCGACCGTCGAGCCGAATTGCGCGCTGTGCCACACCGGTTCCTACCGGGCGAATGCCAGCGACGTCGCGGTCAATGTTCCGAGCGCCCCGGCCAACACCCTGCAACTGCAAGCCTTCCAGTGGTTCGCCTACGATTGCGCCAGCGATCCGAAATTCACCACTGACGCGGTGATGGCGGCGATCAACAGCAAATTCCAGCTCGGCTTTTTCGAAAAGCTCTACAACCGTTACCTGATCATCCCGATGGCCAAGACCGCGCTGCTCAAACAGAAGCAGGCCTACGCCTGGCAGAAGCTGCGGCCGCAACAGGGACCGGGGCGTACCGACACCTTCAACCCGACGAAAATGGTGGTGTTCGGCTTCCCGGATGACTCGACCATCGGCACCGTCGACCTGCCGCAAGTGTGGAACCAGAAACCCCGGGAATCGATGTACCTGCACTGGGACGGCAATAACAACAAGATCCACGAGCGCAACTACGCCGCCGCGATGGCTGTGGGGGCGACGCCGGAATCGGTGCTGCCGCCGAGTTTCAACCGGGTGACCAACTGGCTGCTCGGGCACAAGGCGCCGGCCTGGCCGTGGGCACTGGATCAGGCCAAGGTCGCTCAGGGCAAACCGGTGTGGGAGGCTAACTGCGCGGGTTGTCACGATTTCGGTCGCGTCGACACCGGGCAAGTCACCACCAACATCGACCAGCTCGGCACCGATCCGCACCGGCTGAACTCGTTCACCACCGGGCTGGTGGCGGCGTTCCACACCTTCAAGAAACCGCCGTTCGATTTCGGCGCCTATCGCAAGACCCAGAGCTACAGCAACACGCCCACCGACGGCATCTGGCTGCGTGCGCCGTACCTGCACAACGGTTCGGTGCCGACCCTGTGGGACTTGCTGCAACCGGCGGAAAAACGTCCGCAGGTGTTCATCACCGGCTCCGATGTCTACGACCCGGTCAACGTCGGCTTCGTGACCAGTGGCGCCCAGGCCAAAGCCTCGGCGGACTTCACCTACGACACGCGCCTGGAAGGCAACCACAACAGCGGTCACCTGTACGGCACGACGCTGTCGGACGACGACAAGCGTGCGCTGATCGAATTCATGAAAACCCTGTGAACCCTTACGGATAGAGGATTACGTCATGTCAGCGGTCGGTCATCTGAAACACGAATACGACAAGGTCAAGGTGCGCCTGCACGGCTTGTTCACGCGCATCGAAATGGCCTGGATGAAGCTCATCAGCGAACTCGAACCCAAGGAATTCGAGGCCATCATCAAGTTGCTCCAGCGCGGTCACGATCAGGCGCAATACGTGCTCAAGCACGGCGAGCTGCCGGACGACGAACCGGCCGTGCCGTGGGAGTTGTCCCACGGCCTGTCGATCCTGCGCATCGGCAACGCGACACCGCTGCCGCAATCGCCCGATCAACTGCAAACCAAGGTGCTCAAGGACGGCACGCTGCTGGGCTGTCGCAAGTGGGAGCTGCTGGATCTGCTGTGGAGCGAGGCGCTGCTCAAGTGGATCGAGAACCTGCGCCATCACGCGACCTTCGGCACCGATCCGGCGCTGGTGAAAATGGAGCGCGAAGTGACGCTGGCGATTGCCGGCGACTGGGGCACCGGGCCGTTCAACAGCCATGCGCCGGCGGTGTCAGTGGCCAACCAGATGCAACTGGCCAATGCCGATTTCACCATTCACCTGGGGGATGTTTATTACGCGGGTACCCACTCCCAGGAAGACACCGACATGGCCGGCTGGCCGATGGGCACCCACGGTTCGTTCACCCTCAATTCCAACCACGAGATGTACAGCGGCGCCCACGGTTATTTCAAGGAACTGGCCGCGCGTTTTCCGGGGCAGCAGGGCACCAGCTACTTTGCCCTGATCAACGACGACTGGCTGATTGTCGGGCTGGACACAGCGTACGCCTCGGACGTCATGAACCTGTACATGGACGGCACCCTGAACAAACCGCAGATCGAGTGGATGAAGGGTCTGCCGAAACGCAAGAAACTCATGGTGCTCAGCCACCATCAGGGCTTCGACATCACCGGGCACAACAAGACCGCGCTGTATCAACCGGTGTGTGATGCGCTGGGGCGTGAGCCGGATTACTGGTATTGGGGCCATTTGCACAACGGCATCGTCTATGCGACCCAGGGCGGACTGCATGCACGATGCGCCGGCCACGGGGCGATTCCCTATGGCACCACCAGCGAGCTGAACGGGCGTTCGCGGGTGCTGTTTTCGGAGACGAAGGATGCGAACGATCCGGACTATCCGCTGCGGGTGTTGAATGGCTACGCGAAGATCAGGTTGGTGGGGGAAGAGATTTTCGAGGAGTTCATTGGGGAGGATGGATCGGTGAGGTGGTCATCCAAGTAATGTGGTGACTGTTCTGACGCCATCGCTGGCAAGCCAGCTCCCACAGGATTCTGCGGTGAACACGGATTTTGTGAACACCATCGACCACTGTGGGAGCTGGCTTGCCAGCGATGCTTTTTAGCCTTGGACTGGAACCCCTTTGAGGTACGGAGCAGGCTCGGCCCCGAGGTTGCTCAGCATCCGCTCGCTGTACCAGTCCACGAAGTTGACCACGCCGAACTCATAGGTTTTGGAGTACGGGCCCGGCTGGTACGCCGTGGAGTTGATCCCGCGCTGGTTCTCTTCGGCCAGGCGACGGTCCTGATCGTTGGTCGCGTCCCACACCTGGCGCATGCGTTCGACGTCGTAGTCCACGCCTTCGACGGCATCCTTGTGCACCAGCCACTTGGTGGTGACCATGGTTTCCTGGGCGCTGATCGGCCACACGGTGAACACGATGATGTGGTCGCCCATGCAGTGGTTCCACGAGTGCGGCAGGTGCAGGATACGCATCGAGCCCAGGTCCGGGTTCTTGATCCGGCCCATCAGCTTGGCGCAGCCCTGTTTGCCGTCCATGGTCATCGACACGGTGCCCTTGAGCAGCGGCATGCGCACGATGCGGTTGCGCAGGCCGAAACTGGCGTGGGCGTAAGGGATCTTTTCGGCTTCCCACGCGGCAGCGGAGGCGGCGACGTGATCCTTGAACGCCTGATCGGCGCGCGGGTCGGTGACGTCGTCCCATTCCAGCAGGGTTTTCAGCAGTTCCGGATGCGAACCGTTGCAGTGGTAGCACTCGCGGTTGTTTTCCAGCACCAGTTTCCAGTTGGCCTTCTCCATCAAGGTGGTGGTAATCGCCACCTTGGTGTTCTCCATGTCGTACGGTTCCATGTAGTGGTTCAGCGTCGACAGGAAGTCATCGATGGCCGGCGGGTTCTCCGCCAGGCTGATGAAGATGTAGCCGCCGGCAGTCTTCACGTTCACCGGTTTGAGGCCGTACTGCTTCATGTCGAAGTCGGCACCCATCTCGGTGCCGGCGAACAGCAGGCGACCGTCCAGCTCATAAGTCCACTGGTGGTAGTGGCAGACCAATTTGGCAACCTTGCCTTTGTCGCTGGTGCACAGGCGCGAGCCACGGTGACGGCAGACGTTGTGGAATGCGTGCACTACGCCTTCGGCGCCGCGAATGACGATGATCGGGTTCTTGCCGATCTGCAGCGTGATGTAGTTGCCCTTGGCCGGGATTTCGCAGGTCATGCCGGCGATCAACCACTCTTTCTGGAAGATCTCCTGCATGTCGATATCGAACAGGCGCTCGTCACTGTAGAACGGTTGCGGCAGCGAATAGGTGCGCTCGCGCTCCTGCAGCATTTGTGCGGTGGCCTTGCGTGCGGGTTCCAGCGGGTCGCCCAGGCTGATTTTTGCGGTGTCCATCGATGTAATCCTCAAGGCCATCTGCGTGGCCGCGAAAGTGGCTGATCAGGGTTGCAGCGCAAGGTGTAAAGAATCTGTCTGTGTTGGGGGCGAGTGTGGGGCCGCCGCTGCCCGGAACCTTATCCATGGGCGACATGGTGCAATCTGTTCCCGACGCGCAACCCCCGGTGGTTGGGGGCTGGTCGCGATAAGTATGTCAATGTCGCGGATAGGTAAACGGGGCGTTCTCGCTATACGCAGAATCGCCACATGAAGGCCGACAGTCGGCCGTGGAGAACAGCATGTCCAACAGCTTCCTGAATCCGGTCACCACCCAGACCTGGGCCAATGGCCGACACATCGTCCGTTGCGTCAAAGTCATCCAGGAAACCTGGGATGTGCGCACCTTCTGTTTCATGGCCGACCAGCCGATCCTGTTCTTCTTCAAGCCCGGGCAATTCGTGACCCTGGAGCTGGAGATCGAAGGCCAGCCGATCATGCGTTCGTACACCATCTCCAGCTCGCCGTCGGTGCCGTACAGCTTTTCGGTGACCATCAAGCGGGTGCCGGGGGGCAAGGTGTCCAACTGGCTGCACGACACCCTGCATGAAGGTCAGGAGCTGGCGGTGCACGGCCCGGTCGGGCTGTTCAACGCCATCGACTTCCCGAGCCCGAAAGTGCTGTACCTCAGCGGCGGTGTCGGCATCACCCCGGTGATGTCCATGGCGCGCTGGTTCTACGACACCAACGGCAACGTCGACATGACGTTCATCCACAGCGCCCGCTCGCCGAAAGACATCATTTACCACCGCGAGCTGGAACACATGGCGTCGCGGATCGACAACTTCAGCCTGCACCTGATCTGTGAAAAGCATGGGCTGGGTGAGCCGTGGGCCGGTTATCGCGGCTACCTCAACCACAAAATGCTGGAACTGATGGTGCCGGACTTCCTCGAGCGCGAAGTCTTCTGCTGCGGCCCGACGCCGTACATGACCGCGGTCAAGCGCCTGCTGGAAAACGCCGGCTACGACATGAAGCGTTACCACGAGGAATCCTTCGGCGCCACGCCACCGGAAGCCCGCGCGGATGCGGTGGAGCAGGCGGAACAGGCAGCGGAAGCACCGGAAGTCCCGGCGGCGGATCTGCACCTGGTGGAATTCACCTCGTCGGACAAGAGCATCCGCGTGGCCCCCGGCGAGACCGTGCATGCGGCGGCTGCGAAGGTCGGCCTGATGATCCCGAAAGCCTGCGGCATGGGGATCTGCGGGACATGCAAGGTGCTCAAGCTCGGCGGCGAGGTGGAGATGGATCACAACGGCGGGATCACCGAAGACGACGAGGCGGAGGGGTACATTCTTTCTTGCTGCAGTGTGCCGAAGGGGGATGTTCGGATCGAGTTTTAAGTAGGTTTGCACGTAGGGCGATCTCCTTTTTGAGGAAATCGCCTGGAAAATGCGATTTCAAATCAGTCCGGACATGGCGAGCAAGGCAAAGCCCACGAACGTAAAGCCAAATATTTGCTGGTATTTATTCAGTTTAAGCAAGTCGCGTTTGAGTTTCGGTGGGAAATTCTTAACGTCTCTTGCGCTTACTTTGCCTTGGGAAATATACCGTGAAGGGTTTTTTAGGATGCCAAAAATCTCTCCCAACATATAAATTCGCCCCCCCAAGCCCGCTTGCCATAGCATGAACAGAGACGAGGTGATCGAGCTGTGTTTAAGGTTGGTAAGGATTATTTCTAGTCTTCTTTTGGCGACATAAAGCAAAATTCCATTTACTAATAACAGGCCTATGAAGCTCACTATTGTCATAATCACTATTGGGTTTATTGCAATGTCTTGCATATCTTCTATATATGCGACTAATCCCAAGCACATCATGATTGCGTAACAAATGAAAACGAGTCTGTATAAGGTGATTAATTTTTTTCTAAGTTTTCGTGGGAAGTTTTCAAAGTCTTTCGCGCAAAGCTTTCCGGTATGAATATAAATCGCAGGGCTTCTCATGATGGCGAACACTTCTCCCATCATGTAAATTCTGCCCCAAGGTCCTCCGTGCCAAAGCATTGTTATTTTGCTCGAAATTGAACTGTTTGTTAGGTGGCTTAATATAGTTTCGGTTTCTGTTTTGGCGACATACAACATCACGCCTATTAGCGTAAATATACCGATGAAATCTACAATGCCGATCAACAACAATATTTTCTCTGTAATGCAAAGAATCATTTAGCAGCCTCGTATACTTTCTCCGCGACCTGCTCGCCGCCTTTTTCGCCCAAAGTCCCGCCGGCGTAATTTCCGACTCCTGCCAATAGAGCAGCACAAAGGGCAGTACCGAGCCCGCCAGTCGGGAGGCCAACTCCTACGCAGATCGTTGAGGCCGTTAAGCTCACGAGCGCGCCGGCAATCATTCCGCCACCCACCCCACCCAAAAAGCTTCCGGTCTCCGTGAACTTCACCTTTTCACACGCTTCGATGCTGCCATTTGCGCAAACATCCTGAACCTTCACCGCCGATGCGCTACCTCCCACAGCGGTGCCAATCCAACCTCCATATTTGACGTATTGTGATGCCTTGGTGACGGCCTGAATATGAGTGGCATATCCCGGGTTCTGGCCGATGCCGCCAGCCTTTCTCCATCGATGCACCAGGTGCGGATGATCAATGCCGAGGGCTGCTTTGAGGTTCGGGTGATCAGGCAGGCCAATGGTTATTTTGGTGAAGTCGGTGAGTCGGCTATCCAGCTTTTTAAGCAGCTGTGTACGTTGTTTTTTAAACGCTTTGGAGTTCAGGCTGCCATTCGCACCGAGGGTTTTGGTATGCAAGTTTTCGATTTCCTTAAGCGTGTTTTTTATTCCATCCAGATAATTGGCCGCCATGGCCGTGGTGACGCCTATCACTTTTGACTCAACTGAAAGTGCACTCTGAATAACGCCGTGGTGTTGCGCCATGAAGTCAGCCTCTTCCAGCGTCAGCGGCGCCAGCGCCATGCTGACGATGTGCGCGGTTTCCATCAGCAGTGATTCTTCATAGGTGCATTGCTGATTGTCCGGATCACTCAGAACAATCAACGATCCTGCTTTCACCATGGCTTCCAGCGGATTGAGGCTTTTGAATTTGGCGATGACATTCGAGTTGGGCGACGGAAACAGTTGCGCCTGCAGTTTCTCGGCGGACAGACTCTTCGGCACGATGTAGAACCCTGGCTCCTCAGGTACCGGCAATTCCTGGGGCCAGTGTTCGCGGGGGAAAAATCGAAAGTCGTTGACCGGATGCGCAGAAGAGCGCGGGGCGGAGTTCAGGCGTGTCACTCTCAGATTCTGCTGGCGAACGGCCCGCAGTAAACGTTGCGGATCGGGGTTCGCTGCGGCCTGTGGAAGCATCGACAAGTGTGGTGTCCTGGCCGCGCCGGTGAGCGTGCCGTGTCTGTTTTGCTGCAGGACCCGGGACTGGTTCAACAGGTTTCGTTGTTCCTGCGCAAGCGCATTGATCCCTTGCTGCGGCGTCAGGCGTCCGTCCGCTACCTCCTCGGTAATTCGCTTGGCGAAGTACGCGACTTGTTGATGAAATTGCACACGTGCAATGCCATATGCCAGATGACGGTTTCCGATGGTCAGTGCCTGTCCAAGCAGGTTGCCGGCGGCGTCCTGCACATCGCACAGATCATGCTGCCGTGAACTCAACCCTCTTCGCCCCATGAGGTATAGCCAGTAGTGCCTGCAATGTGGTGTACCCAACTGATGCTGCGGTAACGAATGGCCAGTTGTTCTTGGGGCTGGGCATCGTTTTGCAGGATCACGTGGGGCACATCCTGCGACAGTTCAGCGAGAACCGCCCCGTCGAGGGTGATCGAATAGAATTTTTCCTGCTGCCCCTGGGGCGAAGTGCGGTAGAGGCTGATCGTGCAGTCCAGTTCTTCGCTGTTCGAATGCGCCTGAGCCAGCAATGGGGAGGATTTGTCGACCGCTTTGGTGATGATGACCGGCTGGTGGACGGCTTTGCCGAGGTTGTTGTCGCGGCGCATTTCATGGCTCAAGGCGAACACCATGATTTCATCGGTATGGGCCTTCTGGTATTTGTTGCCGACCGATTCCGGGGTCGAACACCCCGCTGAAATAAGGCCTTGAGTCTTGCCGGTAATGGTTATGTAGGCAGGGTTCGCCATAGTCTGCACTCCTCGAAAATGGAGTCGGCAGTCTATGGCGAGGCCTGTTTGGTTTATGTAGGTCCTGGCGTAGGGCGTTTCTGAAAATGCTCAGTCGATAAACAGGTCTGTCATCAACTTCGCATCACTCCCCCGATCAAAGCGGTAATGATCAAACTCCGTCACGCCGCTTTCCCGCAAAATCTCCTCATCAATCAACAACCGCCCGGTAATCCGTCGTCCGCTGCTGCCCAGAATCACATGCGCCGCGTCCGCCATGATCTGCGGCGTGCGTGCATGCTTGAACGACTCGCGATTGCCCAACTGAAACTCGATCGCCGCCGTGGCGATCATGGTCTGCGGCCACAGCGAATTGACGCTGATCCCGTAGTTGGCGAACTCCTCGCTCATGCCCACCGTCAGCATGCTCATGCCGTACTTGGTTACGGTGTAGGGGCTGTATTGGGCGAACCATTTGCTGGCCATGTTCAGCGGCGGTGACAGGTTGAGAATGTGCCCGGCGGACTTCTTCAGATAGGGCAGGGCCGCCTGGCTGCACAGCAACACCGCACGGGTATTGATCTGGTGCATCAGGTCGAAACGCTTGAGCTCGATGTGTTGCACACCGGTCAACTTGATCGCTCCGGCGTTGTTCACCAGCGCATCGATCCCACCGAAATGTTCATTGGCCTGGGCCAGCGCCTGACGCACCGCGTCTTCATCACGCACATCCAGTTGCAGCGCCAGGGCCTTGCCGCCGGCCGCTTCGACTTCAGCGGCGACGCTGTGGATGGTGCCAGGCAACTTGGCGTGCGGCTCGGCGCTCTTGGCCGCGATCACGATATTGGCCCCGTCCTGTGCAGCCCGCAGCGCAATCTCGCGCCCGATGCCACGGCTGGCGCCAGTGATGAACAAGGTTTTGCCTTTTAGCGACATGCGCAAGCTCCTGCTTATTGTTATGTGAGCGATGGCTCGACAAACAATGTAGACGATGGAGCTGAAACGGGAGGGGGGAGAGCTGTGGCGCGGGAGCAGGCTCCCGCGCCACGGGGAGGAGATCAGGCCGACATGACTTCGCGGATGTCGCGGGCCAGTTCGCGGACGCGTTCTTCTTCGGTGTCCCACGAGCACATGAAGCGCGCGCCGCCCTTGCCGATGAAGGTGTAGAAGCGCCAGCCGCGCGCGGTCAGGGCGGCGATGGCCGGTTCCGAGAGTTGCAGGAACACGCCGTTGGCCTGGACCGGGAACATCAGTTCCACACCCGGGATGTCGCTGACCAGTTCGGCCAGCAGTTGCGCGCAGTGATTGGCGTGGCGGGCGTACTTGAGCCAGGCGTCGTTTTCCAGGATGCCGACCCACGGGGCCGACAGGAAGCGCATCTTCGAGGCCAGTTGCCCGGCCTGTTTGCAGCGGTAGTCGAAGTCTTCGGCCAGTTTGTGGTTGAAGAACAGGATCGCTTCACCCACCGCCATGCCGTTTTTCGTGCCGCCAAAGCACAGCACGTCGACGCCGGCCTTCCAGGTCAGATCCGCTGGCGAGCAGCCGAGGAATGCGCAGGCGTTGGAGAAGCGCGCGCCGTCCATGTGCAGGTTCAGGCCCAGTTCCTTGCAGGTGTCGCTGATCGCGCGGACTTCTTCCGGGGTGTAGACGCTGCCGACTTCGGTGGCCTGGGTCAGGGTCACGACGCGCGGTTTCGGGTAGTGGATATCCTGGCGCTTGAGCGCGACTTCGCGGATCGAGGCCGGGGTGATCTTGCCGTTTTCAGTACCGGCGATCAGCAGTTTCGAACCGTTGGAGAAGAATTCCGGTGCGCCGCATTCGTCGGTTTCGACGTGGGCGGTTTCAGAGCAGATCACGCTGTGGTAACTCTGGCAGAGCGACGACAGGGCGAGGGAGTTGGCGGCTGTGCCGTTGAAGGCGAAGAACACTTCGCAGTCGGTTTCGAACAGCTTGCGGAAATAATCGGAGGCGCGTGCTGTCCACTCATCGTCGCCATAGGCGCGCTGGTGGCCGTGGTTGGCCTGTTCCATGGCAGCCCAGGCTTCGGGGCAGATACCGGAGTAGTTGTCGCTGGCGAATTGTTGGCTCTTGTCGGTCATGGCCGGCTTCCGTGATCGAGGCGCTTGTGGCGCTTCGTGGGGTCAATGATGGTGCGCACTGTACCGAAGATCATCCGGGGAGCACACGGGATGTCGCTGTCAGAACTTTACAAGGATGCGAGCCGATTATGCACCTGAGCCGGCGCGACGGCGCACTCGATCTGCTCAAGTGGCTGGCGCTGCTGAGCATGCTGCTCGATCACCTGCGATATGTCGGGATCAGCGCCGATTGGCTGTATGTGCCGGGACGGCTGGCGTTCCCGTGGTTCTGCCTGGCGATGGCGGCGAATCTGGCGCGGGACGGCGCGCGCAAGACCGAATGGCGCTATCTGGGCTGGTTGCTGCTGTTCAGCGCTGTGAGTGAAATTCCCTACCGTTTGTACATTCCCGAACCCGACACCTTGAATGTGATGCCCACGCTGGCGCTGGGCTTGCTGGTGGCGCGGGGCTGGCAGGATCCAGCGCTGATTTCACGACTGCTGGCCATCAGCGCATTACTGATGGCAGCGCTGTTCCCGGAGCGACTGATGTTCGGTCTGTTCGGCGTCCTGCTGCCACTGGCGATGTTGCTGGTGTTTCGTCGGCCCTGGTATTTCAGCCTGCTGCCGGGACTGCTGTGTCTGGCGGCGAATCAATGGCGGGTGCTCTTCGAATCCGCGCAGTTTGGCAACTTGGTAGCCATCCTCGGGATTGCGACCTGCCTGATGGCGCCACTGCTCGGAATGTTCCTGTTGCGACATGCGCGACATCTTCAGCCGCCCCCGATGAGGCGCTGGGCGTATGCCCTTTATCCCGTACATTTCCTCCTGTTGGTCGCAATACGCACGGCTTGCCTATAACCCTGTGGGAGTGGGCTTGCCCGTGAATGCGCCGGGTCAGACAGCAATGATGTCGACTGACACTCCCTCTTCGCGGGCAAGCCCGCTCCCACAGGGTTCTCCAGTGTTTTCGAGATGGAGTCTGGCGAGGGCTTTTCACGCCATGTCGTAAACGCACCTTTGCGTGGCGTCCGTAGGCATTTGACCTCCCTGCGCCGGCCATACCATCGCATCAAAGGGCACTGGCTGAACGCCGTGCCTTACCGAGACGAATGGCGCACAGATGCCGCTGGGAGAGACGCGATGTTCAGCAAGCAAGACCAGATCCAGGGTTACGACGATGCACTGCTGGCGGCGATGAATGCCGAGGAGCAACGTCAGGAAGATCACATCGAGCTGATCGCGTCGGAGAACTACACCAGCAAGCGCGTCATGGAAGCGCAAGGCAGCGGCCTGACCAACAAATACGCCGAAGGCTATCCGGGCAAGCGCTACTACGGTGGCTGCGAGCACGTCGACAAGGTCGAAGCCCTGGCCATCGAACGTGCCAAGCAGCTGTTCGGCGCCGATTACGCCAACGTCCAGCCGCACTCCGGTTCCTCGGCCAACAGCGCCGTGTACCTGGCCCTGTTGCAAGCAGGCGACACCATCCTCGGCATGAGCCTGGCCCACGGTGGTCACCTGACCCACGGCGCCAAGGTTTCGTCCTCGGGCAAGCTGTACAACGCCGTGCAGTACGGCATCGACACCAAGACCGGCCTGATCGATTACGACGAAGTCGAGCGTCTGGCTGTCGAGTGCAAACCGAAAATGATCGTCGCCGGTTTCTCGGCCTACTCGAAAACCCTCGACTTCCCGCGCTTCCGTCAGATCGCTGACAAGGTCGGTGCGCTGCTGTTCGTCGATATGGCCCACGTCGCCGGTCTGGTGGCTGCCGGTCTGTACCCGAACCCGCTGCCGTACGCCGACGTGGTCACCACCACCACCCACAAGACCCTGCGCGGTCCGCGTGGCGGCCTGATCCTGGCCAAGTCCAACGAAGAAATCGAGAAGAAGCTCAACGCCGCGGTATTCCCCGGCGCCCAGGGCGGCCCGCTGATGCACGTCATCGCCGGCAAGGCCGTGTGCTTCAAGGAAGCGCTGGAGCCTGGCTTCAAGGCCTATCAGCAACAAGTGATCGACAACGCCCAGGCGATGGCGAGCGTATTTATCAAACGTGGCTACGATGTAGTGTCCGGCGGCACCGACAACCATCTGTTCCTGGTCAGCCTGATCCGCCAGGGCCTCACCGGTAAGGACGCAGACGCCGCCCTCGGTCGCGCTCACATCACCGTCAACAAGAACGCCGTACCGAACGACCCGCAGTCGCCGTTCGTGACCTCCGGCCTGCGCATCGGCACCCCGGCGGTGACCACCCGCGGCTTCAAGGTGACCCAGTGCGTGACGCTGGCCGGCTGGATCTGCGACATCCTCGACAACCTTGGCGATGCCGATGTCGAGGCCAACGTCGCCCAGCAGGTTTCGGCCCTGTGCGCTGACTTCCCGGTTTATCGCTGAGCGTTCTGGAGTACATGACTATGCAACGCTATTCGGGCTTCGGCCTCTTCAAACACTCCCTCAGCCACCACGAAAACTGGCAGCGCATGTGGCGCACGCCGACCCCGAAAAAGGTCTATGACGTGGTCATCGTCGGCGGCGGCGGGCACGGTCTGGCGACGGCCTACTATCTGGCCAAAGAGCACGGCATCACCAACGTGGCCGTGGTCGAGAAGGGCTGGCTGGGCGGCGGTAACACCGCGCGCAACACCACCATCGTTCGCTCCAACTACCTGTGGGACGAATCGGCGCACCTGTACGAACACGCGATGAAACTGTGGGAAGGCCTGTCTCAGGACCTGAACTACAACGTGATGTTCTCCCAGCGCGGCGTCTACAACCTGTGCCACACCCTGCAGGACATCCGTGATTCCGAGCGTCGGGTCAGCGCCAACCGCCTCAACGGCGTCGACGGCGAACTGCTCAACGCCAAGCAGGTCGCGGACGAAATTCCGTACCTCGATTGCTCGAAAAACACCCGCTACCCGGTGATGGGCGCAACCGTTCAGCGTCGCGGCGGCGTGGCCCGTCACGATGCCGTGGCGTGGGGCTTTGCCCGTGCCGCCGACGCCTTGGGCGTGGATCTGATCCAGCAGACCGAAGTGATCGGTTTCCGCAAGGAAAACGGCGTGTGCATCGGTGTTGAAACCAACAAGGGCTTCATCGGCGCCAAGCGCGTCGGCGTGGTCACCGCCGGTAACTCCGGGCACATGGCCAAACTCGCCGGTTTCCGTCTGCCGATCGAATCCCACCCGCTGCAAGCGCTGGTGTCCGAGCCGATCAAGCCGATTATCGACAGCGTGATCATGTCCAACGCCGTGCACGGTTACATCAGCCAGTCCGACAAGGGCGACCTGGTGATCGGCGCCGGTATCGACGGCTACAACGGCTACGGCCAGCGCGGATCGTACCCGGTGATCGAGCACACCATCCAGGCCATCGTCGAGATGTTCCCGGTGCTGTCGCGAGTGCGCATGAACCGTCAGTGGGGCGGCATCGTCGACACCACGCCGGACGCCTGCCCGATCATTTCGAAAACCCCGGTACCGAACATGTTCTTCAACTGCGGTTGGGGCACCGGCGGCTTCAAGGCAACACCTGGCTCGGGCAACGTGTTTGCCGCGAGTCTGGCCAAGGGTGAAATGCACCCGCTGGCCGCACCTTTCTCCATCGACCGTTTCCACAACGGTGCGTTGATCGACGAACACGGCGCTGCGGCTGTCGCCCACTAACAGGAGAAATCCCCATGTTGCATATCTTCTGTCCTCACTGCGGCGAACTGCGCTCCGAAGAGGAATTCCACGCATCCGGCCAGGCGCACATCCCGCGCCCTCTGGACCCTGCAAGCTGCACCGACGAGGAGTGGGGCGACTACATGTTCTTCCGCGACAACCCGCGCGGTCTGCACCACGAGTTGTGGGATCACGTCGCCGGTTGCCGCCAGTACTTCAACGTCACCCGCGACACCGTGACCTACGAGATTCTCGAAACCTACAAGATCGGCACCAAGCCGCAATTCACCGACAAGGCTGACACTGCGAAAACAGCCACGACGGCGCTGGGAGAGAAGGTATGAGCCAGACCAATCGCCTGTCCAACGGTGGACGGATCGACCGCAACAAAGTGCTGAGCTTCACCTTCAACGGCCAGACCTATAAAGGGTTTGAAGGCGACTCGCTGGCCGCAGCCCTGTTGGCCAACGGCGTCGACATCATTGGCCGCAGCTTCAAGTATTCGCGTCCGCGCGGCATCTTCGCCGCCGGTGCCGAAGAGCCGAACGCGGTGCTGCAGATCGGTGCTACCGAAGCTACCCAGATCCCTAACGTGCGCGCCACGCAACAAGCGCTGTACCAAGGCCTGGTCGCCACCAGCACCAACGGCTGGCCGAGCGTCAACAACGACATGATGGGGATTCTCGGCAAGGTCGGCGGCAAGCTGATGCCGCCGGGTTTCTACTACAAAACCTTCATGTACCCGCAATCGTTCTGGATGACTTACGAGAAGTACATTCGTAAGGCCGCAGGTTTAGGTCGTTCGCCGACCGAGAACGATCCGGACACCTACGACTACATGAACCAGCACTGCGACGTGCTGATCGTCGGCGCCGGCCCGGCCGGTCTGGCCGCTGCCCTGGCGGCTGCGCGCAGCGGTGCGCGAGTGATCATTGCCGATGAACAGGAAGAGTTCGGCGGCAGCCTGCTCGACTCCCGCGAAAGCCTCGACGGCAAGCCAGCGGTGGAGTGGGTTGCCAGTGTCGTTGCCGAATTGAAGAACACCCCGGACGTGCTGCTGTTGCCGCGCGCCACGGTCAACGGTTACCACGACCACAACTTCCTGACCATTCACGAGCGCCTCACCGATCACCTCGGCGACCGCGCGCCGATCGGTCAGGTGCGTCAGCGCATCCACCGCGTCCGCGCCAAGCGTGTGGTGCTGGCCACCGGCGCTCACGAGCGTCCGCTGGTCTACGGCAACAACGACGTGCCGGGCAACATGCTCGCCGGAGCCGTCTCGACTTACGTGCGCCGTTACGGCGTGGCACCGGGCAACAAGCTGGTGCTGTCGACCAACAACGATCACGCCTACCGCGTGGCGCTGGACTGGCTCGACGCCAGCCTGCAAGTGGTCGCCATCGCCGACGCCCGCAGCAATCCGCGTGGTGCGTTGGTGGAAGAAGCGCGCGCCAAAGGCATTCGCATCCTCACCGGCAGCGCCGTGATCGAGGCCCGTGGCAGCAAGCACGTGACCGCTGCCCGCGTGGCGGCGATCGATGTCAAAGGCCACAAGGTCACCAGCCCGGGCGAATGGCTCGACTGCGACCTGATCGCCAGCTCCGGCGGTTACAGCCCGGTGGTTCACCTGGCGTCGCACCTCGGTGGCAAGCCGATCTGGCGCGAAGACATCCTCGGTTTCGTACCGGGCGAAGCACCGCAGAAGCGCGTGTGCGTCGGTGGCATCAACGGCGTCTACGGTCTTGGCGATTCGCTGGCTGACGGTTTTGAAGGCGGCGTGCGCGCTGCGTCCGAAGCCGGGTTCCAGAGCGTCGAAGCGGTCCTGCCGAAAGCCCTGAGCCGTCTGGAAGAACCGACACTGGCGCTGTTCCAGGTGCCGCACGAAAAAGCCACCGCACGGGCGCCGAAGCAATTCGTCGATCTGCAGAACGACGTGACCGCCGCTGCCATCGAACTGGCGACCCGCGAAGGTTTTGAGTCGGTCGAGCACGTCAAACGCTACACCGCGCTGGGCTTCGGCACCGATCAGGGCAAGCTCGGCAACGTGAACGGTCTGGCGATTGCCGCCCGTTCGCTGAACGTGACCATCCCGCAGATGGGCACCACGATGTTCCGTCCGAACTACACGCCGGTGACGTTTGGCGCTGTGGCCGGCCGTCACTGCGGGCACATCTTCGAACCGGTGCGTTACACCGCGCTGCATCAATGGCACCTGAAAAACGGCGCCGAGTTCGAAGACGTCGGTCAGTGGAAACGTCCGTGGTACTTCCCGAAAAACGGCGAAGACATGCATGCCGCCGTCAAACGCGAATGCAAGGCTGTGCGCGACAGCGTCGGTCTGCTGGACGCTTCGACCCTGGGCAAGATCGACATCCAGGGCCCGGACGCCCGCGAGTTCCTCAACCGCGTGTACACCAACGCCTGGACCAAGCTCGACGTGGGCAAGGCCCGTTACGGCCTGATGTGCAAGGAAGACGGCATGGTCTTCGACGACGGTGTGACGGCGTGTCTGGCCGACAACCATTTCGTCATGACCACCACCACCGGCGGCGCGGCTCGCGTACTGCAGTGGCTGGAGCTGTACCACCAGACCGAATGGCCAGAGATGAAGGTCTACTTCACCTCCGTCACCGACCACTGGGCGACCATGACCCTGTCCGGCCCGAACAGCCGCAAGCTGCTCAGCGCCGTGACCGACATTGACCTCGCCAACGAAGCGTTCCCGTTCATGACCTGGAAAGAAGGTCTGGTCGGCGGTGTGCCGGCGCGGGTGTTCCGCATCTCGTTCACCGGTGAGCTGTCGTACGAAGTCAACGTCCAGGCCGACTACGCGATGGGCGTGCTGGAAAAAATCGTCGAGGCCGGCAAACAGTACAACCTGACCCCGTACGGCACCGAGACCATGCACGTGCTGCGGGCCGAGAAGGGCTTCATCATCGTCGGCCAGGACACCGACGGCTCGATGACCCCGGACGACCTGAACATGGGCTGGTGCGTCGGTCGCACCAAACCGTTCTCGTGGATCGGCCAGCGCGGCATGAACCGTGAAGACTGCGTGCGTGACCAGCGTAAACAGCTGGTGGGTCTGAAGCCGATCGATCCGAACGTATGGCTGCCGGAAGGTGCACAGCTGGTGTTCAACACCAAGCAGGCGATCCCGATGACCATGGTCGGCCACGTGACCTCCAGCTACGCGCACAACTCCCTCGGCTATTCGTTTGCCATGGGCGTGGTGAAGGGCGGTCTGAAGCGTCTGGGCGAGCGGGTGTTCGCACCGCTGGCCGATGGCAGCGTGATCGAGGCGGAAATCGTTTCTTCGGTGTTCTTCGATCCGAAAGGCGATCGCCAGAACATCTAATTGATCGCTCCCGCGCCTGGCGCGGGAGCGACACCGAATTCAGGAAGGGTGCTTTATGACCGCAGCCAATGTTTACCAACAACGCCCGACCACCGGGGCCAAGGCCGAGTCGTCGCTGCATCACGCCGACCTCGCCAGCCTGGTCGGCAAGGGCCGCAAGACCGCCGGTGTGACCGTGCGCGAGAAGAAACTCCTCGGCCATCTGACCATCCGTGGCGACGGCCACGATGCCGCGTTCGCTGCCGGTGTGCACAAGGCGCTGGGCATCGAATTGCCGGGCGCCCTGAGCGTGATCGTCAAAGGCGAAACCAGCCTGCAATGGATGGGCCCGGACGAATGGCTGCTGATCGTGCCAAGCGGTGAAGAATTCGCCGCCGAGCAGAAACTGCGCGAAGCGCTGGGCGATCTGCATATCGCAATCGTCAACGTCAGCGGCGGCCAGCAGCTGCTCGAATTAAGCGGCCCGAACGTGCGTCAGGTGCTGATGAAATCCACCAGCTACGACGTGCACCCGAACAACTTCCCGGTCGGCAAGGCTGTCGGCACGGTGTTCGCCAAGTCGCAGCTGATGATCCGCCACACCGCCGAAGACACCTGGGAACTGCTGATCCGTCGCAGCTTCTCGGACTACTGGTGGTTGTGGTTGCAGGATGCGTCCGCCGAATACGGCCTTAGCGTTCAGGCGTAATGATCGTTCCCACGTTGTGCGTGGGGACGAGTAGAGGAGAAAAGCAACAATGAGCCGCGCCCCGGATACATGGATTCTGACCGCCGACTGCCCCAGCGTTCTCGGCACCGTGGACGCGGTGACGCGTTTTCTGTTCGAGCAGGGTTGCTACGTGACCGAGCACCACTCGTTCGATGACCGGCTCTCGGGCCGGTTCTTCATTCGCGTGGAATTCCGTCAGCCCGACGGTTTCGACGAGCAGTCCTTCCGCGCCGGCCTCGCCGAACGTGGACAAGCCTTCGGCATGATCTTCGAGCTGACCGCGCCGAACTACCGACCAAAAGTGGTGATCATGGTCTCCAAGGCCGATCACTGCCTCAATGACTTGCTCTACCGCCAGCGCATCGGCCAGTTGTCGATGGACGTGGCGGCGGTGGTGTCGAATCACCCGGACCTCAAGCCGCTGGCCGACTGGCACCAGATTCCCTACTACCATTTCCCCCTCGACCCCAACGACAAACCGGCCCAGGAGCGGCAGGTGTGGCAGGTGATCGAGGAGGCCGGCGCCGAACTGGTGATCCTCGCCCGCTACATGCAGGTGCTGTCGCCGGAGCTGTGCCGCAAGCTCGATGGCAAGGCGATCAACATTCACCACTCGCTGCTGCCGGGTTTCAAGGGCGCCAAGCCGTACCACCAGGCCTACAACAAGGGCGTGAAACTGGTGGGCGCCACCGCGCACTACATCAACAACGACCTCGACGAGGGGCCGATCATCGCCCAGGGCGTCGAGGCGGTGGATCACAGTCATTACCCCGAAGACCTGATTGCCAAGGGCCGCGACATCGAAGGCCTGACCCTGGCCCGGGCCGTGGGGTATCACATTGAAAGAAGGGTTTTTTTGAACGCCAATCGCACGGTCGTTCTCTAGGCCGCTATCGCTGACAAGTCGAGCCGTCGAACCGCAGCTCCCACAGGGTTTTGTGTCGTTCACAAAATTGAATTCAACCAGAACCTTGTGGGAGCTGGCTTGCCAGCGATGAGGCCATAACAGGCAACACAAGAATCAGCATCTGTACCCGAGCACTTAACGCGCTGCCTGCCTGGGCGGCGCGGTTCCATAAAAACAACAGCGAGGTGAAAGCATGTCTGGCAATCGTGGTGTGGTGTATCTCGGCGCTGGCAAGGTCGAAGTACAGAAAATCGACTATCCGAAAATGCAGGATCCGCGCGGCAGGAAGATCGAGCACGGTGTCATCCTGCGTGTGGTTTCAACCAACATTTGCGGCTCCGACCAGCACATGGTTCGCGGCCGTACCACCGCTCAGGTCGGTCTGGTGCTGGGTCACGAGATCACCGGTGAAGTGATCGAGAAGGGCAGCGACGTCGAAAGCCTGAAAATCGGCGACCTGGTGTCCGTTCCGTTCAACGTGGCTTGCGGGCGCTGCCGTTCCTGCAAGGAGCAACACACCGGCGTCTGCCTGACCGTCAACCCGGCCCGCGCCGGTGGTGCCTACGGTTACGTCGACATGGGCGACTGGACCGGCGGCCAGGCCGAGTACGTGCTGGTGCCGTACGCCGACTTCAACCTGCTGAAACTGCCGGACCGCGACAAGGCCATGGAGAAAATCCGTGACCTGACCTGCCTCTCCGACATTCTGCCGACCGGTTACCACGGCGCCGTCACCGCTGGCGTTGGTCCGGGCAGCACCGTTTACATCGCGGGCGCCGGCCCGGTCGGTCTGGCCGCTGCTGCCTCCGCCCGTTTGCTCGGCGCTGCGGTGGTGATCGTCGGCGACGTCAACACCATCCGCCTGGCCCACGCCAAGGCTCAGGGTTTTGAAATCGTCGACCTGTCGAAAGACACCCCGCTGCACGAACAGATCGCCGCGCTGCTGGGCGAGCCTGAAGTGGATTGCGCGGTGGACTGCGTGGGCTTCGAAGCCCGTGGTCATGGTCACGACGGCGTCAAGTCCGAAGCCCCGGCCACCGTGCTCAACTCGCTGATGGGCGTAGTGCGCGTAGCCGGCAAGATCGGTATTCCGGGTCTGTACGTGACCGAAGATCCGGGTGCCGTGGACGCAGCCGCGAAAATGGGCAGCCTGAGCATCCGCTTCGGCCTCGGCTGGGCCAAATCCCACAGCTTCCACACCGGCCAGACTCCGGTGATGAAGTACAACCGTCAGCTGATGCAGGCGATCATGTGGGACCGCATCAACATCGCCGAAGTGGTGGGCGTGCAGGTCATCAGCCTCGACCAGGCGCCGGAAGGTTACGGCGAGTTCGATGCCGGCGTGCCGAAGAAGTTTGTGATTGATCCGCACAAGTTGTTCAGTGCGGCGTAAACAGATCCAAATGAAAAACGGCGCTTTTGAGCGCCGTTTTTTTTGATGGACAAGCAGTGGTTCGGTGCGGCAAAGACCTTATTCGGGGCGCACCTGTGCCGCCTGCATTCCTTTCTGCCCTCTTTCAGCGATAAAAGTGACTTTCTGTCCTTCTTTCAAACTTTTGAATCCATCTGACTCAATGGCTTTGAAATGAACAAAAAGGTCATCGCCTCCACTTTGTGGGGTAATGAAACCAAATCCTTTTTCATCATTGAACCATTTGACTGTACCCGCCTCTCTTTCGCCTGCCATGTTCGTGCTTCCTGTTTCTATTGATTGGTTGAAACTTCACAGTAAAAAAGCAGAAGTTTGGATGGGGTTGGGTATTTCCTCTTCTTGAACCAGTCTGATATCGACTGCATAAAACTGGCCGTTATCACCACGCACAAGGTCATAGGTCACCTTCTGCCCCTCTTTGATATGTTTGATGATCGGATCGCCCGGACTGATGCAGAAGATGAGAGAGGTATCCGGGTCAAGCTGTTCATTGCGCTGTACGCATTGCTTTTCCATCGCCGTATCTCCCATTCGAATGGCTGGCGCCTGCCTCTCGCTGTTTCCGAATCATTGATGCCTCACCACCGTATTCCAGTTCCGATGACTCGGTAACTGTCATATCTGACAGGTAAAGAAATCCTTTCGGTATCAACGCCCGTCTTTTTATGAAGGTGAGAAATAAAGGAGCGGTCCTTTGGCTGGAAGCGCGTCACGCTTCCTTCACAAACAGGATGTGAATATCCGGGTGCATGCCGGAACATGCTGCCGCCTGCCCGGTCAAACCGGCAGTTTGATCGCCTGTACCCGGGCGGTCTTCACGCCAAAAGAGGATGTCTGAATGAAGATTTCACGCGGTTTTGCCCTGGCATCGCTCCTGACCCTGGCGGCAGGGCCGGTGTTTGCCGGTTTCAGTTTGAATGACGTGGCCGGCGTGGTATCGGGCATGCAGGGCGGTGACAAGGCTGCGACGGCCGCGCCGACCTCGGAAACCGCTGGCTTGTTGAGTGCGCTGAGCGCACTGGACCTGACGCCACAACAGGCGGTGGGTGGCACCAGTGCCATGTTGGGCCTGGCGAAGAACCAATTGAGCAGCACCGATTATTCCGAACTGGCCAAGGAAGTGCCGGGTATCGACCAGTTGTCGGGTGGCGCTGGCAGTCTGGCGGCATTGAGCGGTCTGCTCGGCTCGTCGGGCAAGTCCGCCGGGCTGGAAAATGCGCTGGGCAACGTCAAGGACACCAATGACCTGAACAACGCCTTCGGTGCGTTGGGCATGGACAGCGGGATGATCGGCCAGTTTGCCCCGATCCTCCTGCAATACCTCGGTCAGCAGGGTGTCGGTGGTTCGTTGCTGCAAAGCCTGGGCAGCATCTGGGGCACCGGCACCAACGGTTGACTCAGCGGCGCTCGCCCTTGAGTTCGGCGATGCGCTGATCCTTGAGGGTCCAGAGCTGGTTGACCCAGTTCTGGACCTTCTCGCGAAACGCCGGATCGTTTTCGTAATCGCCCTGCCACAGGGCCGGATCCAGCTCGCGTGTCTGGATGTCGATGATCACGCGCGGCACGTTGCCGCTGATCAGGTCCCAGAACCCCGGAATCTTCTGCTGTGGATAAACCACGGTCACATCGAGAATCGCGTCCAGCTGTTCGCCCATCGCCGCCAGTACGAACGCCACGCCGCCCGCCTTGGGCTTGAGCAGGTGGCTGAACGGTGACTGTTGCTGAGTGCTTTTGGCTGCGGTGTAACGCGTGCCTTCCAGATAATTCACCACCGTCACCGGCTGACGCTTGAACAGCTCGCAGGCGGCTTTGGTGATTTCCAGATCCTTGCCGGCCAGTTCCGGGTTCTTCGCCAGGAACGCCTTGGTGTAGCGCTTCATGAACGGGTAATCCAGCGCCCACCAGGCCAGGCCCAGGAACGGCACCCAGATCAGCTCTTTCTTGAGGAAGAACTTGAAGAACGGCGTGCGCCGGTTGAGGGTCTGGATCAGCGCCGGGATATCGACCCAGGACTGATGGTTGCTGATCACCAGGTAAGAGGTGTCACTGCGCAGGTCTTCGCCGCCGCGAATGTCCCATTGGGTGGGGATGCACAGGTGGAAGATCAACTTGTCGATTTCCGCCCAGGTTTCGGCGATCCACATCACCGCCCACGAGGCGTAGTCGCGAAAGCGCCCCGGCAGGATCAGCTTGAGCAGGGCGAACACCATCAGCGGGCCGAACAGCACGAGGGTGTTGGACAACAGCAGCAGGGTGACGAGACAGCCGGTGAGCAGGCGGCGCATAAGCAACTCTTGGAAAACGGATGGGCGCGCCATGATAAGTGGCTTCGGCCGGCAGGCCAAATCCGCCGGTGACGAATGTTTCACCTGTGGCTGGGTATGCTGAGCTTCCTGTTCTGTATTGACTGTGCCGGCCTCTTCGCGGGCAAGCCCGCTCCCACAGGGTTGGTGTCGTACATACAATCTGTGAGCGTCGCCGTACCTGTGGGAGCGGGCTTGCCCGCGAAAGCGATTTACGGGCGAACCAATTGTTCGCTGACTGTCTAAAATCTCGCGTCTGACGCCCCCATTTCCCAAGGAAGCCCCTTACGTGAAATCCCTCCTTGCACTGCTTTCCCTTGTCGCCCTGCCGGTGCTCGCCGCCGAGCCGACCCTGTATGGTCGATACGAATACATCGCGCTGCCGGAAATCGGCGGTGAAGTACTCAAGGCCAAGATGGACACCGGCGCGCTGACTGCTTCGCTGTCCGCCAAGGACATCGAGACCTTCACCCGCGACGGCGAAGACTGGGTGCGTTTCCGCCTCGCCACCAAGGACGCCAGCAACAAGGTGTACGAGCACAAGGTCGCGCGGATCAGCAAGATCAAGAGTCGCTCGGATGAAGAAGACGAGGGCGAAAGCACCGAAGTGGCCAAGCGCCCGGTGGTCGATCTGGAGCTGTGCCTGGGCGACGTCAAGCGTACCGTGGAGGTCAACCTGACCGACCGCAGCAACTTCAACTACCCGTTGCTGATCGGTGCCAAGGCCCTGCGCGAGTTCGGCGCGGCGGTGAACCCGGCACGGCGCTTCACGGCGGACAAGCCGGACTGTTGATCGAGCGTCGTGTCTCGCAAGTGCTGTTCCTTTTTGACGGTGTCTGTTGCCGTCATGCTGCGTTGCCGCTCCTCGCCATAGCGGGCTATGACTCGTCGCGGCGCCTTGCCTGACGACAACAGCCACTCGTCAAAAAAGGAACGCATTTGTGAGACGCGACGCTGGTGGTCTCATTGACGTAACGCCGGGCTTGGGGCACCGTTCGCGCACTTAACCCACAGGCTCGGACGCCATGCCTCATATCCTGATTGTCGAAGACGAAGCGGCGATTGCCGACACGCTGATTTTTGCCTTGCAGGGCGAGGGCTTCACCACGACCTGGCTAAGCCTTGGGGCAGCGGCGCTGGAGCATCAGCGCCAGACCCCGGCGGATCTGATCATCCTCGACATTGGCCTGCCGGACATCAGTGGCTTTGAAACCTGCAAGCAATTGCGTCGTTTCAGCGAGGTGCCGGTGCTGTTCCTCAGCGCGCGCAATGCCGAAATCGATCGCGTGGTGGGCCTGGAAATCGGTGCCGATGATTACGTGGTCAAACCGTTCAGCCCACGGGAAGTGGCGGCCCGGGTCCGGGCGATTCTCAAACGCATGGCACCACGTCCGCCAGCTGACGCGTGGTCGGGAGTGTTTCGCATCGATCCCGAACGCGTACAGATCAGCTATCGCGGCCAACCGCTGAGCCTGACACGCCACGAATTCCGTCTGCTGCAATGCCTGCTCGAACAACCCGAGCGGGTGTTCAGCCGCGAGCAATTGCTCGATGCGCTGGGCGTGGCGGCGGATGCCGGTTACGAGCGCAGCATCGACAGCCATATCAAAAGCGTGCGCGCCAAATTGCGTCTGGTGCGCGCCGAGGCCGAGCCGATCCAGACTCATCGCGGCCTCGGTTACAGCTACAGCCCGGGGCACAGCTGATGTCGCTGGGACTGCGGATATTCCTGGTGTACGTGCTGTTCATCGGCCTCACCGGGTATTTCGTACTCAACACCGTGATGGAAGAAATCCGCCCCGGTGTGCGCCAATCCACCGAAGAAACCCTGGTCGATACCGCCAACCTGATGGCGGAAATCTTGCGGGACGATTTCAAGGCCGGCACCCTCAACCAGAATCGCTGGCCGGAACTGCTCCGCGCCTATGGCGAACGCCAGCCGAAGGCGACGATCTGGGGCCTGGCGAAAAACCAGGTCAACCACCGCATCTACGTCACCGACGCCAAGGGCATTGTGGTGCTGGATTCCAGCGGTGTCGCGGTCGGCCAGGACTACTCGCGCTGGAACGACGTCTACCTGACCTTGCGCGGTGAATACGGCGCACGCTCCAGCCGCAGTGACCCGAATGACCCGAACTCCTCGGTGATGCATGTCGGGGCACCGATCCGCGACAACGGCGCGATCATCGGCGTGGTCACCGTGGCCAAGCCCAACAGTTCACTGCAACCCTATGTCGATCGCACCGAACGGCGTTTGCTTGGTTATGGCGCCGGCTTGATCGGCCTCGGCCTGTTGCTGGGCGCCGTGCTGTCGTGGTGGCTGAGTCGCGCGTTGCATCGTTTGACCGTTTACGCCCAGGCGGTAAGCGAGGGCCGTCGGGTGGCGGTGCCGCACTATCGCGGCGGCGAGCTGGAGCAGTTGGCGACCGCCGTGGAACAGATGCGCACCCAGCTCGAAGGCAAGGCCTACGTCGAGCGCTATGTACACACTCTGACCCACGAACTGAAGAGTCCGCTGGCGGCCATTCGCGGTGCCGCCGAGTTGTTGCAGGGCGAGATGCAACCGGATCAGCGGTTGCGCTTCGTCGGCAATATCGACAGTGAAAGTGCCCGGATGCAGCAGTTGATCGAGCGCCTGCTGAATCTTGCCCAGGTCGAACAGCGGCAGGGCCTTGAAGAGCGCGTTGCAGTTCCGTTGGCGGCGCTGGTGAATGAGCTGCTACAGGCGCAGATGGCACGCATCGAAGGCCGGCAACTGCGGATCGAACAAACCATCGCGCCGGATCTGGCGTTGATCGGCGAGCCGTTTCTGTTGCGTCAGGCGCTGGGCAATCTGCTGGAGAACGCACTGGATTTCACCCCGTCGCACGGCCTGCTGCGCTTCGGCGCCGAGGAAATCGGCGAGCGGGTCGAGCTTCATCTGTTCAATGAAACCACGCCGATTCCCGACTATGCCTTGCCCCGCTTGAGTGAGCGTTTCTACTCTCTGCCACGTCCCGACAGCGGGCGTAAAAGCACCGGTCTCGGGCTCAACTTCGTCGAAGAGGTGGTCAAGTTGCACGGTGGTTCGATGCGCATCGGTAACGTCGAAGGTGGGGTGAAAGTCGTTCTGCAGTTGTAGTCTCCACACAAACTCCACATTCCTCCCACAAAACCCCCACATCCCCTTCGCAGACTCTGCCCATCGAAACAGGGAGAGTCCCATGAACAAAAGTCTGACGGTAAAACTCGGGGCCATTGCCCTGCTGATCCTGGTATTGCTGGTGCCGTTGCTGATGATCGACGGCATCATCGATGATCGCCAGCAACTGCGTGACGGTGTGCTGGAAGACATCGCCAGAAGCTCAAGCTACAGCCAACAGCTCAGCGGGCCGGTGATGGTTGTGCCGTATCGCAAGGTGGTGCGCACCTGGAAAACCAAAGAGAAGAGTGACGAGCGCTACCAGGAAATCGGCGAAGAACGCGGTCGTCTGTATTTCCTCCCGGAGCGTTTTGAGCTCGACGGCCAGGTGCAGACCGAGCTGCGCGCCCGGGGCATTTACGAGGCGCGGCTGTTCCATGCCGACAACCGCATCAGTGGGCATTTCTCGCTGCCGGCGCAGTTGGGGATCAAGGAAGACTTCGTTGATTACACCTTCGATGCGCCGTTCCTGGCAGTCGGCATCAGTGACATTCGCGGGATCGAAAACGCCTTGAAGCTGGAACTGGGCGCGCAGCGTCTGGACTTCGTGCCCGGCACTCAGGTCGGCTGGCTGGGCGAGGGTGTGCGAGTGACGCTGCCGGCGCTGGACACCAGCAAAACCACGGAGCTGGCCTTCGGCTTCGACCTGCGCCTGCAAGGCACCGGCTCGTTGCAGGTGCTGCCGGTGGGCAAGACCAGCCGCGTGAACCTCGCTGCCAACTGGCCGCACCCAAGCTTCATCGGCAACTTCCTGCCGGCCAAACGGGAGATCAACGATCAGGGTTTCACCGCCGACTGGCAGACCTCGTTTTTCTCCACCAATTTGCAAGAGGCGATGAGCCGCTGCGTGTCGGGCAATGATTGCGAGGCGTTCAACGGGCGCAGTTTCGGTGTGAGCTTCATCGATCCGGTGGATCAGTATCTGAAGAGCGACCGGGCGATCAAATATGCGCTGCTGTTCATCGTCCTGACGTTCGCCGGTTTCTTCCTGTTCGAAGTGCTGAAAAGCCTCGCGGTGCACCCGGTGCAGTACGCGCTGGTAGGTGTGGCGCTGGCGTTCTTCTATCTGTTGCTGCTGTCGTTGTCGGAGCACATCGGTTTTGCCCTGGCATATCTGTTGTCGGCCAGCGGTTGTGTGCTGTTGATCGGGTTCTATGTCTGCCACGTGCTGCGCAGCGTGCGGCATGGCTTGAGTTTTTCGGCGGGGCTGGCGGCGTTGTACGGCTTGCTCTACGGCTTGTTGAGCGCCGAGGATTACGCGTTGTTGATGGGCTCGCTGCTGCTGTTCGGTCTGCTCGGTGTGTTCATGGTGCTGACCCGCAATCTGGACTGGTACGGGATCGGGCAGAAACCGGCCAAACCGCTGGAGTTCGATCTCGGAGCGGTGCAATGAGCCGGTTCGTAGGGTTGCGTGAGGAACAGCGGGAGGCCGAGGTGTTGATGACGCTGATCTTTGCCTCGTTGCCCCCCGCCCGGTGCGTCAGGCCTTCGGCATCGTCGCGATCATCGACGGCCGCTGGCTCACTTCAAAGAACCAGTTGGCCAGTTGCGGGTTGGCTTCACGCCAGCCCAGATCCGGAAAGCGCAGATCCAGGTAACCCAGCGCACAGGCCACGCTGATCGAAGCGACGTCGAAGTGGCAGGTCAGTTCGGCAATCGCGTCGCGCTCCAGCAGGGCAAGGGCGCGGCGGATTTTCTCGCGCTGGGCCTCGAGCCATTCGTCCCAGTGCTTTTCCGGGGCGCGCAGCACTTGCTCGTAACGCACCATGACCGAGGCGTCCATGATCCCGTCGGCCATCGAGGCCAGGGTCAGGCGCCGCCAGCGGGCCGAGCCGTCGCGAGGGATCAGCGGATTGCCGACGTGCTGATGGTCGAGGTAGTCGAGGATCACCCGGCTGTCATGGATGACATTGCCGTCGGCCAGGCGCAGGGCCGGGATCTTGCCCAGCGGGTTGTCTGCGTTGAGGGCGGCGTCCGGGCTGACAGGGCTGAGCACGCAGTCCTGCAGCGCGACGCGATCCTGCTGGCCGGTCTCGTGCAGCAGCACCATGACTTTGCGCACGAACGGGGACAGGGTGTTGTGGAACAGGGTCATGCTGGGAGCGGACATCGGCAGAGTCTCGGTCAAGGGCAATGACGGGCAGCATAGCGCGTTGCCCGTCAGGCTCAAGCCGTTCAGCGGCGTTGCAGCAATCCGCGCAGGGCAAGGGCAGCCGGAATGCCCAGACCCACCCAGCTCAAACCATCCCAGATCCCGTCGCCCAGCAGCGCCGCGAACAGGCCCGCGGCACTCAGCAGCGCGATCACCAGCGGTGTGCTGAAGACCTTCCAGAAATTCGACTGACGCGGCTTCATGCAGAGGCCTCCGCCGGTTCCAGCACCGGTTTCGCGGCCTTGCGCCGTACCACCCACAAGTACACACCGCTGGCGAGGACGATGATGGTCAGCACGTCCAGCGTGGCCCAGAGGATTTTCATCGGCATGCCGCCGTAGTCACCGAAGTGCAACGGCTGCGACATGCCCATGGCGTCCATGTACCACGGCCGTTCTGCCACCGCCGTGACCTGCAGGGTGCTGGCGTCGATCAGCACCGGGGTCAGCAGGTGCGAGGTCAGGTGGGTGCCGCCCTTCATGAACACCGAGTAATGGTGTTCGCTGGAGAAGCGGGTGCCGGGGAAGGCGATGAAGTCCGGTTTCATCCCCGGTGTGACGGTTGCGGCGATGTCCAGCACCCGGGTGGCCGGGGCCAGCTGCGTCAGCGGCGGGGCATCGCGGTAGGGCGCGATCAGGGTGGTCAGGGCTTCGGCCCGCCACGCGGCGATCAGCAGATCCGCGCAGGCGCTGATGACGCCGGTCACGCCAACCACCAGTGCCCAGGTCAGGGTGACCACGCCGATCAGGTTATGCAGGTCGAGCCAGCGCAGGCGGGTGGACTTGTCCTGACGCACCGTGCCGAACTTCAAGCGGCGCATGAACGGCAGGTACAACACCGTGCCGGACACGATCGCGACCACGAACAGCAAACCCATGAACGCCAGCAGCAACTTGCCCGGCAGGTCGGCGAACATGTCGACGTGCAGACGCAGGATGAACAGCATCAACCCACCGTTGGCCGATGGCATCTCCAGCGCTTCGCCGGTGCGTGCATCAAGCATGAAGGTGTGCGAGGAATTGGGCTCGGTGCCGGCGGTCCTGGCCATGATCGTCAGCACGGCATTCGGTTCGTCGTCTTCGAAGCCGAAGTACTGCACGACTTCACCGGGCCGATGCTTCTCCGCCGCTTCGACCAGTTGCGCCAGGTTCAGATGTGGTGTGTCCGCCGGCATCACCCGCAACTCGGGCGCGTCGCCCAGCAGGTGGTCGATTTCGTGATGGAAAATCAGCGGCAGGCCGGTCAGGGCCAGCAGTAGCAAAAACACGGTGCAGATCAGGCTGGTCCAGGTGTGGACGAAGGACCAGCGGCGAATTGTTTTACTTTTCATTTCATGACCTTCAAAAACACCAAAGCCGTCCACGAAGGACGGCCTGGTTGCAGGGTCTGTTTCAGCTCAGACGCTTACCACTTGTAGGTGGCGCTGGCGACGACACTGCGCTGGTCGCCGTAGTAGCAGTAGAAGCTGTCGCAGGTGGAAATGTAGTCCTTGTCCAGCAGGTTGGTGGCGTTGAGCGCCAGCGACGCGCCTTTGAGGCTGTTGTCCAGACGGCCTAGGTCGTAATGCACGGCGGCGTCGAACACGGTGTAGGCGTCCGCCTTGCCCAGCCAGGTGTTGGCTTTGTCACCGTAGGTGTTGCCGGTGTAGCGCGCGCCGGCACCGATGCCGAAGCCGTCGAGCACGCCGCTGTGCCAGGTGTAATCGGCCCACAGCGACGCTTGCTGGTTCGGCATCAGTTGCAGGCGATTGCCCTTGTCGGCGCCGTTCTGCACTTCGGACTTGGCGAGGGTGTAAGCCGCGATGACCTTCAGGTTGTCGGTGACGTCGGAGACGGCTTCCAGCTCCAGGCCTTTGACCTTCACTTCGCCGGTCTGGCTGGTAATCGATACGCCGTTGACGAACGAGCTGACCGAAACGTTTTTCTGGGTCAGGTCATACACCGCCGCTGTCAGCAGGGTCTTGCTGCCCGGTGGCTGGTACTTGATGCCCAGTTCCCACTGCTTGCCTTCGGTCGGTTTGAGCGATTCGGTCGAAGAGGCGTCGGCGCCGCTGGTCGGCTGGAACGATTCGGCGTACGACAGGTACGGCACGAAACCGGAGTCGAACACGTAGCTGATCGCTGCGTTGCCGCTGAAGGCCTTGTCGCGCTCAGTGTTGGTTGCATCGGCCTTGTTGATGAACTTCGTGCCGGTGTGAACCCAGTCTTCACGGCCACCGAGGGTCAGGCGCCATTGGTCCAGGGCCATCTGGTCCTGGATGTAGAGGCCGGTCTGGTAGGTTTTCTGGTTGTAGTCGTAGAACGCGGTGGAGCGTGCTGGACGCACGATCGTCTGACCATGGATCGGGTTGTTCACGTTGATCTCAGGCGCGCTGCCGAAGATCGAGGTGTAGTTGGTGTTGCTGCGCTGGTGATCCAGACCCAGCAGCAGAGTGTGGCGGATATCACCGGTGGCGAAGTCGGCCTGGAAGTTGTTGTCCACGGCGAACTGGCTGATGTCTTCATCGACGATGGTGGTGGTACGGCCAACGTTGCCGTCGTTATCCACTTCGGTGAACGGATACGAGCCGACTGTGATGCCCTGGAACGACAGATCCGACTTGGTGTAACGCAGGTTCTGCTTGAACTGCCACACATCGTTCAGGCGATGTTCGAAGGCATAGCCCAGCGCGTAGTAGGTGCGGTCGTAGTATTCCCAGTCCGGATCGCCCAGATTCTTGTGGTGGGAAACCTTGCCGAACGGCATGTCGATCTTGGTGCCCTGTACCGGCAGGAACTGGCTGGTGATGCCGGTATCGTCGCGGGTGAACTGGGTCAGCAGGGTGAACTTGGTGTCGTCGTCGATGTTCCAGGTCAGGCTCGGTGCGATGTTGTAGCGCTTGTTGTCGACGTGATCGATCTGGGTGCCGCTGTCACGTACCACACCGCTGAGGCCATAAAGAAGCTGGCCGGCGTCGTCGATCTTGCCGGTGCTGGCGAAGTTGATCTGACGGTGGTTGTCGCTGCCGTATTGCAGCTGGATTTCGCTGCTCTGCACATCGCTCGGGCGACGGCTGACCATGTCCAGCAGGCCGCCCGGCGGGGTCTGGCCGTAGACGGACGAGGCCGGGCCGCGCAGCAGGGCGAGGCGGTCGAGGTTCCAGGTTTCCTGTTTCGGGTTGGCGTACACGCCTTTTGGCAGGGGCAGGCCGTCGAGGAACTGGGTCGGTTCGAAACCGCGCACGCGCAGCCAGTCGGCGCGGGTGTCGCTGCCGTAGCTGCTGGCGGTGATGCCCGGCATGTAGCGCACGGCGTCATCGAGGCTGTGCACGCCACGGTCTTCCATTTGCTGGCGAGTGGCGACCGAAATCGAACGCGGCGCCTCGACCAGCGCGGTGTCGGTCTTGGTGCCGGCGGCGGTGCGGGTGGCGGTGTAGCCTTCGACCGGGCCCCAGGCGCTTTCATAGTTTTCCACGCCGATCACCGAAGTTTCCGGCAGGGCCATCACGCCTTCCGGCACGGCGACCAGGGTGTAGGTGCCCGCGCTGCTTTGTTCCAGTTGCAGACCGGTGCCGCGCAGGGCCGCGCGCAGGGCGCCGGCCGCGTCATATTGGCCGTTGACCGGCGCCGAGGTCTTGCCCGCCGCCAGCGACGGGTTCAGCGACAGCGTGAGGCCGCCCTGGCTGGCGATCTGGTTCAGGGTGGTCGACAACGGAGCCGCCGGCAGATTGTAGGCGCGTACGCTCGACGCCTGTTCAGCGGCGATCAGTTGGCTGCTGGCCAGCGGGGTGCAGAGGGCAATGGCGACCGCCAGCAAACTGGGGCGCAACAAGGTGTCTAGCGAACGGGACATACGGCGGCTCCTGAATGGAAATATTTCTCAATTGCCTGTGTGCCGGACGAGATTCGAAAAGTGATAGGGCTGGATGAAAATAATTTCGATTAACGAACGACATTGCTGCGCAAGTCAGCAGAAAGTCCGTTTTCATGGGGTGTGATGGGTGTTTCTGTCGCGACCTGCTCGCGACAGCGATTGCTCAGGCAGCGCTGAATGTCAGGGCTTCGGATCAGCCTTGGCCACGGTTACCCACCATGGCGTGTGCTGCTCGATCTGCACCGGCAGGGTCGGCAGCAGGGCGTTCAGCGCCTTGTCGGTGTCGTGCAGCGGGAAGCTGCCGGTGATGCGCAGGTCGGCGACTTCCGGCGCAATGCCCAGATGGCCTCGGCGATAACGACCGAGTTCGTGCACCAGGTCTTCCAGGCGTGCGTTGTCCACCACCAGCATGCCGCGGGTCCAGGCATCGGCGCCGGGGGTGAGCGCTACCACCGAATCCAGACCGTTATTGCGGATCAGCACTTGCTGGCCTTCACGCAGGATCTGTTCCTGCGGATCGGATTGCGGATGCGCCGCCACCGCCGACTGCAACACGCTCAGGCGCGTGCCGGCGTCTTCGCGTTTGACCAGGAACCGCGTGCCCAGGGCGCGCATGCTGCCCTCGGCGGTTTCGACGATGAACGGCCGCGCATCGCCGTGACCGGTTTCGACGAGGATTTCGCCTTCCTGCAACACGATCAGCCGCTGCTTTTCATCGAAGCGGACATCCACGGCGCTATGGGTATTCAGGTTGAGGACGGTGCCGTCGGCCAGGCGCACGGTGCGCTGTTCGCCGGTGGCGGTGCGTTGATCGGCGAGCCAGTAATCCAGCGGCAGATAACGTTCGCCGGCAAACAGCGCCAGACCGACCACCGCCACGACACTGGCCAGCCCGCTGCCCAGCTTGCGCACCCGGCGGCGGATGCCTTCGCGCGATTGCAGCAACGCGCTGCGTGCCGGGCCGTTGGCCACGCTGAAACGCTGGTCGAGCATGCCCAGCTGACGCCAGGCGCGAGCGTGTTCTTCGTTGGCCGCGTGCCATTTGGCGAACTCTTCGCGCTCCAGCGGCGTGCTGGAATCGAGGGTCAATTGCCAGGCAATCGCCGCATCCAACACATGGGCCGGGACCGGTCGGGAACTGGCCGGGCTCATGTCGGCTCACCGTACAGTGCGATGTAGCACTGGCGGATGCCCTGGGCCAGGTACTGGCGCACGCGCGGGACAGACACGCCGAGTTTGTCGGCGATCTCGGCGTGGGTCAGGCCGTCGAGGCGGTTATAGAGGAAAGCGGCGCGAGCCTTGGTCGACAGCTTGCCGAGCATGCGGTCGATGGCCTTGAGGTCTTCGAGGATCAGTTGCTGTTCTTCGACCGAGGGCTGTTCGCCCTCGGGGATCAGCATCAGTTCGGTCAGATACGCCTGTTCCAGTGCCGCCCGGCGGAAGTAGTCGAACAACAAGCCTTTGGCGATGGCTACCAGAAACGCCCGGGGTTCGCGGGGCGTCAGCAGTTCGTCGCGGCCGAGCAGGCGGACGAAGGTGTCCTGGCTCAGGTCTTCGGCGCGTTGCGGGCAAGCCACGTTGCGGCGCAGCCAGGCCAGCAGCCAGCCGCGGTGGTCGCGATACAACGCACCGACGAGCTCACTGTGAGGGCTTTGGGCTGAAGACACGACGACACCGACTGGGAAGTGTTAACTAACGAGAATTGTTCGCGATTGTGGCAGAGGTGGGAATGGTTAGCAATTGGCCACCGGTCGGGTTGTCGGGCGACAACCCGGATTCAGAACGAATGCGTCTGCTGGCGGCGTTTCAACTGACTCAGGCGTTGCTGCAGATTCAGTGGACTATGAATTTGCTGCTGGCGTGCCCGGCTGAACAGGATCAGCGCCAGTTCCGCCGTGGCCAGGGCATCGGCACTCGCATGGTGACGCTCGAACACTTCGAGCTTGAACCAGTCGATCCACTCGTCCAGCCCGGCCTCGCGAATGTGCGCCTGCGGGCAAACCAACGGGGCGATCTGCGCCACATCGAGGAACACCGTCTGCAACTTGTGCCCCAGATGTTCCTTCAATGCACGGCCGAGCATGTGCTGGTCGAACGAAGCGTGAAACGCCAGCACCGGGCTGTCGCCGATAAATTCCAGCAGATCGACCAGCGCTTCCGTGGGCTCGCTGCCGGCGGCAATCGCGCTCGGGGCCAGACCGTGAATCAACACGCTCGGTCCGAGTTTCAGCTCGCGGCATTGCAGGGTGCGTTCGAACTGCTGACTGAAGTCGATCGCACCGTCCTCGATCACCACCGCGCCGACCGACAGCACCCGATCCTTGTTCAGGTTCAGCCCGGTGGTTTCCAGATCCAGCACCACCCAACGCTGCTCGCGCAGGCTGCATTCACGCAGTTCGCCGATGGCCGGCAGTTTCGTCAGGCGTTGTTGCAGGTCGTCCGGCACAACGGGGCTGGTCGGACGCAGCCACGAAAACAGGCTCATAGTTGATACCGCAGGGTCAGGCTGCTTTGCAGACGCTGGGCCTGGCGCAGGGATTCACGCAGGATGCGCCGGTCCAGATGATTGAGGCTGTCGGGATCGACCCGGTTCGAGTACGGCAGGTTTTCCCGGGTCTGCAGTTGATGCTGTTGCATGCGCGTCTGCTGGATGAAGTGATAGGCCTCTTCGTACGCGGCGCCATCCAGCCGGTCGATGACTTCTTTATCCACAAGCTGGCGGAAGCGTTCGAGGGTGTTGTTGGCATCGATGCCATGGGCCAGCGCGAGCAGGCGGGCACCGTCGACAAACGGGGTCAAGCCCTGGATCTTCAGATCCAGCGTGGCTTTTTCTCCGTTCTTGCGGGTCAACACGAACTCACGGAAACGTCCTACTGGTGGACGGTTGCGCAAGGCGTTCTCGGCCATCATTCGCTGGAACAGGCGATTGTCGCCGACCTGATCAAGAATCCCCCGGCGCAGTTGCTCGCAGCCCTGTTCATCACCCCAGACCACGCGCAGGTCGAAATAGATGCTTGAGCCCAACAGGTTCTCCGGCGTCGCCTCGCGAATGAACGCGGCAAAACGTCGGGCCCATTCGGCGCGGGACAGGCACAGCTGCGGGTTGCCGGCCATGACGTTGCCCTTGCACAGGGTGAAGCCGCATTGCGCCAGGCTGTTATTGATCTGCTGGGCGATGGGCAGCAGCTTGCCGCGAATCTCCGCCGCATGGGCCGCATCCCGCGCGTCGAACAGAATGCCGTTGTCCTGATCGGTGTGCAGCGTCTGCTCGCGCCGCCCCTCGCTGCCGAAGCACAACCAGCTGAACGGCACGCCGGGGTCGCCTTTTTCGGCGAGGGTCAGTTCGATTACCCGGCACACGGTGTGATCGTTGAGCAGGGTGATGATGTGGGTGATCTGGGTCGACGAGGCGCCGTGGGCGAGCATGCGCTCCACCAGTTGGCCGATCTCGCCGCGCAGGGTCACCAGTTGTTCGACCCGCTGCGCGCTGCGAATGGTGCGCGCCAGGTGTACCAGGTCGACCCGTTGCAGCGAGAACAGATCCCGTTCGGAAACCACGCCGCACAGGCGTCGATCCTTGACCAGGCACACGTGGGCGATGTGCCGTTCGGTCATGGCAATCGCCGCGTCGAAGGCGCTGTGATCCGGCGACAGATAGAAGGGCGAGTGCGTCATGTGGCGTTCGATCGGCTCGCTGAAATCGCCAACCCCTTCAGCCACGACATGCCGCAGATCGCGCAGGGTGAAAATCCCCAGCGGCGCCTTTTGCTCGTCCACCGCGACGATGCTGCCGACCTGTTGTTCGTGCATCAGCTTCACCGCTTCACGCAGTGGGGTGGATGGGCTGCAGGTCACCGGATGGCGCATGGCCAATTCGCCGAGGCGGGTGTTCAGCGAATATTGGGTGCCGAGGGTTTCCACGGCTTTCTGCTGGACTTGCTGGTTGACTTGATCGAGCAGGCTGCTGACCCCGCGCAGGGCGAAATCGCGGAAGGTGTTGGAGAGGGCGAACAGCTTGATGAACGCCAGTTTGTTCAGTTGCAGGCAGAAGGTGTCTTCACCGGCCAGATGCTCGGTGCGGGTCGCCCGTTCGCCGAGCAGCGCGGCGAGGGGAAAACACTCGCCGGTGGTGATTTCAAACGTGGTTTCGGTGCCGCCCTTGGCCGTGTGCGGACGCTCGCCGACCACCCGGCCCTGCTTGACGATGTAGAAGTGTTCGACCGGCCCGTCGGCGGGTTTGATGATGCTTTCGCCCTGACCGTAGAAGCGCAGCTGGCATTGCTCCACCAGATAGGCCAGGTGGGCGTATTCCATTTGATTGAAAGGGGGGAAGCGCTGAAGGAATTGCAAAGTGCCCTGAATGTTCTGCAACACCGCGGTTTTCCCTGCCTGGGTGAAGGCGTCCGCTTTACTCATAACCATTACCGCAGTCTTTTTCGAATTGTTGTTGTCGGATCGTTGCAGCCATGGTCGACCCCATCGCGCGGGGTGCCCATTGGACGTAAGTCTAGGTTGGGCATGCCGTTGGGGAGTTTTCGGATATGCCCTACAAAATCAGTCGGAAATTCTTCTGTTCGCCCCTTGGAAAAAAATCCGACGAAGTGCACATTTAAGCTCTGCCCAGCGATGTCTGACCACTGTGCCAGGGGATCGATTTTGAAAACGTAGAGAACGCCATGTCCGACCACGATATTTTGAGCGACGCCGAGCGCGAAGCGCTCAGCGCCGTCATGCTGGAACCCGACCTGCCGCCGCAGCGGGTACTGATCGTCGACGACGACAAGGATGCCCGCGAGTTGTTGTCGGAGATCCTGGCACTGGATGGTATTCGCTGCCTGACCGCGGCCAGCGGTGAGTCCGCCCTGAAGATGCTCGAGGAAAAACCGTCAATCGGCTTGGTGATCACCGATCTGCGGATGGGCAATGTCGGTGGGCTGGACTTGATCCGGCAGGTGCGCGAGTCGGTACGGGCGGCGATGCCGATCATCATCGTCTCGGGCGATGCCGACGTGAAGGATGCGATTGCGGCGATGCACTTGAGCGTGGTGGACTTTTTGCTCAAGCCGATTGATACCGCCAAGTTGCTCGGTCTCGTCAGACATGAGCTGGGCATCGAGCCCTAGCCAATCCGGCGCAAACAAAAAAGCCCTGATCGAAAGATCAGGGCTTTTTCATGTCCGGCATCAGCGCAGGTTACAGGCCGTTGGCAGCCTTGAACTCGCGACGACGACGGTGCAGGACCGGCTCGGTGTAGCCGTTCGGCTGTTTGGTGCCCTCGATCACCAGTTCGACCGCCGCCTGGAAGGCGATGTTGCTGTCGAAGTTCGGGGCCAGCGGACGGTACAGCGGGTCGTTGGCGTTCTGACGGTCCACCACCGGCGCCATGCGCTTGAGGCTTTCCATCACTTGCGCTTCGGTGACCACGCCGTGGCGCAGCCAGTTGGCGATGTGCTGGCTGGAGATACGCAGCGTCGCACGGTCTTCCATCAGGCCGACGTCGTTGATGTCCGGCACTTTCGAGCAACCCACGCCCTGGTCGATCCAGCGCACCACGTAACCGAGAATACCCTGGGCGTTGTTGTCCAGTTCGTTCTTGATCTGCTCCGGGGTCCAGTTCGGGTTGACCGCCAGCGGGATGGTCAGGATGTCATCGACCGAAGCGCGGGCACGTTTGGCCAGCTCGGCCTGACGGGCGAACACGTCGACCTTGTGGTAGTGCAGCGCGTGCAGCGCAGCGGCGGTCGGCGACGGAACCCAGGCAGTGTTGGCGCCGGCCAGCGGGTGAGCGATTTTCTGTTCGAGCATCGCTGCCATCAGGTCGGGCATCGCCCACATGCCTTTACCGATTTGCGCACGGCCTTGCAGGCCGGTGCTCAGACCGATATCGACGTTCCAGTTCTCGTAGGCGCCGATCCACTTCTCGGCCTTCATGTCCGCCTTGCGCACCATCGGGCCGGCTTCCATGGAGGTGTGGATCTCGTCGCCGGTGCGGTCGAGGAAGCCGGTGTTGATGAACACCACGCGCTCGCTGGCAGCCTGGATGCAGGCCTTGAGGTTGACCGTGGTACGGCGCTCCTCGTCCATGATCCCGACTTTCAGGGTATTGCGCTTGAGGCCCAGCACGTCTTCGATGCGACCGAACAGCTCGTTGGTGAACGCCGCTTCTTCCGGGCCGTGCATCTTCGGTTTGACGATGTAGACGGACCCGGTGCGGGTGTTCTTGCGCGAAGTGTTGCCGCTCAGGTTGTGCATCGCCGCGAGGCAAGTCACCAGACCGTCGAGGATGCCTTCCGGCACTTCGTTGCCGTGCTTGTCGAGGATCGCGTCGATGGTCATCAGGTGACCGACGTTACGCACGAACAACAGCGAGCGGCCGTGCAGGGTCAGTTCGCTGCCGTCGACCTTGGTGTAGGTGCGATCCGGGTTCATGGTGCGGGTGAAGGTCTGGCCGCCCTTGGAAACGGATTCCGCGAGGTCGCCCTTCATCAGGCCGAGCCAGTTGCGGTAGATCACAACCTTGTCGTCGGCATCGACGGCCGCCACGGAGTCTTCGCAGTCCATGATGGTGGTCAGCGCCGCTTCCATCAGGATGTCTTTGACGCCGGCGGCATCGGTCTGGCCGACCGGGGTGCTGGCGTCGATCTGGATTTCGAAATGCAGGCCGTTGTTTTTCAGCAGGATCGCGATCGGCGCATTGGCGTCGCCCTGGAAACCGATCAGCTGAGCTTCGTTGCGCAGGCTGCTGGTGCTGCCGCCCTTGAGGGTGACGACAAGTTTGCCGCCAGCGATCTTGTAGCCGGTGGAATCGACGTGGGAGCCGGTTGCCAGTGGCGCGGCTTCGTCGAGGAACGCACGGGCGAAGGCGATGACTTTGTCGCCACGCACCTTGTTGTAGCCTTTGCCTTTTTCCGCGCCGCCGGCTTCGCTGATGGCGTCGGTGCCATACAGGGCGTCGTACAGCGAACCCCAGCGGGCGTTCGAGGCGTTGAGGGCGAAACGGGCGTTCATCACCGGAACCACGAGTTGCGGGCCGGCGGTACGGGCGATTTCGTCATCGACGTTTTGCGTCGTTGCCTGGAAATCAGCCGCTTCTGGCAGCAGATAACCGATCTCTTGCAGGAAGGCTTTATAGGCCACGGCGTCGTGTGGCTGACCGGCACGGCTCTGGTGCCAGCCATCGATACGAGCCTGGAAGTCATCGCGTTTGGCGAGTAGGGCTTTGTTCTTCGGCGCCAGGTCGTGAATGACCTTGTCGGCACCTTCCCAGAATTTGTCGGCGGTGAGGCCGGTACCGGGAATGGCTTCGTTGTTCACGAAGTCGAACAGGACTTTGGCGACCTGCAGGCCACCGACTTGAACGTGTTCAGTCATTGCTTGCCTCACTCTGCTCAGCTATTTCGCTTTTCAGCTCTTCAATTTAACAATGAAGCCTCTGGCCATTTAAACCACAAACCCCTTGACCAGTACATGCCATCGCTGGCGGCTGGGCTGGGACCAATCAACGGCTTGGGGGCCTTGCTGACGGGGCTTTCAGGGTTGCGAACGTGCCTTGGGCAGACATCGATCCAGCGTTATGTAGTGCGCGCTGCGGCATACTACATGATGAGTTGCGGTTGTGAAAATCAGACTAATTACGTCGTTCTGCGACCCCATGACGCATTGCGGTCACGGCGCGGAACGGGATGTTCTCAAAAAACCAATGGATTGTTCCAGCTAAATATAAAAAGTTGTACACGATTTGTGATTTCGAGCGTCTGAGGCGTCTGTCGAACGCTTGCCTATACTTGCTTTTCTATAACAAAAGTCATGACAAGAGGGCTGCGCCATGGATCACCTCGTACTCACCGTCTTCGCACCGGACAAGCCCGGGCAGGTCGAGCGCATCGCCCAATGCATCGCCGAACACGGCGGCAACTGGCTGGAAAGCCGCATGTCACGCATGGCCGGACAGTTCGCCGGGATCCTGCGGGTGGGCGTGCCGGCGGAGGCTTACGACGAATTAGTCGATGCCCTACAAGCTTTGTCGGCTCAGGGCATTCGCGTGCTGGTGGCCGAAAGCGGTATCGAGCAGGCCTGCACCTGGAAACCGATCGCCATGGAACTGGTGGGTAATGATCGCCCGGGCATCGTGCGCGACATCACCCGGTTGCTGAGCGAGCAGGGCGTCAACCTCGAACGGCTGGTAACCGAAGTGCGCCCGGCACCGATGAGCAGTGAACCACTGTTCCACGCCGAGGCGATTCTCGCGGTGCCGCTGACCCTGTCGCTGGACGTGCTGCAATCGCGCCTGGAAACCCTGGCCGATGACTTGATGGTGGAACTGGTGCTGCGCACTGATCCATAAGAGCGGAACGGGTTATCCAGTTTTAGCGTGCACCTGCCTGTGGATAACCTGTAGAGACTGAGCGCCAGGCCACGTCCGCCGTGGTTTGGCGAAGATTGATCAAAAAACCGCCAGCATTCAGTGACTTGCGCACAAACGGCGGGGATCACGCTGTGGATAACCTTGGGAAGGAACGATACAGGCCACGAGAATCGTGGCCTGTGAAGGTTTGTATGTTTTTTGATCAGCTACGCCGGCGCAGGCTCAGCCACGCATCGACGCTGTACACCGCCAGGCCGGCCCAGATAAACATGAAGGCGATCAGCGTGCTCGACGACAAGTGCTCGCCGAACAGCAGCACGGCTTGCAGCAGCACCAACGTCGGCGCCAGGTATTGCAGGAAACCGAGGGTGGTGTAGGGCAGGTGCCGCGCCGCCGCGTTGAAGCAGACCAGCGGCACCAGCGTCACCGGACCGGCCGCCACCAGCCACCAGGCTTCGGAGGTGGTCCAGAACTCAGCCTGGGCGCTGGTCGCGGTCGGATTGAACAGCAGCCACGCGAGGGCGATCGGCACCAGCATCCAGGTTTCCACCACCAGCCCCGGCAGCGCCTTGACCGGCGCCTGCTTGCGGATCAGCCCATAGAAACCGAAGGTCAGCGCCAGCACCAGCGACACCCACGGCAGACTGCCAACCTGCCACACCTGCTGCGCAACGCCGACCGCCGCCAGACCGACCGCCAGCCACTGCATGCGCCGCAGGCGTTCGCCGAGGATCAGCATGCCCAGCAGCACGTTGACCAGCGGGTTGATGTAGTAACCGAGGCTCGCTTCCAGCATCCGGCCGTTGTTCACCGACCAGACGTAGGTCAGCCAGTTGGCCGCGATCAAGGTGCCGCTGAGCGCAAGAATCGCCAGGCGTTTCGGGTTGTCGCGCAGTTCCTGCCACCAGCCGGGATGCTTCCACACCATCAACAGCAGCGCGCCGAACAGCGCCGACCACAGCACCCGGTGAATGATGATTTCCACCGCCGGCACTTCGGCGATGGCTTTGAAGTAGAGCGGGAACAGTCCCCAGATGATGTAGGCGCTAAGGCCCAGAATGTACCCGCGACGCGGGTTGGCGGCTTGCATGCAGAATCCTTGCTTAGGCAGCTAACAAAGCAGCGATTGTACGGGCAGTTGTATAGACGTGTCGTGTCAGAAAAGCTTCAACGGCTCTTCGTTCAACGCCGACAGTTGCTCGCGCAACGCCAGCACCTGATCGCCCCAATACCGCTCGCTGCCGAACCACGGAAAGCTGCGGGGGAATGCCGGATCGTCCCAGCGCCGGGCCAGCCACGCGCTGTAATGCATCAGGCGCAAGGCGCGCAACGGTTCGATCAGCGCCAGCTCGCGTGGATCGAAGTCGTGGAATTCGTTGTAGCCGTCCATCAATTCCGACAACTGCCCCAGACAATCCTGACGGTCGCCGGCGAGCATCATCCAGATGTCCTGCACCGCCGGGCCCATGCGGCAGTCGTCGAGGTCGACGATGTGGAACATCTCGTCGCGGCACATCATGTTGCCGGGGTGGCAGTCGCCGTGCATGCGGATGTTCTGGTGCGGCGTGTTGGCGTAGACGTCTTCCACACGCTTGAGCAGGTCCCGGGCGACTGATTCGTAGGCCGGCAGCAGACTTTTAGGGATGAAGTTGCCTTCCAGCAAAGTGGTCAGCGAGTCATGGCCGAAGTTCTTCACCGCCAGTGCTTCGCGGTGTTCGAACGGTCTGGTTTCGCCGACTGCGTGCATGCGCCCAAGCAACTGGCCGAGGCGATACAGCTGATCGAGATTGCCCGGCTCCGGCGCCCGGCCACCGCGACGAGGAAACAGGGTGAAACGGAAACCGGCGTGTTCGTGCAGGGTTTCGCCGTTGTGGATCAACGGCGCCACCACCGGGATTTCGACGTCGGCCAGTTCGAAGGTGAACTGGTGCTCCTCCAGGATCGCTTCGTTAGTCCAGCGCTGCGGGCGATAGAACTTGGCGATCAGCGGTTCCGAGTCTTCGATGCCGACCTGATAGACGCGGTTTTCATAACTGTTGAGCGCCAGAATGCGCGCGTCGCTCAGGAAACCGATGCTTTCGACGGCATCGAGCACGAGGTCTGGGGTGAGGGTTTCAAACGGGTGGGCCATGCTGACTCCTGCGCGCAGCAGGCTGCCGCGTCCGGCTCAGCATGGTAGCGCAGACGGGCTGTCTTGAGTGGGATCGTTCCCGTGCAGCGCACGGGAACGATCAGAGCGTCGCCCGATCAGGCGCCGACGATCCCGCCATCCTCACGGGTAATCGCCATCACCGATGACCGCGGCTTGCCGTTCGGCAGGTGCTCGGGGAAGGTCGAGCCGCCGTTCTCGCCCGGATGCTGAATCCCGACGAACAGGGTTTTCTGGTCCGGCGAGAAGCTGATCCCGGTGACCTCGCAACCGATCGGCCCGACCATGAACCGGCGAATCTCACCGGTCGCAGGATCGGCGCAGAGCATCTGGTTGTTGCCCATCCCGGCGAAATCACCGGCGTTGCTCGAATCGCCGTCGGTGAGAATCCACAACCGCCCGGCCTTGTCGAAGCCGAGGCCGTCCGGGCTGTTGAACATGTTCTGCGGCGTGATGTTCGAAGAACCGCCCTTCGGCGTACCGGCATGGACGCCCGGGTTGCCGGCGACCACGAACAGATCCCAGGCGAAAGTCTTCGACGCGTGATCGTCGCGGTCGGTGCGCCAGCGCAGGATCTGGCCGTAGACGTTTTTTTCGCGCGGATTCGGCCCGCCTACCGGTTGCCCGTCTTCGCCGCGCTTGGCGTTGTTGGTCAGGGTGCAATAAACCTGGCCGTCTTTCGGGCTGACCACGATCCATTCCGGACGGTCCATGCGCGTGGCGCCGACCACACTGGCTGCCAGACGCGCGTGAATCAGTACTTCAGCCTGATCGGCGAAACCGCTGCTGGCGTCGATGCCGTTCTTGCCGTGGGTCAGTTCGATCCACTGGCCCTGGCCTTTCGGATGGTCCGGGTTGCCGTCGCCGGCATCGAACTTGGCCACGTACAGCGTGCCGTGATCGAGGATGTCGCGGTTGGCCTTGGCGTTGCGGTGGTTGATCTTGTCGCGGCTGACGAATTTGTAGATGAACTCGCCGCGTTCGTCGTCGCCCATGTACACCACGGCGCGTCCGTCGTCGGTCTCGGCCAGTGCGGCGTTTTCATGTTTGAAGCGGCCCAGCGCGGTGCGTTTGACCGGGGTCGATTGCGGGTCGAACGGATCGATCTCCACCACCCAGCCGTGACGGTTGAGTTCGTTGGGGTTCTTCGCCATGTCGAAGCGCGGATCGAACGGATGCCAGTTGATCTCACGGCTGGCAGCCGACACGCCGTAGCGCTTCTGCGCCGGGTCGAACTGTTGCTGGGCGTTGCTGCTGCCGAAGCAGTCGGTGAAGTTCTCTTCGCAGGTCAGATAAGTGCCCCACGGCGTCTTGCCGTTGGCGCAGTTCTGGAAGGTGCCGAGAACTTTCTTGCCGTGCTTGTCGGCGCTGGTTTTCATCAGCTCGTGACCGGCGGCCGGGCCGCTGATACGCAGCGGCGAGTTACCGTGGATGCGTCGGTTGTAGCGCGAGCCCTGGACGAACTGCCACTGGCCGTTCTTGCGCTGCACTTCGATCACCGACACGCCTTCACAGGCCAGAGCCTTGCGCACGTCTTCGGCCGATTGCGGCATGCCGCCGTGCGGATAGAGGTAGCGGTAGTTGGTGTATTCGTTGTTGATCGCCATCAACGCACGGTTTTTCTCGCCCGGGAATTCGAACAGGCTCATGCCGTCGTTGTTGTCGCCGAACTGCACTTCCTGCGCAGCCGCGGTGCCATTGCCACTCGGGTCGAAGGCCGGGCCGTTCTTTTGCAGCGGCTGGCCCCAGCTGATCAGCACCGACGACTTGTAGCCTTTGGGCAGGCTGATGGTGTCGGTAGTGGCAGCCGGAATGCTGTCGAAGCCGAGCAAACGGCTGTTGCCGGCGCTGACACTGGCGGCCAGCACGCTGCGGCTCAGCAGGTTGCCGCCGAGGAACATCGCCGCGCCGCACAGCGCGCCGGCGCTGATGAAACCGCGACGGCTCAGGCCGACCATTTTTTCCAGGTCTGTGGATTGGTTTTCTTCTAATAGGCTCACATCAGGCTCCCTGCATGGTTTTGGCAGCCACCTTAATGCGGGTCGATGACGCTTTCGTTGCAGCGCCGTTTAGAGCGGTGTTCCGAGCAGCACATTGGACGGTGAAAACTGCACCTGCACCGCTTGCTCGACCGTCAGGCCACGGGTGCGCAAGTCCAGCGGTTCGGCCAGCGCACACAAGGTCTGGCCGTTTGGCAGGGCGATGCGCACTTCGCTCGGGCCGTCCTCGGCGTCGAGAATCGCCTCGATCCGACCGCTCAGAAGGTTATGTCCGACGGCGGGCGTGGCCTCTGGCGCGAGCAGTTCAAGCCAGCCAGCCTTGATCAGCGCCACCACTTCGGTGCCCGGTTGCAGCTCCAGGTGCACGGTGCTGTCGTGGGTGATCTGCGCGTCGATCGACAGACTTTCGGCCAGTTCGAGGCGGATCAGGTCGTTGCGGCCCTGACCTTCGATCAGCACGACTTTGCCGTGCAACTGATTGCGCGCGCTGGTCCTGAGCATCAGCCGACCGAGCAGGTCCAGATCGCTGGCGTCCTCGGCCGCCTCCAGCACCTGGGCCTGCAAGGCTTGCAGCTTTTGATAGAGACGTAGCACTCGCTCGCCTTCGCTCGACAGTTTGGCACCACCGCCGCCCTTGCCGCCGACCGCGCGCTCGACCAGCGGTTTCTGCGCGAGGTTGTTCAGTTCATCGATGGCATCCCACGCCGCCTTGTAACTCAGGCCGGCGCTTTTCGCGGCGCGGGTGATCGAACCCTGTTCGGCGATGTGTTGCAGCAGCGCGATGCGCTGCGGACGGCGGACGATGTGCTGGGACAACAGAGAGGGCAGGGACATGGCGGACGCTTTGTGCTGAAGGGTTGAGGGAGGACGTTGGCGGCTCGAGGCGTATCCGTCAAGCCGCGTCGCCGGGTTTTGGCGTGCGGGCCAGGCAGTACACATCCACCCGCGCGGCGCCGGCGTCCATCAGCAAACGGGCCAGCGCCTGGGCGGTGGCGCCGGTGGTCAGCACGTCGTCGACCAGTGCCAGATGTCGGCCTTGCACCTGGGCATCGGGGCTCAAGGCGAAGGCGTGACGCAGATTGCGTTTACGGGCCTTGGCGTTGAGGGCCTGCTGGGCGTCGGTATCCTGCACGCGCAACAGACTGTGTTCCTCGCAAGGCAGGTCGAGTGACTTGCCCAGCCATTGCGCCAGCATCGCCGCCTGATTGAAGCCGCGCTGGCGCAGGCGTTTCGCTGCAAGTGGAACGGGCAGCAGGGCGTCCGGGCGAGGCAAGTCTTCTTCGAAGCGATGTTGGAGGAACTCGCCGAGAACGTCGGCGAGCAAGTGGCCAAGCGGCCATTCGGCGTTGTGTTTGAAGCGGGTGATCAGCGTGTCCACCGGAAAGCCATAAGCCCAAGGCACGGCCACTTGTTCAAAGGCCGGCGGATCGCTCAGGCAGCCACCACAGGTCAGGCTGGCGGCGAGGGGCAGGGCGCAGGTCAGGCATTGATCGCCCAGCCACGGCAGATCGGTTTCACAGGCGGTGCAGATCGGGATTTGCGCGTCTGCCGATTCATCGCACAATAAACAGTTTTGTTTGTTTTTTAACCAGATGTAAACCGGCCTTTCGTAGTGTGGTTGACAGCGCATGACTCTTCCTTAAATATGCCGAACATCCGTGTCGTGCCTGTGGGTATTCCGTTTCCCCAGGCGCCAGCCAAGCATAACCAAGGAATCGCCCATGAGCGCCAGCACCACTGCCACCCTGCGTCACGACTGGACTTTGGCCGAAGTCAAAGCACTCTTCGTTCAGCCATTCAACGACTTGCTGTTCCAGGCGCAGACGGTGCACCGCGCGCATTTCGACGCCAACCGCGTCCAGGTTTCCACCCTGCTGTCGATCAAGACCGGCGCCTGCCCGGAAGATTGCAAATATTGTCCGCAGTCCGGTCACTACAACACCGGGCTGGAAAAAGAAAAGCTGATGGAAGTGCAGAAGGTCCTCGAAGAGGCTGCCCGCGCCAAGGCCATCGGTTCGACCCGTTTCTGCATGGGCGCGGCGTGGAAGCACCCGTCGGCCAAGGACATGCCTTACGTGCTGAAGATGGTCGAAGGCGTGAAGGCCATGGGCCTGGAAACCTGCATGACCCTCGGTCGCCTCGATCAGGACCAGACCGAAGCGCTGGCCAAGGCCGGGCTCGACTACTACAACCACAACCTCGACACCTCGCCGGAGTTCTACGGCAGCATCATTACCACCCGCACCTACAGCGAGCGCCTGCAAACCCTGGCCTACGTGCGCGACGCGGGGATGAAAATCTGCTCCGGCGGCATTCTCGGCATGGGCGAGTCTCTCGATGACCGCGCGAACCTGCTGATCCAGTTGGCCAACCTGCCGGAACACCCGGAATCGGTGCCGATCAACATGCTGGTGAAAGTCGCCGGCACGCCGCTGGAGAACGCTGACGACGTCGATCCGTTCGACTTCATCCGCATGCTCGCCGTGGCGCGCATCCTGATGCCGCAATCCCACGTGCGCCTGTCCGCCGGCCGCGAAGCGATGAACGAGCAGATGCAGGCTCTGGCGTTCTTCGCCGGTGCCAACTCGATCTTCTACGGCGACAAACTGCTGACCACCGCCAACCCGCAGGCCGACAAGGACATGCAGTTGTTCGCACGTCTGGGCATTCAGCCGGAAGCCCGCGAAGAGCATGCCGACGAAGTGCATCAGGCCGCCATCGAGCAGGCGCTGGTGGAGCAGAAGAGCAGCGAGCAGTTCTACAACGCGGCGGTCTGAAACTCGCCCCGACTTTGCTGAAGGAACACTTCCCTTGTGGGAGCTGGCTTGCCAGCGATAGCGGACTGACAGTCGACACTGATGTTGAATGTGGCGCCGCCATCGCTGGCAAGCCAGCTCCCACAGGATCGGTGTCCATCCTGATTCATGGATTTGACTGTTCGAGGCTTGCATGTCTTTCGATCTCGCCGCACGCCTTGCTGCCCGTCGTGCCGAAAATCTCTATCGCCAGCGACCGCTGCTTGAAAGCCCGCAAGGGCCGCAAGTGGTGGTCGACGGTCAGCCGCTGCTGGCGTTCTGCAACAACGATTACCTGGGCCTGGCCAATCATCCGCAAGTGATCGAAGCCTGGCGCGACGGTGCGTCGAAGTGGGGCGTCGGCGGCGGTGCCTCGCATCTGGTGATCGGCCACAGTGGCCCGCATCACGCGTTGGAAGAAGCCTTGGCGGATCTCACCGGACGGCCGCGTGCGCTGTTGTTCACCACCGGTTACATGGCCAACCTTGGCGCGGTCACCGCATTGATCGGGCAGGGCGATACGGTGCTGGAAGACCGGCTCAATCATGCGTCGTTACTGGATGCCGGCCTGTTGTCCGGCGCGCGCTTCAATCGTTATCTGCACAACGACGCCGACAGTCTCGCCAAGCGTCTGGAGAAAGCCACCGGCAATACGCTGGTGGTCACTGACGGCGTGTTCAGCATGGACGGCGACCTTGCCGATCTGCCGGCGCTGGCCCGGGAAACCAAGGCCAAAGGCGCGTGGCTGATGGTCGACGACGCTCACGGTTTCGGTCCGCTGGGGGCAAACGGTGGCGGGATCGTCGAGCATTTCGGTTTGAGCCAGGAAGACGTGCCAGTGCTGGTCGGCACGCTCGGCAAAGCGTTCGGTACGGCGGGCGCGTTCGTCGCCGGCAGTGAAGAGCTGATCGAAAGTTTGATTCAGTTCGCCCGCCCCTACATCTACACCACCAGCCAGCCGCCGGCCCTGGCCTGCGCAACGTTGAAAAGTCTGGAGCTGCTGCGCAGCGAACACTGGCGTCGCGAGCATTTGCAAATCCTGATCCGTCAGTTCCGCCACGGCGCTGAGCAGATCGGTCTGGAGTTGATGGACAGCTTCACGCCGATCCAGCCGATCCTGATCGGCGATGCCGGTCGCGCCGTGCGTCTGTCGCAGATGCTGCGTGAGCGTGGGCTGATGGTCACCGCGATCCGTCCGCCGACCGTGCCCGCCGGCAGCGCGCGGTTGCGGGTGACGCTGACCGCCGCCCACAGCGAGGCGCAGGTGCAGCTATTGTTAGAAGGACTGGCCGATTGCTTTGCTCAACTCAAGTCGGAGCCAAGCCATGCGTGATCGCCTGATTCTGCTACCGGGCTGGGGTCTCGGCGTTTCGCCGCTGGAGCCGCTGGCTGCTGCGTTGCGCGGACTTGACGAACACCTGCAAGTCGACATCGAACCGTTGCCGGAGCTGGACTCCAGCGATCTGAACGACTGGCTCGACGAACTCGATGAGCGCATCCCCGAAGATGCCTGGCTCGGCGGCTGGTCGCTGGGCGGCATGCTCGCTTCCGAGCTGGCGGCACTGCGTGGCGAACATTGCTGCGGCTTGCTGACCCTGGCGAGCAATCCTTCGTTTGTCGCCCATGAACAGTGGCCGAGCGCGATGCCCGGCGAGACCTTCGATGCGTTTCTGGCCGGCTGCAGCGCCGACCCGCGCACGACCCTCAAGCGATTCTCTCTGCTGTGCGCCCAGGGCGCGCAAGATGCGCGCGGCTTGTCGCGGCTGTTGCTCGGCGGCGCGCCGAACACCTCGCCGGCTGCGTTGATGGCCGGTCTGGAATTGTTGGCGCAAATCGATACGCGCGATGCCTTGCAGGCGTTTCGTGGCCCGCAACTGCACCTGTTTGGCGGGGCGGACGGGTTGGTGCCGGCGGAAGCCGCCGGCGAGCTGTTCGCGTTGCTGGCGGATGTCGAGGTCGGCCTGATCGAGCAGGCCAGTCATGCGTTTCTTCTGGAAGACCCCCACGGTGTGGCGGGTGCGATCCAGGCGTTTTTAAGTGAGTGCGGTGATGACTGATTTGTCTGTTGCGGCGTTGCCCGGCGGCTTGCCTGACAAGCGCCAGGTCGCGGCTTCTTTTTCTCGCGCAGCGGCCAGCTACGACAGCGTCGCCGAGTTGCAGCGCGATGTCGGTACGCAGTTGATGAATCGCTTGCCGGTGGATTTTCGGCCGACATGCTGGCTGGATCTGGGCTGTGGCACCGGGTATTTCACTCGGGCGCTGGCCGAACGATTTGGTCAGGGGCTGGCGCTGGATATCGCGGAGGGCATGCTCAATCACGCGCGGCCGTTGGGCGGGGCCTCGCACTTTATCGCCGGCGATGCCGAACGTTTGCCGTTGCAGGATTCGACGTGTGATCTGATCTACTCCAGCCTCGCCGTGCAGTGGTGCGCGGACTTCGAAGCAGTGCTCGGCGAAGCGTTTCGGGTGCTGAAACCGGGGGGGATTTTCGCGTTTGCTAGTCTTTGTGTAGGGACGCTGTACGAATTGCGCGACAGCTGGCGTCAGGTCGATGGCCTGGTGCACGTCAACCGCTTCCGCGAGTTCGCCCGCTACGAGCAATTGTGTGCAGCCAGTGGTTTGCGCAGTGTCTGTCTGGAGAACCGGCCGCATGTGCTGCATTACCCGGATGTGCGCAGCCTGACCCATGAACTCAAGGCCTTGGGCGCGCATAACCTGAACCCCGGTCGGCCGGGCGGATTGACCGGTCGGGCGCGGATTCTGGGGCTGGTCGAGGCTTACGAGCAGTTCCGTCAGCCTGCGGGATTGCCGGCGACCTATCAGGTGGTCTACGCCGTGTTGGAGAAACCCTTATGAGCGCAGCCTATTTCATCACTGGAACCGACACTGACGTTGGCAAGACCACCGTCGCTGCCGGGTTGCTGCACGCTGCGCGGTCGGCGGGATTGAGCACGGCAGCGGGCAAGCCGGTGGCGTCCGGTTGTGTGGTAACGCCCAGAGGCCTGCGCAATTCCGATGCGCTGGCGTTGCAGGCCGAATGCTCGTTGCCGCTGACGTATCAACAGGTCAATCCGGTGGCGTTCGAGCCGGCGATCGCGCCGCATCTGGCTGCGCGCGAGGCGGGTGTGGCGCTGACCGTGCAATCGTTGCTGGCTCCGATGCGCGAGATTCTGGCCATGAACGCCGACTTCACGCTGATCGAAGGCGCGGGTGGCTGGCGGGTGCCGTTGGCGGATCAGGACAATCTGTCGGACCTCGCCATTGCGTTGAAGCTGCCGGTGATTCTGGTGGTCGGCGTGCGTCTGGGTTGCATCAGTCATGCGTTGCTGACGGCCGAGGCGATTGCCCGGGACGGGCTGCAACTGGCGGGATGGGTGGCGAACATCATTGATCCGAAGACGTCGCGGCTGGAGGAAAACCTGGCGACGCTCGCCGAGCGGATTCCGGCGCCGTGCCTGGGGCGGGTGCCGAAACTCAAAGCCGTCAGTGCTGAAGCGGTCGCCGATCACTTGCAACTGGATTTGCTCGACTGATTTTGGCTATGACAAGGCACTGTGCCATTAGTGTTTTTGACGGGTGTTTTTCTGACGCCTCTGGTTCAATGGCACCCATTGATCCTTCCCAAGGATGAGAGCTCCCATGGAAATCTCCGGAAACACAGCTTTTTATGCAGGTCTGAGCACCATTCAGACCGGGCAGAACCGCGTCGATCAGGCCGCTAGCCAGATCGCCAGCAGCACCATTGAACGCTCGGTCACCAGCCAGTCTTCGGAAGTGCAGGTTGATCGTCTGCGTTCGGTGGATCGCGCCCAGCAATCGGACCTGGCGAGCAACATGGTCGAGATGGCCCAAGGCAAGTTTCAGGCGGAACTGGGCGTGAAAGTCGCCAAGGCTTCCGATGAAATGCTCGGTACGATCATCGATACCTTCGCCTGATTTTTTGATCTGCGCTTTGCCAGACGCCGCGACTGTTCGCGGCGTTTTTCGTTGTAAGTCCTTCTCCCTCAACTAATCTTTTTTCAGTGCACATGGCTCGGTCGGGCGCATGTCGCGCGGTTGTGTCCGGCGCTCGGAAAATGTGATGACGAATGGCAAAAGAACGATGCTTGACAAGATTTCGGCGTAAACGTATGTTTCAAACAACTGTTTGACCGTCACAACAAATCAACGCGGTCGTTCATTCCCGGTTACATCAGCAGAGGTTTATCGCTATGCCTGACTACAAGGCCCCCTTGCGTGATATTCGCTTCGTTCGTGACGAACTGCTCGGCTACGAAGCGCACTATCAGAGCCTTCCAGCGTGTGCAGACGCAACGCCGGACATGGTTGACGCCATTCTCGAAGAGGGCGCCAAGTTTTGTGAGCAGGTGCTGGCACCGCTGAACCGCGTGGGTGACACCGAAGGCTGCACCTGGAGCGAGTCCGGTGTGAAAACCCCGGCAGGCTTCAAAGAGGCCTACAAGCAATTCGTGGAAGGCGGCTGGCCAAGCCTGGCCCATGACGTCGAGCACGGCGGTCAGGGCCTGCCTGAGTCGTTGGGTCTGGCAGTCAGCGAGATGGTCGGCGAAGCCAACTGGTCGTGGGGCATGTACCCGGGCCTGTCGCACGGTGCGATGAACACCATCTCCGAGCACGGCACCCCGGAGCAGCAGGAAGCCTATCTGACCAAACTGGTCTCCGGCGAATGGACCGGCACCATGTGCCTGACCGAACCGCACTGCGGCACCGACCTGGGCATGCTGCGCACCAAGGCCGAACCTCAGGCCGACGGTTCCTACAAAGTTTCCGGCACCAAGATCTTCATCTCGGCCGGTGAACACGACATGGCCGACAACATCGTCCACATCGTGCTGGCCCGCCTGCCGGACGCACCGGCCGGCACCAAAGGCATCTCGCTGTTCATCGTTCCCAAGTTCCTGCCGAATGCTGATGGCACCGTCGGTGCACGCAACGCCGTGACCTGCGGTTCGATCGAACACAAGATGGGCATCCACGGCAACGCAACCTGCGTGATGAACTTCGACGGCGCGACCGGTTTCCTGATCGGCCCGGCGAACAAAGGCCTGAACTGCATGTTCACCTTCATGAACACCGCACGTCTGGGTACCGCGCTGCAAGGTCTGGCCCACGCCGAAATCGGCTTCCAGGGCGGCCTGAAATACGCTCGCGATCGCCTGCAAATGCGTTCCCTGACTGGCCCGAAAGCGCCGGACAAGGCCGCTGACCCGATCATCGTTCACCCAGACGTACGCCGCATGCTGTTGACCATGAAGGCGTTCGCCGAAGGCAACCGTGCGATGGTGTACTTCACCGCCAAACAGGTCGACATCGTCAAATACGGCGTGGACGAAGAAGAGAAGAAGAAAGCCGACGCCCTGCTGGCCTTCATGACGCCGATCGCCAAAGCGTTCATGACCGAAGTCGGTTTTGAATCCGCCAACCACGGCGTGCAGATCTACGGCGGCCACGGCTTCATCGCCGAGTGGGGCATGGAGCAGAACGTTCGCGACAGCCGCATCTCGATGCTGTACGAAGGCACCACCGGCATCCAGGCACTCGACCTGCTGGGCCGTAAAGTGCTGATGACTCAAGGCGAAGCTCTCAAAGGCTTCACCAAGATCGTCCACAAGTTCTGCCAGAACAACGAAGGCAACGAAGCCGTCAAAGAATTCGTCGCACCGTTGGCCGCACTGAACAAAGAGTGGGGCGAGCTGACCATGAAGGTCGGAATGGCCGCCATGAAAGATCGCGAAGAAGTCGGCGCGGCCTCCGTGGATTACCTGATGTACTCCGGTTACGCCTGCCTGGCCTACTTCTGGGCTGACATGGCGCGTCTGGCTGCTGAAAAACTGGCTGCCGGCACCACCGACGAGGCGTTCTACACCGCCAAGCTGCAAACCGCGCGGTTCTACTTCCAGCGCATCCTGCCGCGTACCCGTACGCACGTGGCCACCATGCTGTCGGGCGCCAACAACCTGATGGACATGAAAGAAGAAGACTTCGCACTGGGCTACTAAGCCTTAACGCGGTCCTTCAAAAAACCGCTGCTCCTTCGGGGGCAGCGGTTTTTTTGTGCCCGGATTTCCCCAATCCCGGGGCTGATTCCCCAGCATTGATGAAGCCACTGCTCAGCCGAACTCCTGCGCTTATTGATTCAAAATGTTTCCAGAAGAGTGGCCAATTAATTGCACTGCCCGATTTACCGGTGCTAACCAGAACTGCCTGCTCAAAGAAGCAAGACGCCCGGCACTTAACAACAATCAGGGTGAAGCCTATGAACATCAGTCGAATCGCTCGTTTGACCTTCTGGTTACCCGTTGCGCTATCAGTCCACAGCGCCTGGGCCGCCGACCCCGCCGAAGTCGATCCTCCCGTGCCGGAGGTTCCCTCGCTGCAATCGTTGCGCGGGATGGTGCCCCCCGATCCGTCCGGGACCGAGGGCGGACGCAAGGTCGACCTGATGACCGACTACGTGCTCAATCGCCAGGCCGCGATCCTGCTGGGCAAGGCGCTGTTCTGGGACATGGAGATCGGCAGCGACGGCTCCACGGCCTGTGCGTCCTGCCACTATCACGCCGGTGTCGACCACCGCATCACCAACCAGCTCAACCCCGGCCAGGCGCACACCAACGCCAACGTCGCGTCGATCTTCAACAAACCGTTTGTGGCGTCGGACATTCCCGGTGACGTGGCGTCCTACGCGACGTTGTCCGGCGGCAAGGGCGGACCGAACTACACGCTGAAGAAAACCGACTTCCCGACCCACGTGCTGAGCAATCCCCTGGAACGCAACTCGCCCATCGTGTACTCGACGGACGATGTGGTCGGCTCGCAAGGCGTGTTCGACGCCAACTTTGTCAAACCCAATCAGCCGCGTTTCGACAAATGCACCCAGCAGCCGGACGGCCTGTTTCAGGTCGGCGGCATCAACGTTCGACGCAGCACCGGGCGCAACGCGCCATCGGTGATCAACGCCGCGTTCAACGTGCGCAACTTCTGGGACGGTCGGGCCAACAACGTCTTCAACGGTTTCTCGCCGTTCGGCAATCGCGACCCGGATGCCGGGATTTACGTGACCAGCGAACGCAGCACGGTCGCCACCAAAGTCCGGCTGGCGCTCAACGATGCGTCTGCCGCCTCGCAAGCCGTCGGCCCGCCCGGCAGCCCGGTGGAAATGTCCTGCGGTGGCCGCACCTTTGCCGACATCGGCCGCAGGATGCTCGACACGTTGATGCTCAAGCAGCAGCGGATCTCGTCCACCGACTCGGTGCTGGCTTCGGTGTCCGGCGCACGGCGACCGACCTATCGCGAGCTGATCAAAAACGCCTTCCAGCCCCGCCTGTGGAACGCCACGCAAAACGTTCTGGTGGGCGGCGCGCCTTACACCCAGATGGAGGCCAACTTCCCGCTGTTCTTCGGTCTGGCGATCCAGATGTATGAGGCCACGCTGGTCTCCGATCAGGCGCCGATCGATGCCTACCTGCAAGGCGATCACACGGCGATGAATGCGCAACAGGTGGAGGGCATGAACCTGTTTCTCGGCAAGGGCAAATGCGTCAATTGCCACGGCGGACCGGAGCTGACCAACGCCGCCAGCCGCCTGCTGATGCATCCGCGCGAACGCATCGAGCGCATGGTGATGGCCGACAACCTGACCACCCTTTACGACAACGGCTTCTACAACACCGGTGTGCGCCCGACTTCGGAGGACCTCGCCCTCGGCGGCGCGGATGCGTGGGGCAATCCTTGGTCGTTCACCCGGCAGTACAACACCGTGTTGCAGGGCGGCCGTTCGGTGGATCCGCTGGACGTCGATGTCTGCACGTTCGAAGCGCCATTGAGTGCGGCGATTCCGTGCGATGCCACGCTTAAGCCGAATGTCGGTTTCCGCGATTCTGTCGATGGTGCGTTCAAAACCCCGACCCTGCGCAACATCGCCCTGACCGGGCCGTACTTCCACAACGGCAGCCGCTCGACGCTCAAGCAGGTGATGGAGTTCTACAACCGTGGCGGTGACCGGCGCGGCGAAGACGCCAACAACACCAGCGGCTTCGAGCACCCGGCGGTGAACCAGCACAACACTTCCAACCTCGACCCGGACATGACGGCGCTGAACCTGACGCCTGCGGAAATCGATGCCGTGGTGAAATTCATGGAAGTCGGCCTGACCGATCCGCGCGTAGCCTGGGAGCGTGCACCGTTCGATCATCCGTCGCTGGTGATCCCGCAGGGCCACATCGGCGACGAGAATGCCGTGACCCAGCGCCCGGCCAGTCCGAAAGTCACGACCCGTCAGGCGATGGATGCATCGCTCAATCTCAAGCCTTACGGTGCTGAAGGCAGGCCGGCGGCAGAGGGGCCATTGCAGCCGTTCTACAACGATCTCTGAGCAGAAAAACACACCATGGCCATCAAGAATGATGGCCATGGTGGCCGTCTAGCGGCCATTGCGCAAAAAACCTGACTGAATCCCTCAGCAACCGCCGATTTCGGCCGTTAAAGAGACAGCCTGTGATCTGGATCACATTGTGTGTGCTTAACTGGCCACATTGCAGGCACAATGCCATCTCTTTGCCATGACGGGTCGGAGCTTTTACCCTTGCCGCGTTCTTCCGCTGTACGTTTCAGTCATTTCCTCCCTTCACTGCTGTTGTTGCTCGCGGGGTTGGCGGCTGCGTACGTCAAAGACCTCAACGTGTTCTTCACCTCGCTGTTTAATGTGCTGCCGACCTTGGTGCTGCTGTTGGGCGGTTCGTACTGTGCGGTTTACCGACGCCAGCGAGAGCTGTTTCTGATGGTCACGGTGTACATCGCCTACTTCCTGCTCGATACCCAGACCGACTATTACCGCGACAACGGCAAGGTGCGCGAAGACGCAGCCGTGGTGTTCCATCTTGTCTGCCTGCTGCTGCCCTTATTGTTTGGGCTGTTCGCCGCGTGGCAGGAGCGCACACACCTGTTTCAGGACATGGTCGCGCGCTTCGCCGTGCTGCTGGCCTTTGGCAGTGTGGCGCTTGGGCTTGAGCAAAGTTACCCGCAGGCGTTGCTGATGTGGCTTTCCGAGATTCGCTGGCCGGCGCTGCACGGCGCATGGATGAGCCTGATCCAGTTGTCGTATCCGGTGTTCATCTCGGCGTTTCTGCTGCTGGCCTGGCAATACTGGCGCAACCCGCGTCCGCTGCACGCGGCGCAACTGGTGGGGTTGCTCGGGGTGTTCTGGATGCTGCCGAAAACCTTCATCCTGCCGTTCACCCTGAACATCATGTGCAGCCAGGTGATGTTGATGATTGCGGCGGCGGTGGCGCACGAGGCGTATCAAATGGCCTTCCGCGACGAACTCACCGGCCTGCCCGGCCGCCGCGCACTCAACGAGCGCATGCAGCGTCTGGGGCGCAACTATGTGCTGGCGATGAGCGACGTCGATCACTTCAAGAAATTCAACGATACCCACGGCCACGACGTGGGGGATCAGGTCCTGCGTCTGGTCGCCAGCAAGCTGTCCAAAATCAGCGGTGGCGGTAGGGCGTATCGCTATGGTGGTGAGGAATTCGCTCTGGTGTTTGCGGGCAAGACCCTTGAGGAATGTATGCCGCACCTGGAAGTCATCCGCGAGTCGATTGCGTCCTACAACATTCAGCTGCGTAATCAGGAAAGTCGCCCGCAGGATGATCAGCAGGGCCGTCAGCGTCGCTCGGGTTCGGGCGCATCCAGTGTGTCGGTCACGGTCAGCATCGGCGTGGCCGAACGTCTGGAACAGCGCACCCCGGAAGAAGTGTTGAAATCTGCCGACCAGGCGCTCTACAGCGCCAAGGGCGCAGGGCGAAACTGTGTGATGGCGTTCGGGCAGAATCGCCGTGGCGCGGTGCGCATGGACAACGCCGCAGGTTGAGTGATGACGGCGCATTCAGCGTCTGGACAGTGATTGTGGGGCAGGGTGGCCGGCAGTAGGTTGAAGCAATCTGCTGAAGGAGAAGCCACCATGCCCGAGTACAAAGCTCCCCTGCGCGACATGCGCTTTCTGATCGACCACGTCTTTGACTTCCACACTCAGTACGCGGCCCTCGGCGCCCACGACGCCAGCCCGGACATGATCAATGCGATCCTCGACGAGGGCGCGAAGTTCTGTGAGAACGTTCTGGCACCGCTCAATCGCAGCGGCGACGAAGAGGGCTGCCATTTCGACAATGGCGTGGTGACAACGCCTACAGGCTTCAAGCAAGCCTTCGCACAATACGTGGAAGGTGGCTGGCACGGTCTGGCGGCAGACCCGACCTACGGCGGCCAGGGCCTGCCGAGTTCGCTGGGGCTGGTGATCAGCGAAATGGTCGCCTCCAGCAACACCTCGTGGGGCATGTACCCGGGCCTGACCCACGGCGCCATGTCGGCGATCCACGCCCACGGCACCGAAGAACAGAAAAACACCTACCTGCGCAAACTCACTGCCGGCCAGTGGACCGGCACCATGTGTTTGACCGAAGCCCATTGCGGCACTGACCTGGGCATCATCAAGACCCGCGCGGTGCCACAGGCCGACGGCAGTTATGCAGTGACCGGCAGCAAGATTTTCATCTCCGCCGGCGAGCACGACATGAGTGACAACATCATTCATCTGGTGTTGGCCAAACTGCCGGACGCACCGGCCGGAACCAAAGGGATTTCGCTGTTTATCGTGCCGAAATTTCTCCCGGACGCATCCGGTGAGGCGGGAGAGCGCAACGGGGTTTCCTGCGGTTCGATCGAACACAAGATGGGCATCAAGGCCTCGGCCACCTGCGTGTTGAACTTCGACGACGCCAAAGGCTTCCTGATCGGCGAGCCGAACAAAGGCCTGAACTGCATGTTCACCATGATGAACCACGCGCGGCTCGGCACCGGAATGCAGGGTCTTTGTCTGGGCGAAGCGAGCTTCCAGGGCGCAATCAAATACGCCAACGACCGTCTGCAGATGCGCGCCTTGACTGGAGCCAAAGCTCCGGACAAACCAGCCGACCCGATCATCGTCCACCCGGACGTGCGGCGCATGCTGCTGACCATGAAAGCCTTCAACGAAGGCAACCGCGCGCTGACCTATTTCACTGCGCAGATGCTCGATGTCGCGCATCTGAGTCCGGACGCCGAGGCGCGTCAGGAGGCCGAAGACCTGTTGGCGTTCCTGACCCCGATCTGCAAGGCGTTCATGACCGACACCGGCCTGGAGGTGACCAATCACGGCATGCAGATTTTCGGCGGCCACGGATTTATCCGCGAGTGGGGCATGGAGCAACTGGTTCGCGATTGCCGGATCGCGCCGATCTACGAAGGCACCAACGGCATTCAGGCGCTGGATCTGCTCGGGCGCAAAGTGCTGGGCAGTCAGGGCAAGCTGCTGCGCAACTTCACTAAAATCGTCCACAAGTTCTGCGCCGCCAACGCCGGGCATGCGCAACTGGGCGAGTTTGTCGCGCAGCTCGATGGCCTCAATCAGCAGTGGGGCGAGCTGACCATGAAGGTCGGCATGGCGGCGATGAAAAACCCGGATGAAGTCGGTGCCGCGTCGGTGGATTATCTGATGTACAGCGGTTACATCGTTCTCGGTTACCTGTGGCTGCGCATGGCGCTGGTCGCCCAGGCGCAACTGGAGTCGGGCGAGGGTGATGGCGATTTCTGCCAGGGCAAACTGGCGACGTGCGAGTTTTACTTCAAGCGTCTGTTGCCGCGTACGGCAGCCCATCGTTCAGCGATCGAGGCGGGCAGCGATTGCCTGATGAAACTGCCGGCCCAGTTGTTCTCGCTGTAACACGCCCCTGTTAAACAAAAGAGCCCGCAGATTGCGGGCTTCTTTATGGCTGATTGCTGGTGACTAAAAATAACAAAACAGTCACCGCCTGACCCTATGTGTCGCAAAAGTTGTTGGGTTACACTCCAGCTCAACGAAAACACCCTTCCACGAATCACCTGTTTAGATCTTTGCGAGGTTTGCCATGGCTGACTACAAAGCGCCGCTGCGCGATATGCGCTTCGTCCTCAATGAAGTGTTCGAAGTCGCCAAACTCTGGGCCGAATTGCCGGCCCTGGCCGAGACCGTGGACGCGGAAACCGTTGAAGCCATTCTCGAAGAGGCCGGCAAGGTCACCAGCAAAAGCATCGCGCCCCTGAGCCGTGCCGCCGACGAAGAAGGCTGCCACTGGACCGACGGTGCCGTCACCACGCCAGCCGGTTTCCCGCAGGCCTATCAGACTTATGCCGAAGGCGGCTGGGTCGGTGTTGGTGGTGATCCGGCCTACGGCGGCATGGGTATGCCAAAAGCCGTTTCCGCTCAAGTTGAAGAAATGGTCAACTCCGCCAGCCTGTCCTTCGGTCTGTACCCGATGCTGACCGCCGGCGCGTGCCTGTCGATCAACGCCCACGCCAGCGAAGAGCTGAAAGCCGCTTACCTGCCGAACATGTACGCGGGGATCTGGGCCGGTTCCATGTGCCTGACCGAGCCGCATGCCGGCACCGACCTGGGCATCATTCGCACCAAGGCCGAGCCTCAGGCCGACGGTTCCTACAAGGTCAGCGGCACCAAGATCTTCATCACCGGCGGTGAGCACGACCTGACCGAAAACATCATCCACCTGGTGCTGGCCAAGCTGCCGGACGCTCCGGCGGGGCCGAAAGGCATTTCGCTGTTCCTGGTGCCGAAGTTCATGGTCAATGCCGATGGCAGCCTGGGCGCGCGCAACCCGGCCAATTGCGGTTCGATCGAACACAAGATGGGCATCCAGGCCTCGGCCACCTGTGTGATGAACTTCGACGAAGCCGTGGGTTACCTGGTCGGCGAGCCGAACAAGGGCCTGGCCGCGATGTTCACCATGATGAACTACGAGCGTCTGGGCGTCGGCATCCAGGGCCTGGCCACCGGCGAGCGCTCGTACCAGAACGCCATCGAATACGCCCGTGACCGCCTGCAAAGCCGTTCGCCGACCGGCGCGCAGAACAAGGACAAGGTGGCCGACCCGATCATCGTCCACCCGGACGTGCGTCGCATGTTGCTGACCATGAAAGCCTCGAACGAAGGCGGTCGTGCGTTCTCCACTTACGTGGCGATGCAACTCGATACCGCCAAGTTCAGCGAAGACGCCGCCACCCGCAAGCGTGCGGAAGATCTGGTGGCCTTGCTGACACCAGTGGCCAAGGCGTTCCTGACCGATCTGGGTCTGGAAACCACCGTCCACGGCCAGCAGATCTTCGGCGGCCACGGCTACATTCGTGAGTGGGGCCAGGAGCAACTGGTGCGTGACGTGCGCATCACCCAGATCTACGAAGGCACCAACGGCATTCAGGCGCTGGACCTGGTGGGTCGCAAGATCGTCGGCAGCGGCGGCGCGTTCTACAAACTGTTCGCCGACGAAATCCGCCATTTCACTGCAACCGCCAGTGCCGATCTGGGCGAGTTCACCAAGCCGCTGAATGACGCCGTCGACACTCTCGACGAGCTGACCTCGTGGCTGCTGGACCGGGCGAAAACCAACCCGAACGAAATCGGCGCGGCATCGGTCGAGTACCTGCAAGTGTTTGGCTACACCGCTTACGCCTACATGTGGGCTTTGATGGCCAAGGCATCGCTGGGCAAAGAAGCGCAGGACGATTTCTATGCGAGCAAACTCGGCACGGCGCGGTTCTATTTCGCCCGTCTGCTGCCGCGGATTCACTCGTTGAGCGCGTCGGTCAAGGCCGGCAGCGAGTCGCTGTTCCTGCTGGACGCTGCGCAGTTCTGATGATGTAACGTCATGTAAGCGATCTCTTACATGACGTGCTGCTGTTCTCCCATAGGCGTAGATTGGATCCAGAGCTAATCTACTTTCCATGGACGTCGCGCAGGAAGCGCAAAGCAACAACACGGACACGTAGGATTCTGCCAGGGTGGCGGAGTGAAATGGATGTCAGGGAAACAGTCTGCAAAGCCCCGCTTCGGCGGGGTTTTCTTATGCCCGCAGAAAAGTTTTCAGCTCAGCGAGTCCAGTGGCGGCGCACCTTTCAGCGGCTTGTCCTCACGCTGCATCACCTCTTCCAGCAACGTTCGCAGCAAGGCCAATGGCGCCTGCTGGCGCTGCACATCGCGACACACCAGCCCGACCTTCAATGGCACACGCGGCTCACTCAACGGTTTCCACAGCAGATCCTGATCGTCGTACTCCTTTTGCGAACGACCGGGCAGCACCGTCGCCAGACGGGTATGCGGCAGGCTGTCGAGAATCCCTACCATATTGTTCAGTTCGGCCTGCACTTGCGGGCGTCGCCCGAGGCTGGCCAGTTGCGCCTGCCAGATCTGACGGATCTGGAATTCTTCACCCAGCAACAACATCGGCAATTCGGCCGCCTGACTCATCGAGACTTTCTTGAATTCCCGCAGCGGATGATCCGCCGGGATGACCAGCGTCAGTTCATCTTCGTACAGCATCACGCCGTGCAGCCCCGGCTGGCGTGGCGGCAGATAGCTGATGCCGATGTCCAGCGAGCCATTAAGCAAACGCCGCTCGATCTCAAGCCCGGTCAATTCATAAATCTGTACCACCAGATGCGGCTGGGCCTTGCGCACCCGCTCAAGCATCTGCGGTACCAGGCTGGTGTGCACGGTTTGCAGCACGCCGATCGCCAATGTGCGCAGTGCCTGACCCTTGAAGTTGCCCAGCGCCTCTCGCGCACGCTGCATGCCGTCGAGCAGTGGCAAAGCGTGGTTGTACAAGGTGTGGGCGGCGAGGGTCGGCAACAGACGTTTGCTGCTGCGTTCGAACAGAGTGACGTCGAGGTTCTGTTCCAGATGGCGGATCTGCTGGGACAGCGCGGGTTGAGAGATCGATAGTCGTTCGGCGGCACGCCCGACATGTCCTTCTTCGTAGACCGCGACGAAATAACGCAGTTGTTTGAAATCCATAAGTAACACTTATCGAAAATGCTGGGAAATCGAAATGGCTCGACGCCGTGAACCGGCCTAGTCTAACCGCATTCACAAGGCTTACAGGGCCGGAAAGCGCAATGACCAGCGTTTGTTTTGAAAGTGTTTACATAGGCAGTTCAAAAAATCTCGTTCGAGGTTTTTTTCAATGAATCTGTTCAGTTTGCGGCGCCAGACGCCGAGCCTCGATGACCTGGCTTTTGAAACCCATGAATCGGATGCCGATGATGGCTTGAATGCCGAGCGTCTGATGCCCAGCGTCGAGCGCCCACAGCAGGTATTCGTTCGCGGCCAGGGCTCCTGGCTATGGGACAGCAATGACCGCGCCTACCTGGATTTTTCCCAGGCCGGAGGCGCCAACAGCCTCGGCCACAGCCCTTCGGCGCTGGTCAAAGCCATTGCCAACCAGGCTCAGGCGCTAATCAATCCTGGCTTCAATCTGCACAATCGCGGCATGCTCAGCCTCGCCGAGCGCCTGTGCGCCAGTACGTCCAGCGATCAGGCGTACCTGCTCAACAGTGGTAGTGAAGCCTGTGAAGCGGCGATCAAACTGGCGCGCAAATGGGGCCAGCTGCATCGTGGCGGCGCCTCGCGGATCATTGTCGCCAGACAAGGCTGTCACGGACGTAGTCTGGCGACGATTTCGGCGTCGGACAGTTGCAACCTGCACAACCGCTTCGCGCCGTTGCTGCCGGGTTTCGATCTGGTGCCGTTCAACGACCTGCCGGCGCTGCATGCAGCTGTTGATGCGCAGACCGTGGCAATCATGCTCGAACCGATCCAGAGCGATGCCGGAGTAATCCCGGCGACCGAGCATTACCTCAAGGGTGTCGAACGCCTCTGCCGTGAGCTGGGGATTCTGCTGATTCTCGACGAGGTTCAGACCGGCATCGGCCGCTGCGGCACCTTGCTCGCCGAACAATCCTGCGGCGTGCGCGCCGACATCGTCGTGCTCGGCAAGGGCCTCGGCGGTGGAGTTCCGCTGGCTGCATTGCTGGCGCGAGGCAAGGCCTGCTGTTTCGACTCCGGCGAGTTGGGCGGCACTCATCACGGCAACGCACTAATGACCGCCGCCGGCCTGGTGGTGCTCGACAGCGTGCAGGACCGCGCCTTCCTCGAACAGGTCCGGGACAACGGCCAGCACCTGCGCGAAGGGCTCGCCCGTCTGGCTCATCGTTATGAACATGGCGAGTTGCGCGGGCAAGGGCTGTTCTGGGGACTGACCCTGGCGGAAGACTCCGCCGAAGCCGTGGTCAAAGCCGCGCTGCATGAAGGCTTGCTGCTCAACGCCCCACAAGCCAACTGTCTGCGCTTCACCCCGGCGCTCAACGTCAGCAAGGCCAACATCGACGAAATGCTCCTGCGCCTGGCCCGCGCCTTCTCCCGGGTACGCACCGCGCAGCTGCAATGCCGCAAAGGGATTGCCGTCTGAACTGAAGTTTCCCACCCGAATTCAAGAACCGTCTCGCGGTATAACGCACGCCCCACGCCTGATTCTTTTGGCGTGGGGCGTTTTTTTGTGGCCGGGTAATGGCAATCAGATGGCGAGATTGCGGTTTGCACTGAACCCTGACAAACGGCACAGGTCGATTAGCTTGTATGGCTCAGGTGAGCCAACCCCCAATCAGGAGCTGCCCCATGGACTTTATCCGCATCATCATCGCCATTCTGTTGCCGCCACTGGGTGTGTTTCTGCAGGTCGGGTTCGGCGGCGCGTTCTGGCTGAACATTCTGCTGACATTGTGCGGTTATATCCCGGGGATCGTGCACGCGGTGTACATCATCGCCAAGCGCTGAGTTTCAGTCCGTCAAACCCATTACTCGCCGGTAAAACCGCCATTCCTGCTCCAGCGCATGGGCCTGGTTGGCGGCCCGGCGGAAGCCGTGGCGTTCATCGGCGTAGTAATGCGCTTCGACTTCGATGCCGTTTCGCTCCAGGGCCGTGACCATGTCGCGGGTCTGTTGCGGCACGACCACGGCGTCCAGTTCGCCCTGAAAGAAAATTACCGGCACGCGAATGTTGCCTGCGTGCAGCAGCGGCGTGCGGGCCGCATAGCGTTCGGCGTCTTGCTCGGGATTGCCGATCAGCCAGTCCAGGTAATCGCCTTCGAATTTGTGTGTCGCGCGGCCGAGGGCTACCGGGTCACTGACGCCGTACAAGCTGGCGCCGGCGCGGAATACCTGGTGGAACGCCAATGCACAAAGCGTGGTGTAACCACCGGCGCTGCCGCCACGGATGAATGCACGTTCGCCGTCGATCATGCCGCGTTCGGCCAGATAGGCCACCACTGCGCAGGCATCCTCGACATCCACTGCGCCCCAACTCAGATGCAGGGCCTGTCGATACTCCCGGCCATAGCCGCTGCTGCCACGGTAATTGAGGTCGGCGACGGCGAAGCCGCGTTGCGTCCAGTATTGGATGCGCGGGTCGAGCATCGGGTAGCAGGCCGACGTCGGGCCGCCGTGGATGAACACCACCAGCGGCGGTTTAGCATCGCCATTCGTGGCCGGGTAAAAGAAACCGTGGGCTTCACCCGAACCGCTGGGATAGCGCAGGGTTTGCGGGCGGCTGATGCGTTCGGCTGGCAGCGGTGCGACACCGCCGGCCAGGACATTCACTTCACGCGATTTGCGATCGATGGCGATCACCGCAGAAGGGCTGATCGGTGACGCAGCAATGCAGTAAATGATCTGATCATCGACAGCCAGATGACGGAAGCGGCTGTAGTCGCCGGTGAAGTCTTCGCCGTTAAGCGCCAGGTGGCCGAAACCTCCTTCGCTCCAGCTCGCCAAAAAGCCTTCGTCGGTGGGCAGCCAGGTGCAGCCGCCAAGTTGCCATGGGGCTGGTGCGTGATCGGCTTCGGCGCTAGCCAATGGTTGAAAGCCGTTTGCCGACTCGACCCACGGTTGCCAATATCCGCCACGATCGGTCAGACAACCCAGTCGGCCATTGGCATCGAAGCGCGGTTGCTGGATCGACTCTTCAAGCGCTTCACCCGCCACACAACGCGGGGCGGACAATCCATTGGACGAGCGCTCGGCGATCATCAGTCGGGTGGATGTCCACGGCTGATGCGGACGGCTCCACTCGATCCACGCCAGGCGTTGGCCGTCCGGGCTGATGATTGGCGATGCATAAAAATCCGCGCCTTCAACCAGCGTATGGCCGTCGCCATTCGCCAGATCGACAGCCACCAACCGATGGCAATCACCGTTCTCTTCAACGGCCAGCACCTGCCCGTTGGCAAAATGCACATCACCATATCGGCATTCCCCGGACGTCAATGCCACGGGCTCGCCGTCCAGCGTCTGTCGGTACAGTTGCTGATCCGCCTCGTTGACGAAAACAATCCCGTCAGGCGTCAGACAAAACGCCCCGCCGCCATATTCGTACACCCGGCTACGCACGCTGAAACCCGCAGGCGTCAGACACTTCGCCAGGCCATCGCGCCAATGCCAGATCCGGCAGGCGGCGTCCGTCGGGCGATATTCATTCCAGAACAAACCATGGGCGCCAAGTTGCAGCTCGGCGAAATCCACGCCGGCTGCAACCGCAGCGGTGGCGCTGAAAGGCTCAGCCTTTGGCGATGAGGCGCGAGTTTCGTTCATTGCGAAAGGCCAGTTGTTCAATGGTCTGGGTGGCGTGCTCGGCTTCTTCGCGGGCCTTGAGGATCACGCCGTGATGTTCGGACTTGCTGCACACCGGGTCGGCATTGCTCGCATCGCCGGTGAGCATGAAGGCCTGGCAGCGGCAGCCGCCGAAGTCCTGTTCCTTTTCGTCGCAGGAGCGGCACGGCTCGGGCATCCAGTTATAGCCGCGAAAACGGTTGAAGCCGAACGAGTCGTACCAGATGTGCTGCATGCTGTGGTCGCGCACATTGGGAAATTGTACTGGCAGCTGTCGGGCGCCATGACAGGGCAGGGCAGTGCCGTCCGGAGTGACCGTCAGAAACAGACTGCCCCAGCCGTTCATGCAGGCTTTCGGGCGCTCTTCGTAATAGTCCGGGGTGACGAAAATCAGTTTGCACGGATGCCCTTCGGCTTCCAGTTTGGCGCGGTATTCGTTGGTGATGCGTTCGGCGCGGACCAGTTGTTCCTTGGTCGGCAGCAGCCCTACACGATTGAGCTGCGCCCAGCCGTAGAACTGGCAGGTGGCGAGTTCGACGAAGTCGGCCTCCAGCGCAATGCACAGCTCGATGATGCGGTCGATCTTGTCGATGTTGTGCCGATGGGTGACGAAGTTCAGCACCATCGGATAGCCGTGGGCCTTCACGGCGCGGGCCATTTCCAGTTTCTGTGCGAAGGCTTTTTTCGAGCCGGCGAGCAGATTGTTCACTTGCTCGTCGCTGGCCTGAAAACTGATCTGGATGTGATCGAGCCCGGCTTTCTTGAAGTCGCTGATCTTCTGCTCGGTCAGGCCGATGCCGGAGGTGATCAGGTTGGTGTAGAAGCCCAGCTGACGCGCTTCGCGAATCAGCTCGGCGAGGTCTTGTCGCACCAGCGGTTCACCACCGGAAAAGCCCAGTTGCGCCGCGCCCATCTCCCGCGCCTCGCGGAACACCTTGATCCACTGCTCGGTGCTCAGCTCTTTGCCCTGCTCGGCGAAATCCAGCGGATTGGAGCAATACGGGCATTGCAGCGGACAGCGGTAAGTCAGCTCGGCGAGCAGCCACAGCGGCAGGCCGACTTCCGGTTTGGCCGGGACTTGCACCGATGACTCAGGCAAGTTCGATCCAGTGCTGCGCACGGGCAACCTCCATGAATTGCTCGATGTCGTCACCGAGCTCGGGCACGCCGGGGAACTGTCTGTCGAGTTCGGCGATGATCGCCGCGACGTCCCGTTCACCGTCGATCAGGCCGCCGATCAGCGCGGCACTTTCATTGAGCTTGATCATGCCTTCCGGGTACAGCAGCACGTGGCCTTTCTGGGCCGGTTCGTACTGGAAGCGGTAGCCGGGACGCCAGGTCGGGGTCTTGCTGCGGTCGAAACTCATAAGGCGATTCCTTTATGCCAGACCCGTTGATCGGTGACGCTGTGATACGGCGGGCGGTTCAGTTCGTAGGCCATGCTCATGGCATCGAGCATGCTCCAAAGGATGTCCAGTTTGAACTGGAGAATTTCCAGCATGCGCTCCTGACCTTCGCGGGTCTTGTAATGCTCCAGCGTAATCGCCAGACCATGCTCGACATCGCGTCGGGCCTGGCCGAGACGGGTGCGGAAATATTCGTAGCCGGCCGGGTCGATCCACGGGTAATGCTGTGGCCAGCTGTCGAGCCGCGACTGGTGAATCTGCGGCGCGAACAGCTCGGTCAGCGAGCTGCTGGCGGCTTCCTGCCAGTTGGCGCGGCGGGCGAAGTTGACGTAGGCGTCGACGGCGAAACGCACGCCGGGCAGCACCAGTTCCTGGGAACGCAATTGATCCGGATCGAGCCCGACGGCCTGCCCGAGACGCAGCCAGGCTTCGATGCCGCCGTCTTCGCCGGGGGCGCCGTCGTGGTCGAGCAGGCGCTGAATCCACTCGCGGCGGATCTCGCGGTCCGGGCAGTTGGCGAGGATCGCTGCGTCTTTCAGGGGGATGTTCACCTGATAGTAGAAGCGGTTGGCGACCCAGCCCTGGATTTGCTCGCGGGTGGCCCGGCCTTCATACATCGCCACGTGATACGGGTGATGAATGTGGTAATAGGCGCCCTTGGCGCGCAGGGCCGCTTCGAATTCGGCGTGGGACAGCGGGGTGTCGGTCATTGCGGTTCTCCGGGCGATTCGTTACAGGACGATGCTCATGCCGTCATACGCCACTTCAACATTTCGCCGAACCAGTTCAGCGCGCTCCGGGGAGTCTTCGTCGAGAATCGGGTTGGTGTTGTTGATGTGGATAAGCACCTTGCGTTGCTCGGGAAGCTGTTCCAGCACTTCGAGCATGCCGCCGGGGCCGTTCTGCGCCAGATGGCCCATCTCGCGGCCGGTGCGGGTGCCGACGCCACGACGCTGCATTTCATCGTCGTCCCACATCGTCCCGTCCACCAGCACGCAGTCGCTGCCGGCCATGATTTCCAGCAGCGGCGCGTCGACCTTGCCCAGGCCCGGCGCGTAGAACAGCTTGCCGCCGGTGCTGAGGTCTTCGACGATCAGGCCGATGTTGTCGCCCGGGTGCGGGTCGAAGCGGTGCGGCGAGTAGGGCGGTGCGGCGCTGCGCAACGGCAGTGGGGTGAAGCGCAGGTTCGGGCACGCGGCGACGGTGAAGCTCTGGTCAAGTTCGATGCGGTTCCAGTCCAGCCCGCCGTTCCAGTGTTTGAGCATGGTGAACAGCGGGAAACCGGTGCTCAGGTCTTCGTGGACCATGTCCGTGCACCAGACTTGATGCGGGCAACCTTCGCGCAGGCTGAGCAGACCGGTGGTGTGGTCGATCTGGCTGTCCATCAGGATGATCGCGCTGATGCCGGTGTCACGCAGGGCCCGGCCCGGCTGCATCGGGGCGAAGCTCTGAAGCTGCGCGCGGATGTCCGGCGAGGCGTTGCACAGCACCCAGTTCACGCCGTCATCGGAAATCGCGATGGACGATTGGGTACGGGCCTGGGCATTCAGGCTGCCGTCGCGAAAACCGGCGCAATTGACGCAGTTGCAGTTCCACTGCGGAAAACCGCCACCGGCGGCCGAACCCAGAATCTGGACGAACATGAACGCTCCATCATTTCAACGCTGAAAATAAAACGCCCCGGCGAGCCGAGGCGTTGCACTGCAGTGTTCTGCTTGAGGCAGGACTCAGCGGCTGGCGAAGTACATGGTGACTTCGAAGCCGATGCGCAGGTCGGTGTAAGCAGGTTTGGTCCAAGCCATCGGGTGACTCCTTTTTCAGGTGGGTGAGATAGCGCTATCCATAGGTATAGTCCACGGCAGCGCAGGGATGTTCCAAATAGTTAGGTGGCTATGTTACTCAAAATTTCAGAGGGTTTGCCCGTGAATCTTTGAGAAAGCTCCTTGCAGCCCCGGTAATGATCATTTTGCCGCTTGCCAGGGCGCGCCCGGCGAAGGGCTGTTGGACAGGCCGTGCCAGCCGCCTTCGGCGCAGATCAGACGTTGTGCGGCGGCCAGCAATGTCGGGCGAGCCAGTTGAGCGATAGCGCTGCGCAGCTGGGTCAGATAATCCGACGAGTGGCCGGCGAGTCGGGCCTGCCACAGGAGTTCGGCAGCGTCCTTGCCGGACAGGACGTTGTCATCGAACTGATCGGCAAGCGCCTTGCGTTGCCGGGCGAGGCTGGCGTCATCGAGTTGTTCGACAAGGGCTGGCAGGTCATCGAGAAACTGCTGAATGTGGCCGAGCAATTGCTCGACGGTGGCCGTGGGCGATTGCACGCCGAACAGCAAGCCGGTCTGGCCGTGTAGCTGACGCAGGCCGCTGAACACCGCATAACCCAGTTGCAGTTCGACTCGCAGGCGTTGGTAGAACGGTGTCTGGCACAGGTGGGCGAGCAGGCGCCACGCGGCTTCGTCGGCGATTTCGTGGCTGGCGGTCGGGCAGAACAGCAGCAAGGCGTGTTCGCTGGACGCGCTGTCGATCTGACTCCACCGGTATCCGGCGTTGATGACAGACGGTGCGGGAATTTGATTATCCGGGATGCCCGGGATGCGACTCAGGGCCAGGCCCATGGCTGACTGGGTTTGTGGGTTGAGCCCCAAAGCCAGACCGTCCCAGCGGGAAGTTGTCCACAGGTGTACGGCGTCATCGGATTCGCCTACCGCTGGCAGGCGCTGTTCGGGTAGTACTTTGAGCAGTTGGCGGATCGGTATCAGCGCAGGTTGCGGTTCGCCTTTTGCGGAATCGGCGCCCACTTGTGTCAGAGATTTCAGCGCGTGCTCCAGCACAACGGGCAGCGTGTCCTGCAGGCCGGTGAGTTTCAGCAGCCACTGATTTCCCGTGGCGCTGAAGGACAATTCGACCCCGGCCTGACGCGCGTCATCGGAAACGTCCCGCAGACTTCGTTGCAGTTTCACTTGCAGCTCGGCCGTGGCCGACGCTTCCGTCTGCCAGCGCACATACACCGCACCTTCGTCGCCGTTGTCCGGCAACGCCTGGCTGAATTGCATCGGCGAGCGTTCGCGGCGGCTGCGCGAGCGATCCTGAGCGAACGTGCGCAGGCCACGGTGGGCGCTGGTCTGGCCGCGGATGAGGCCGGCGTTGGCCAGCGGTTCGGCTGAGCGCAGGAACGGATTGGCGGCGGGCAGATGCCAGTGGCTGCTGAAGTTATCCACAGTGCCGATTTTGCCGAGAATCACTTTGAGCGCTGCAACGGCCGTATCGGACATGCCGCTCTCGAGTTGTTCGCTGTCGGGTCGGGCCTGTTGCAGTGCGCCGCTGACCTGCTGCTGTCGTTCAAGCAGCGTTGCGTACTCCTGACGCAACACCGGCCAGTCCTGCTGCGCTGCGAAGAAGCTCAACCAGTCGAGAAACTGTGCGCGGATGGCGTCAAGTAAACCGGATGCCGCCGTGAATTGAAGATGCAGCAAAGCTTGCTCAGCAAATTGATACAGCACAGAGGCCTGTAAATCTTCCGCCAGACCCTGCTGCTGCAAATGCGCGAGCAAGCCACCGGGTTTGGCGCTGTTCAACCAGTGACAGAAAAACGCCAGTGCCTCGGCCGACGACTCCGGCAAATCCTCCAACGCAAACAACAGATTGCCGTGCCGCTCGCCGACCTGTTGATAACTTTTCTGTGGATTGTCCATCAAGCAAACGGGGGCTGCCTGTGCAGTTTTATCCCCAGCTGTCAGCGCGGCGGCAAACTGTTCTGCCAGCGTTCTCAGCTCTTCAACACTTTGCGGCCCGACCAGACTCAGGATCATTTGCCCGGTGCGGTAAAACTGCTGGTGGAAGTCTTTCAACGCCTGTTGAAAGTCTGCTTGCTCCACCGGCAGACTGTCGCGGTTCCCGGCGTGGAAACCTCGCAAAGGATGCGCGGCCGACAATCCCTCGAACAGCGCCTCTTTCTGCTGAGCCGCCGCATCCTGCGACCACGCGACAAACTCCGCCTGCAACACTTCCCGTTCCCGCAACTGATCGTCCGTATTCATACGCGGATGGGCGAGCATGTCTGACAGACGCTCCAGTCCACCGCTGAAGGACGTTGGCGGCAATTCAAAAAAGAAATCAGTGGTGCGTTCGCGAGTGCTGGCATTCACCTGACCGCCGTGACCTTGCACGTAGGCCATCAGCCCTTGCCGTGCAGGAAAACGCTCGGTGCCGAGAAACAGCAAATGCTCAAGGAAATGCGCCAGCCCCGGCCACGCCAACGGCACGTCATGACTGCCGGCAGCCACCCGTAACGCGGCGGCGCTGCGCTTCAGACCTGGCACGTGACGCAGGGTCACGCGCAAGCCGTTGGCCAGGGTTTCGGTGTGGGGGCGGGGGTGAGTCGGCGCAGGCATGGGCACTTCCAGAACAGTGAAGTGCCAATGCTAGCGGATTAGCGCTTGTTGAGCGCGTCGTAAAGTTCGGGGCGGCGGTCGTTGAAGTAGCGGTTGGCGCTGCGGGAGTCGACCATCAACTGGCGATCCAGCTCACCGACGATTAGTGCTTCGTCCAGTCCGGCCTGGGCGATGCGGCTGCCATCCGGCGCCGCAATGCTGCTTTGCCCGCAGTAATGAATGTCGTCTTCGTGGCCGCAATAATTGGCGTAAGCCACGTAGCACTGGTTTTCGAAGGCCCGGGAGCGTACGGAAACATCGGCAATGAAATCGAAAGGAATCATGTTCGCGGTCGGCACCAGAATCAGCTCGGCGCCTTCCAGGGCCAGGCGTCGGGCGTTTTCCGGGAACTCCAGGTCGTAGCAGATCAGGAAACCGAGCTTCCAGCCGTTGAGTTCGACGATGGGAAACTCGCCATCGCCGGGGCTGAACATCGAACGATCCAGATCGCCGAACAGATGCGTCTTGCGGTAATTGCACAGGCGTTCACCGTTCGAATCGATCAACTGCACGGCGTTGTAGATCTGACCTTCGGCGGTGCGCTCAGGGTAACCGTAGAGAATCGCCAGACCGGCAGCCTTGGCGATTCGTCCTACTTGCTGCGCCCACTCACCGTTGTAGACCTCGGCCAATGTCGCGACCGCCTCCTTGCCGATGTTGTAACCGGTCAGGAACATCTCCGGCACCACCAGCAGGTCGGCGCCTTTGGCCTCCATCGCCAGTTGTTGCAGGCGCTGGAGGTTGGCAGCAGGTTCCAGTGGCAGCGGTGGACATTGGTAAAGGGCTACACGCATCAGGGATTCCTCTTACTCGGGCAGGGCGATCGGGCCGATGTCGTTGAACACATCACCCGGGCCGGGGTTCTCTTTATGTGTGGACCCGCCGAAGTGCTTCATGATTCCCCACACCGCGTTGAGCGAGGTCTGTACTGCGCCTTCGACCCACGCTGGTGTCCACGATACGTCGTCGCCGGCAATGAAAATCCCGCGCTGCTCCGGCGGCATGTCGTCCTGCATGAAGTGCGCGTACATGCGCTGGTTGTAGCGATAGTGGCCGGGCAGGGCACCCTTGAACGCGCCGAGGAAGTGCGGGTCGGCTTCCCACGACACGGTGATCGGATCTCCGATGATCCGCGCCGCGATGTCGACTTTCGGGTAGATCTTCTTCAGCGCATCCAGCGCCAGTTTCACGCGTTTTTCCACCGGGTGCGGGAGCATCTTTAGCGCGTCGCTCATCCACGAGTAAGACAGGCAGATCACGCCCGGTTTGTCGTCGCCGTTGTCGAACAGGTAAGTGCCACGGGTCAGGCGATCGGTGAGGGTCATGCTCATCAGGTCGCGGCCGGTTTCCGGGTCCTTGTCCTTCCAGAACGGGCGGTCGACCATCACGAAGGTCTTCGACGATTGCATGTAGCGAGTACGGTCCAGCGCCATCCACATCTTTTGCGAGAACAGGCTTTCGTCGCATTCGATCTGGGTGGTCAGCAGCCAGCTCTGGCAGGTGGTCAGTACGGCAGCGTATTCGCGGGTGTCGCCGTTGTTGTCGGTGACCGCGAAACGTCCGTCAGGTGCATGGGCGATTTTCTTCACCCCGGAGCGCGGTGCGCCGTGGTGCAGCGATTTCAGGCTGGTGCCTTGTGGCCAGTGGACGCAGCGCTCCGGTGCATGACGCCAGATGCCTTGTGGCACTTGTTCCACACCGCCGACCACCAGGTGCTGGTGATCGTCGCAGTTGGTCATCACCACGCGGAAGATTTCCAGCATCGAGTTGGGGAAGTCCGAGTCCCAGCCGCCGGTGCCGAAACCGACCTGACCGAACACCTCGCGGTGGTGGAACGATAGCTTGGCGAAGGCTTTCGAGGTGGCGACGAAGTCGTAGAACGTGCGGTCGTCCCACAGCGGTACGAGGGTGTTCCATAACTCCTTGAGGCGTGGCACGTCGCGGTCGCGAATCGCTTGCTGGATATCGGAGAACTGCGAACCGGCCTCCAGAGCGTCGGCCCAGGCGTCAGCCACTTCCTGGAACAGTGCAGGAAGATCCTTCAGGCTTTGTGCGTAATGGGTTTTGCCTTCCAGGTCGATCACGGTGCTGCCGGAAGCCGGCGTCAGCGGGTTGGGGAAGGGCTTGGTTTCCAGGCCGAGCTTGTCGACATAGTGATAGAACGCGGTGGAGGACACCGGGAAGCGCATGCCGCCGAGCTCGGCGACGATCCCGTCAGTGCCGTTGAACGCTTGGGAGCGCAGACGGCCGCCAAGCTTCGAGGCCTCATACACGACGGGTTTCAAGCCGAGTTTCATCAGCTCATACGCCGCCACCAGGCCGGCGATACCGGCCCCGACGATTGCCACTTCGGCACCGTGGTTGTGCTCGGGAATGCTCCCCAGACCGGCGGGGTGTTCGATCCAGTCGTCGAAGGCGAAAGGAAAGTCCGGGCCGAAAATGGTGATCGGTTTCTTACCGTCTGCAGGATGGCGATTGTTCTTGTTCATGGCTGACCTTGCTGGCGACCCGACGCTGGAGGCGCGTCTGAGTATAGGAAAAGATGCCAGCCATTCTAGGGAGCGTAGAACACGTTAATAAGACGCAATGTGTCGTCGTTTTGAGTGCATGTACTGCAATATGACGATCTGATTGGTCAGACTGGATGCCCGCGATCAATCTTGCTGCTGAGGATGATCGAGGTCGTGGTTTTCTCTACACCGTCTACGCTGCCGATCTGATCCAGAAGCTGATCAAGCTGCTCCGGTGAATCGGTTCGCAACCACGCTACGTAATCAAATTCGCCACTCACCGCGCACAATTGCTGCACCTGAGCCATTGCGCTCAACCGCCGCAACACTTCTTTACCAGAGCGCGGCTGCACCTTGATCCCGACATACGCCTGCAAACCACCATCCACCACGCGTTGGCCGAGGCGCACACCATAACCGGTGATGACCTTGGCCTTTTCCAGCCGCGCCAGTCGCGAAGTCACGGTCGTGCGAGCAATCCCCAATTGTCGGGCCAGCATCGCCACGCTCTCGCGGGCATTGATTTGCAGGGCAGCGATCAGCTGGCGGTCGATTTCATCGAGCACGGGTGGGCGGATGTCGGGCAAGGGCAGGCTCCAGCGGTATGGATCAATGGGGCTGCATGTTACAGGCTCGTCACGCGAGGCGCTTGTAAGCGCTGATTGAGTGGCGGGGGATTAGGCAGTCACCGGATCGGGGGATTTTGCTGAAACAAAAGAACAGACAAATGATTTGACTTGCCTGCTGCCTTTATCAAAAATGGCCTCAAGAGCGCGAAATCTGCTGCCTTGCAGGGCTTCAGCAGACGTAGGTACCTCAGCGATGCTGCAACATCGGTGTAAGGTGAGACCTCTTCATCCCATTTCCTGAGGATGCCAATATCAGGATTCAAATATTCGAGGGGAGCCAACAGGCTCCCCTTTTTGTTTGTCCTGAAGAACGTATCTCTTGTAGAGAGGCTCGCCCTGGCGGTGCTTGTTCATCGCTCTAGCCGGGGCATGCATGAAGTTCCACAGGACGTGTCCGTGCCTGACATCTACCACCACGAGCATGTCATTCTTTGCCTCGTAGGCATTGATGAAGGCCATGCGGTATCCGCCGTTGTCGTACAGCACTCTCCATATTTCAAACGGCCCCGTCAGCGTATCAATCGCATGCCGGACGTAGCGCTCTCGTGAGTCAGCGCGTTTTTCGACGATGTGGGCGAGCTTGTCCCTCATGACCGCAACGTTTCCGATCGGGGTGAGGAAGGTGACTGCGAGCAACGCCTCATCGATGAATCCGAAGTGAGCCAGGAGAATTCTGAGGGCTCCTTGCGCATCGTCTGCCCTTTTCACTTCATCAATTGCTGCTGAGCGAAGCTCCCTGGCCAGCGTACGCAGGTCGGGCAAAGCTAAGTCGATCCATGTTTGTTGGCCACTAGATTCTTTTATCAGTGGCGCAGCATTCACGAGCATGAAAGTAATCCTTGGCGGACAGCGGCGCCCGGAGATTACTCGTTCGGAGAAAAGGCCAGCAAGGCCGAAAACCGAGTGAAAACACAGCTTGGGAAATAACCTACAGACCTTGCGGTAGTCTTCCGAACGTTGCGCTTGTGAAGAACGTAAAACACCAAACGACAGGCGAAAAAAAGCCGCGCGAGTGCGCGGCTTTTTCATGTTTGGTGGGCCCACACGGACTTGAACCGTGGACCAAAGGATTATGAGTTGCAGAGCTAGGCAGTATGCCTAGCGAAATCACTCAAAGCTGGATGTACGTTAGCATAGCTGGAGGCCAGGTAATACAGGGGTTTGAGCGTAATTTTGAGAAGGTTACCCAAGCTGGGTACTGTACCGTGGCTGTACTGCTTCGGAGAGGAAGCGCCGGCAGAATCCAAAATCATTGCTCCGCTGGTTTACTGTGTCTCCAACTGGCGTCACCTTATGCTAAATTTGCGTCAAAGTGCCATCAGTGCGGTAAATTTCGCTTGGTCAGCGCCTGCCTCAAAGGACATGAGCTGTACCTCAGCCTGGTGCTCCAAACGACCCCTCACGCTGGGGTCGATGGTGGAAATTACTGACAACAAGGAGAGTGTTTTGCCACTTGATCTAAATCTGTATGTCGATGGTACCGTTGATATCGAATCCTCGTGCTTGACTATACAAAAGGTAAGAGCGGGGCGGCGTACATTTTTAAAATCGGACTACAATGGTAGAAAACTTTCAAGGTATATAGGTGGTAAATTACCCTATCACTACCGTTCCCCAGAAAAAATTGGCGAAGATTTCGGCGCAGAGCATGACGCCTTGGAAATGGTATGGTCGCTGTTCGCACAAGCCCCTACTACACCAAAATTTCAAAATAGTCATTGTGGAGAGATATTGTCATCTATATACCTAGAGGAAGTTCTTGGGTATAGAAAACTATATAGTAAGCTTACTTTGACATCATCTGAAAATACTAATGTTCATAAAATGGACGGTTTTTTTGTCAAAACAGATGGTGTTGAGTTTGAATATTTGTTAGTGGAGGCAAAAAGTAGCATACTCCCAACTGATAAAACCAAATTCTCAGGGCATAGGCACGGCATTCTCAAGCAAATGCTGGAGTCGATAGATGGATACGGCAAGGAAGATGAGCGGTTTGATTTTGCTAAAATCAGAGATAATTTGTCTGCATCGTTTTCCGAAAAAGAAGCCCGTCAAATAAAGAAAGACTTAATTCCCCCTGGGCCTATGAAGTGCTCTTTTCTTGGTGTCGCGGTGGTCAACTCATCGACAGTGCATTGTGCGGATGATGACTTTATTGTGAGTTCAGTAATTGCATATCCGTTTGAGTTTTCAGCAATCGTTGTAGATGATCTGGCTGCGCTTGCTCGTGAGTCGTATCATTATGGAAAGACCGTCATGGACGCAATAGCGGGAAATTAATATTATGTTTGAAGCAGATGAACTCAGCCCTTGCATGGACGCAGAATGGTTTGTTTCTGGTTATTCTGAACTCCAGCGCAAAATACTGGATGAGAGGCTGGGGAAGCCTTACCTAAACAGCGACCAAGTCCTAGCGAAACGAAATCTTCTGCGATTTAGCCAAGCTGTTTTAGCCAGTGCCCCTGCATGGATCGATTCTAAGTCTGGATTGGAGCGAGCTTTATGTGTGGCTGCTGGTGATATCGAAGCAGGATTCGGAATTCAGTCAGCTAATACGTCCGATTCTGTAGCCCAAGGCAGACATTTTCTAAAGGCCGCTTTGTTATATGATATGGCTGGTCTGCCTGGTGCATCTGCGAAGGTCGCTAGGGACTCAGCTTTCGATAATCGTGTGCAAGACTTTTTCTTGCGACGTCGAGAAAGTTTTTGGGGGAGTTTAAAAGATGCTTCGGCTTCTCCATCTGTTCAGGATGAGATATTAATACCAGAGGTAGAAGTACCAGGTGATATTAATAGGCTGGTACACACAGCAATAGCAGAGGCGCTTTTCCAACAAGGTGAGAATCTCCAGTTTGGAAAAGAAAAATCTGATCAGGTTCACTCTGTTTTTCGCGAGCTTAGTAATCAGGCGGGTAGTTATCGACTAGATCTCGCTGGTGATGATTTCATCGCTATTTCTAAGGTGTTGGATCAAAGGCGTGAGTATTCTAGCCTAGCGATCTTAGAAAAATATTCAGGTTTAGATCGCTCTCAAATCAACGCATTAGGTGTGCCTCTTGAATTTTGGCCGGTTCAAAAACAAGCCATTGAAGAAGGTCTTCTAGCGGAGAATATTATTAGCTACGGCCTGGCTGCGCCGACTGGGACAGGTAAAACCTCGTTAGCTAAAGTTTTGATTGCGTCTGCCATTAAGTCACAGCCAAATAAGAAAGTTGTGTATATTTCTCCTAGTCGCGCTCTCGTTCATCAAGTTTCTAGAGATTTGGCGGATTCACTTGGGCGGGTAGGTATAAAAGTCAGAGAATTGGGAGCTCATCTAACAGTTCATGAGCAATTGTCTACGTCCGATGAATCTGAGGTGCAGGTTCTAGTATTTACTCCTGAAAGGGCCGATCTGCTACTTAGGGTGGACCAAGAGTTCGTAAAAAATATTGCACTTGTTTTGGTAGATGAGGCGCATCATATTGAGCAGGGGTCCAGAGGGATTCTATTAGAATTTTATTTGTGGCGGATTAGACAGCTAGTATCTACAGATGCAAGAGTCATTCAGCTCTCTGCAGTAGCCCCAAATATATCTGATTTAGTATCATGGCTTAGTGTTGGTGAGAACTCCTCGTCGGTAAAGGTGGATTGGAGAACCAACCGGCTAAGACTAGGAAGGTTCGAGTTCATATCTGGCGAGGGGGTTTTGAAATTCGAAGGTGTAGAGCCAACGCCTTTAGCAGTAACTGAGTGTGATGATCGCCTTAGTAGATTGGCTCGCTTGGCGATGAATCTTTCGACGTCAGGAATTGTCCTAGTCCTTTGTACAACTGTGAGATTGTGTGAAGATCTCGCTGAGCGTATTTTCCAAATGAGATCTAAACTCGTGAATTATAGCGAGTATGACGGCGGGGAAGATATAGAAAGATTAGATGCTAAGATCGAAAGAGAGTTATACCCGGAATCATCACTAAGAAATCATATAAAGAGGAAGGTGGCTTATCATCATGCTCAACTTCCGCCGAGTGTGCGTATATCTCTAGAAGATATAATATCTGCAAAAAAAATTGATATTGTATGTGCTACTACAACCTTGGCGGAGGGGGTTAATTTTCCCTTTGCAACCGTACTGGTAGAATCGCTAGTTTCAAAAAATTACCAGATCACTCCGCGCTCTCTTTGGAATATTGCGGGCCGAGCTGGGAGGTTTGGAGTTGACTCTGAAGGACACTGCATACTTTTTGAACCCCAGAGTTATGAGCATAAGCTGCAGGGATTTACGTTACAAAATTACCTCGGAACGACTCTGGATTCTATACCTCCAGTGCAGTCAGCTTTAGGAGCGGCTTTGACTGAGCTTAAAGAGGCTATTGAGTCGGGGAAGATTCAAGAGTCTATTTTAGAAAGTGTTAAGCTTGGTAATATAAAAATTGATGGTAAAAATACAGCTCTTGCTAAAAGGATTCGTGGTCTAGTAAACCTCGTACGTGTGAGCTATACGCATGCAAGCGTTGCAGGGCTTGTGAAGTTGAATTCTGATAATGCTACCGAAATATCCACAAGCATGCTTGCATCTAACCAGATGAGCTTGGATGTCAAGGTGTTTGCCGATACTTTTAGTCTGCAACAGAAGAAAGTTATACAAACCGCATTTTCTTCTGATGCTGAATTGATGAATATTGCAGCCCGTATCGGTTGGTCACTTGAAGCCCAAGCAGAGCTTCATGAGTGGCTAATGTCGCTCGATGATTGGCGTCTCGAAAAATTTGGTCAGATAGTAGTTGGTGGACATATTTATAAATTTGATGCTCTGAGCTACCTATTAGGGCCAGTGTCAAAATTCATGTCTGAATTTGAAGGGGATAAACTTGGCGGGGTTACGTCTTTTGTTTCTTGTATCTGGGTCGAGGGTCAGCCACTAACGTCAATACGAGATCGTCAGCAGAATAAAAATCTTGGCGAGCTAGTTCGTATGATTTATTCAAAAGTTCAATATTTGCTGCCGTGGGCGCTTTATGGCGTGGCAGAGTTGTTGTCCTATGAGGCGAAACGTCGAAGAATCAAGGTTCAAGGTGGTGTTAGGGATTTATCTGTGCTGGCCGCTGAAGGTGTTCCTAACTTTAATGCCTTACAACTTGTGATGGGGCTTGGCCTGGAGCGAGTGGATGCAACTAGAATTGCAGCGGCCTATGGCGCGCCTAATACGGGTAAGAGACAAACAACTGATGTAGTAGGTTTTTTTAGAGGTTTAGAGGCCAAAGATCTGTTCCGAATTGTGCGTGGTAACGACAGGCGGCGTATAGATCCGGATATTTACGGTATATGGCAAAAAATTAACGGAAAAACGTAGAGGTCTAATCGTTTCGTCGCTGGGATACAGCACGTCTGCAACTCCTATCAGGCCAGATCGGTGACGCGAATGCCGGTAGTGTGTGTAAGCTATCGCGATCGCGTTCTATACATTGATACCACGCAAGCAAGGATTCTCGTTGCCCTCAGTCAAACACCCTTGACACACATTGAGCGTCAATCATCGCGGTAAGGATTGACGCTGTTCAAGGCTACTCACAGCCACATTGACAGGCTTTCTAGGCGAGAACTCTTCCTTGACCGAAAGAGTTGACCCCTCGGATACGGAAGCCGTGGCAGAAGAACACCTTGGATCCGCAGCAAGATGCACAGCCTGTTGGAAAGGTTCTCTACCTATTGGGCTTCGCCGAGGGGGCGGCGCCCGAACGGCTGGCTGTTCCCCGGAAAATGGGTCTAGGCTGAGCCCAACCGAACCACTACCAGCGAGCTCAATCGCTGGGGTTGGGGCAGCCCTCCGACCGAAGGCATTGCGCCATCAGGTCACAAAACAGATAATCGACAACTTTGCAAATTCAACCGCTCGAAATCATCGAGCCAAGGACGAACTGATGGCCAGCAAGAACCCCTATCAAGACCTTCATTTGAACATGACGAAGGTCGAAGGGTGCCTGCTGACCGCTGGGGCCACAGAAATTGTATTTGATGACCAGAATGCACGCGAACTGAAATTCAGCTTCTTATTTGAAAATGAACGTACGATGCTAAAATTTTTTCCAAAGATTGGTGGGCTATATACCATTGGAAAATCTGCAGGCCTGACTGCCCATTTTGATATATTTGCTGATGCCGTCAAAAAGGAGTGCTGCATCAGCAATCAAATAAGACTTGAATTTACGACAAAACTGGAAGATGGGCAACTTGCGAGCCTGTTCAGATTTTTAGAATCCGAAAAAGTTAACATTGAAGAGCTGAACGAGGAAGCCCACTGCAAAGTTTTCTCTTTGACTGGCGAGCTCGGAGATAAAATTAGGGTTAAGAAATTCAACAACAAATCCGTCCAATTTCAGGGCCGATACTTAAGTACAGCGATTCTAATTAATGACTTTCTTTGTAATGTATTAAGCATTCAAGATCTGCTGACCAAACAGATCGAAACGTTCAATATACCTGTTACGAAAGAGCAAGTTAGTGCCGAGCTTCTAGATAGAATTCCAGTGTCCCACGACTCAATTCATGAGCAGATTAGAAAGCAATTGGCATGCTCCTTAGCCCTTAGCAAAATTGAGATTGAACTTGAGGATTACAGCGCTATCTCATTCCCGGCACTCCGCGCTCTGGAAGGCTACCTTTTTGAGGTCCTTTCAAGGAACTTCAAGCCGGAAAATTCCTCAAAGATGGGAGAGTACTTTGAAAAAAGGCCAGACGGAACGTATGGTTTGACGGCCTTGCACGTGAAGGTTTGCGGTGAGGTTACGGCAACGGTAGCTGGGGAGTGCTACACTTATTGGCACGCAGAGCGCCACGGGACGTTCCATATGAGCACTGTGCTCGCCGCCACCAGAACTATCTCATTCGAAAATGCTCGCAGTATTTGCAATAGAGTTTACGAGCTTATCGAAACCGGCTGCAGGAGACTTTCATCATGAAAAATGTTTTCTGGATCGAAGGTCACCCAAGTGGTAGTAATGAGATATCGGCGCTTGTCCTTGCCGCTGATATAGAGAGCCCATTTGAGCACTTACATGATGTCGAAAAAAAGCTGACCGAATCAAATATTCGTGGATTAGTTGTATTCGACCTTCTCGTCAGCCATGGCAATAATAGAAATAGGTTTTTTTCTGCATTTTTCAATGGCAGAACATTCATTGATAAAGATTTTAAGTCCGAGCAAAATTCCTACTCCATCTACTCCCAGCTTTCAGCGCCACACTTAAAGACCCACGCAAAAGAAATAAACCACACGCTATTATCAACTGCTATGAAATATGCGATAAGAGAAGGAATCCCGCTCTAACAAATTCCAGCATAGCTTTTTCTACGAATTATCCCCCCTCATCCTGTAGCTCACCCTATCTCTTCCTACTAGATGCTTGATACATCTAGCACCTATCTAGTCAAAGTCACTAGCTAAAACTACATTAGAATGCAATTTTAGAATATTCTAATAAAATATACGAAATGCACTTCGCTGGTGCCTCACTACATTGAGATATCTATTTTTTTGTGCCGTTAATTCCAATTCTCTCGCGCGGCCCCATATTCATCTTGCGACACCGGTTTTAGTACGTCGTAGCTACTCATGACTCATGCCAGTGTGACTACTCAGCCTCTCACATATCGGGCGGGACGATGGGGGTGGGTGGTGAGGTAGCAGGGCGGGCTTCAAGCTCTGAAAGGGTATTTACCCCTATCCCTTGCAGAATAGATCGAAGGGTCGTTCGGGTGGTAAAGGTTGGCAAAATATCGCTGACGTTGTTCTGATCAATGAATCGCGGTTCAGTTGGAATGGTGGGATTCTCCATGCTTCTGCTCCTCTATCGTTGCTAAGAAAGGCCGCGCAGTTTCGCGGCGACGGCATCAGTCGAGCCTAGTCCGGAGTTGGATTGTTGTTAACGAAATTCGAAATCTCATCGGAGCGCGGGCTCAAATTATTGTCCTCGAACACAGGGTTGTCGCCAGGTTGCGATCTTTTGCTGTTTTCATCAATCGCTGTCGTTAACCTACACCCTGCCGTAGGCGCTAATGGGCGCTTGACTTGTATTGGCGCCGTCGATCACTGGAATTCCGGCATGTATGACATGAAAGGGCAGGGCGACGATTAGCCAGCTCATTCTCCGTATGGTTCGTGGCATTCCGCATGATCATCTGGACTCCAAAAGGAAAAGTGACGTATGGATTTTTTAGCCGCTAAAATTTCAGCGCCTGGACCAGTCGGAGCATTTCTTCTTGGTTGGCCTCGATTCGCTTTAGAAGAGCTCGCACTACACCCGGCGTCCAAGCCTTGCCACAGATGGCCATCTTGGGGTCATCGGTTAGCCACAGTTTTAGTAGCCCACCAAGTCGGCCCTGATCGGCGTTTACCTTTACGAGTTGCAATACGTATTTGGAGTCGAGCGTACTTTTGACCACATCACCCAGGCTCAGTCGCCGTAAATATTCTGCCACTGTCAGGCTCACATTGGCTGCATTCTCTTTGATTATTTGTTCCTCGCTCGGTAAGACCGGTACGCGAAGGTGCTTTCCGTGTTTTCGGGTATATTCCTGCCGTTTATTGGAGCTCACTAGTTAACCTCCGTTTGGTGTTCATAGAGTCGCGGTAGCGACCTGCCTCGCAGAGCAAGACAGCATTGAGTGCCGCAGGCGCGAATACGCGATAGTGAAGTTAGCTGACCGACTTGTCGGTTGGCTAACATCACCTGTCTTGCCCTAGAGCTTTGCGTTGTTTTGCCGAACAGCGTTGATTACTTAGATCGAGCTAAAGCGTTGTTTTACCGATCAGAAAAAAATTGATCGTCAGAGCAACGGTATTGTTCGGAGAAACAACGATCAAATGTTATTGATCGCCACAGCAACGCTAAATGTTCGGTTGCTGATAGCCTGGTTGATCTGTTTAGCGCTGTTTGCTATCGGCTATGGTGAGAACACGAGCATAGCGTCGAAATGCCTGGTAGCCGAAATTGACAGCACCCTCTTCGCTGAGTGTTTTCCAAATGCTCAGCAGTGAGCAACCTTGTTGAACTGCATCTTGTATATCGGATCGATGGATGACCATAACTGCGCGGTGAGCCAATGGACTTGTTGGGTCAGCGCGTTGAATCACACGCTCTGCGATTCTGAGAGTCAGTGGTTTCATTGCATTCTCCAGCTCGGCTTATTTGTCGTAATCCAAAAGAGGTCCCTCATCTGTCAAGCCGCACGGGGGTGGCGAGTTTGAGCTTCGTGTAGCTCTCTTTAACTTACCTAGATACTCCAAGCCTACGCCGGAACGCTCGCTTGCCTTGACACTTGGGGGGCTGTTGCGCGCCTTACTAGCTGGTATGGATGGGGCTGCCTCCAGAACAGCTTGTGGCGCCACTGGCCTAAAATTGAAGGTCCCTTCCCGGTATCGCTTGAGTACACCATGGAACCAGCGGATGGGAGTCGTCTTGATCGTTCCAGATTTGATCGCCGCAGATAGCTCGTCGAGCATACGTTGTCGATCGGCAGGCGCTACCTGCTCCAGTGCTTTGAAAACCTGGTCGCTGGTTTCCGCCAGCATCGGAGCCGTTAGCCGCAGGTCCTGCACGGCAACCCCCGAGACGGGCTGAGGAGTTGTAGTAGTATTTTGATTTATTAGTTTTTTTGTTTTGTAAGTCTTTGTAGGCTTCTGGTGATCCGAAGGTGGCTGATCCGAATGCGGGTTTTCCACATACGGGCTTTCCGTACTGATTTCAGACATTACTGATGGCTTTGGATGGTCACTTAGCCGCCATTCATACCCTGCGTAATAGCCACGGGTATCATATTTCTGTTCGATCTCTAAGTATCCTGCATCCTTCAGCTCCTGCACTCCAGATCGAATTAAAGTGGTCCCTGTCTTATAAATTTTAGCCAAGTGCTCAACGCTGAGACGATCATAATCAGATTTTAGCGAAAGTAGTCCTGAGATTAGTCCCTTTGCTTTCAGGCTAAGTCTTTGGTCGTTGAGTATGTGATTTGGTATTATTGTGAAGCCTCTTGGCCGATCTTGTCTTTCCACAATCAAAGTTATAGACATACCGCTAGCCCTGATCTATGGCTTTGGCTACATCGGCAGTGCGAAAGTAAATCCTTCGTCCAATCTTTACCTTGCAAGGTAAGAATTTTCTTGAAACTTCATTGTCACCGCTCAAGCTAATTCGTAGGCCGTCCTTACTTCGATGAAGTAACTCTGCTAACTGGTCTATCGACAGGAGCGGTGCTCCCGAGAAAAAAGCACGTATTGATTCTTCGGTCGTCATATTTCGGTCTCATCCGGTCAATTTCGGATATCGTATGACACACTTTAGTAACTTTGGAAGCTCTTTGTTGAAAATTATATTGACATTTGTAGCTTTAGCTAAACTTCGTTTGAAAGTTATAGCTAAAGCATGTGGTGGTTGACACGATTTTAGCTGCTAAAATTCTATTTTTTATAGTTCAGAATCTTTGGTTTGTTGTTTGTTAATATGCTTTAGCTAAACTTTATCTTTTTGTTTAGCTAAAGTTTTTTGTTTTTTGTTGGAGATGTTGTCCAACTTTGCTACCAGGTCTTCTGACCGTAGGTGCGTGTATCGCTTCAGCATCTGCATTGATTTGTGGCCGCTGATGCTGGATACCTCTTGGTCAGAAAGGCCGCCTTCAACGAGGCGGCTCACCGCCTCGTGTCTTAGGTCGTGGAATCTGAAATCCGGCAACTCAAGCTTTTTAACGAGCAATCCCCACACCTTGGTAAAGGCATAAGGTCGACGCTTTGCATCCTTGCCGGGCTCACCGAAAAACACCAGGCTGCAGTCACTTGGCCGAGCAGGATTTTCCATAGCCGATTGGAAAATCGCTGTCGCCCGTTTGCTCAAAGGCACAGTACGTTGTGCGTCGTTCTTGGTATCCACAAGCTTCACGATGCGACGCTCTAGATCGACCTGGGGTCTGCGTAGCGAACTGATCTCTGTAGACCGCATACCCGTCTCCAGAGCAATACCAACGATCCAGCCAAGCATGGGGTTGCTGTGCTTGTTCACTGCGGCCAGTAAACGGCGCTCCTCGTCAGGTGATAACCGACGATTGCGGCCTTCCCCTGGACTAGGTTTGCGGATGTTTAGGACCGGGTTGAATGTGAGGCCCAGCCCCCATTCTTGAATTGCGACCGTGAATAGGTGGCTCAGCAGAGCGAGCTCTAGGCGTACGGTGTTATTGCTGGTAGTGCCGGCACGCCCTTTTTCGTTTAGGCGTTTGTCGCGGTAGCTCGCGATAGTTTCAGCGGAAAGGGCCGCTAGTGAATATTTGCCCAGGTGTTCTGTGAGCTTCTTTGCTTTCGACGTTTCGCCGCGCTGGGTGGTGGGCTTCTTGGTGGGGGTAATGTCGCTCAAGTAGCGCTTGAGGGCTGCTTCCAGCGTCATACGCTCGGACCCGCTGCGCTGGATATAAACACCCCTGACCATTTCGTCTTCTGTACGTCGTGACCAGTCCTCGGCATCACGCTTGGTGCGGAAGGTTTTCGCTACTGTTGGCCATCCGGTTTTACGGATTAACGCCTTCCAGGTACCAGAAGGGGTCTTAACGAGTGTTGCCATCTGAAGGACTCCAAAGGTGTACTGGCGCACCAGCACTGTACCGATTTTGTACCTTCGGACCATAGGACTGTATTTGATGTGGTCCCGCCAGAAACGCGAAAGCCGCGCAATGCGCGGCTTTGAGTATGGTGGGCCCACACGGACTTGAACCGTGGACCAAAGGATTATGAGTCCTCTGCTCTAACCAACTGAGCTATAGGCCCTCAGTAGGCCGCGGATTATAGCGACGGTTTCTCGGCTGTGCTATCCGAAAAATCTGATACGGCTATACGAAGAAACGTCGCGGCAAACTCCTCTGGTGGCAGCGGCAGGCTGACGATGTAGCCCTGGATCTGTTCGCAGCCTTCGGCGGCGAGGAATTGTTGCTGGGCCTGGGTTTCCACGCCTTCGGCGATCACGGTGAATTGCATGCTGCGGCCCAGGGCGATGATGGCGCGGACAATCGCCGCGTCGTGCGGGTCGTCGGGCAGGCCACGGACGAAAGACTGGTCGATCTTGAGGATATCCAGTGGCAGGCGCTTGAGGTAACTCAGCGAGGAATAGCCGGTGCCAAAGTCGTCGATGGCCAGTTGCACCCCCAGGTGTTTGAGCTGGTGCAGTACCGCCAGCGCTTCTTCGGCCTGGCTCATGATGAAGTTTTCGGTAATTTCCAGTTGCAGTAATTCCGGCCGCAGACGGTTGTCCTTGAGCAGTTGCTCGATGCGTCCCAGCAGGTTCGGCTGGCGCAGTTGTGCGCCGGCGAGGTTCACCGACAGAGGGCCGAGGGATTCGTAGATCTGGCCCCACTCGAACATTTGCCGGCAGGCGGTTTCCAGCACCCAGTCGCCGATTTGCAGAATCATGCCGTTCTCTTCCGCCAGCGGGATGAAGTGCTCCGGCGGCACTTCGCCGAAATTCGGATGGCGCCAGCGGATCAGGGCTTCGGCGCCGACCAGGCTGTGATCGTCGAGGCTGATTTTCGGTTGGTAATAGAGGTACAACTCCTCGCGCTCGATGGCCCGGCGAAGTTCGTGTTCCAGCGCCACACGCTCGCTGGCCTGGGCGGTGAGATCGCGGGTGTAGCTTTCGACCCGGTTGCGCCCCTTGGCCTTGGAGCGGTACATCGCCGCGTCCGCGTTCTTGATCAGGGTCGCGACATCGCAACCGTCACGCGGGTAAAGGCTGGTGCCGATGCTGGCGCTGATGAAGAACTCATGCTCGCCAGCCTGGAACGGCGCGCCAAAGCAGTTCAGCAGTTTGGTGGCGATGTTGTCGGCATCGCCGGGCTGCTGCAGGCCGGGCAGCAGAATGATGAATTCGTCGCCACCCAGGCGCGCAACGGTGTCGATATCGCGCAATTGCTCCTTGAGGCGCACGGCGATGCCCTTGAGCAGCAGGTCGCCGACCGGGTGACCGAGGCTGTCGTTGATGTGCTTGAAACGATCGAGGTCGAGGAACAGGACTGCGCCCTGGCCGCCGTTTTCCTGCTGACTGTTGAGTGCCATCAGCAGGCGACTTTCGAACAGTGTTCGATTCGGCAGGCCGGTGAGCGGGTCGTGATGCGCCTGATAGTCGAGTTTGGCCTGGGCGTGCTTCAGGCTGGAGATATCGGCGAACACCGCAACGAAGTGAGTGATGAACTTGTCGCGGTTGCGCACGGCGCTGATGGTCAGCCAGCTCGGGTACAACTCGCCGTTCTTGCGCCGGTTGGAGATTTCTCCCTGCCAGTGACCTTCGTCGGTCAATTGATGCCACATCGCCGCGTAGAACGCACTGTCGTGCAACCCTGAAGCCAGCAGGCGCGGGGTGTGGCCCAGCGCTTCGCTTTCGCTGTAACCGGTGATTTCGGTGAACGCCCGGTTCACGGCGCTGATGTGTTGCTGGGTGTCGGTGATCAACACGCCTTCGGCAGTGCTCTCGAACACGGTCGCAGCCTGTTGCAGTTTTTCCTGCATCAGGTGGCGTTCGGTAATGTCTCGGGCGATGGTCAGCATGCAGTCTTCGTCGCCGATCGGCAGCGGACGGCTGGACACCTCGCAGAGCCGGATCTGCCCGTCGCTGCGGCGGATGTGGCAGCTGAAGTCGCGAACGAATCCGTCGCGATGCAGCAGGTCGAGCATTTGCTTGCGTTCGTTGAGGTTGACCCAGATGCCCAGGTCCAGCGCCGAGCGATCCACCGACATGGCGCTGTTGAAGCCGGTGATACGACTGAAACCTTCGTTAACCTCCAGCAGCAGGCCATCACTCTGGCGCGACAGCAGCAGACCGTCCGGCGAGGCGTGGAAGGCCTTGGCGAACTTTTCTTCGGAGGTTTGCAGTTGCTGCTGGGTTTCCTTGAGCTGGGTAATGTCGCGCACCACCACGACCAGCGCCGGTGTGGTGTCGAGTTCGAAGGGTTCGGCGGAAATCAGCCCGGTGAACACCTGGCCATTGTTGCGACGAAAGGGCATCTCCAGGTTACGAATGCTGCCGGCTTGCAGGCGCTGAAGCAGGCCCGGGCCAACCCCGGGAATGCCCCAGATATTGAGTTCGGTGGCGGTCTGGCCAATCACTTCTTCGGCCTTGAGCCCGATCTGCTCCTCAAAGGCTTCGTTCACTTCCAGCAGGCAGCCGTCGGATAGCCGGGCGATGACCAGAATGTCCGGGCATTGCTGGAATACCGAAGCGAACTTCTGTTCCGACAGGCGCAACGCCTCTTCGGTGCGCTTGGTTTCGCTGATGTCGATCATCAGGCCACGCATTACCGGTTCGTGGCCGTGTTCGATCAGGCTGACGATGTCGCGGACCCACAAGCAACGACCGTCAGCGGTGATCACCCGGTAATCGAGGCTGTGATCGCGTCCTGCCAGCACTTCGTGATCGCAGAAACTCTGGGCACGGGTCAGGTCTGCCGGGTGAATGATGTTGCGCCAGAAGCCTGGAATCAGCCAATGGGACAGTGGATAGCCGAGCAGGTCTTCGGCGTGGGGCGAAACATAGCTGTAGGTGAAATCGCTGATCCGCGCTTCCCAGGCGATGGCCGAGAGACTTTCCACCAGTCCGCGATAGTGGTATTCGCTGCTGCGCAGTTCCTGTTCGAGGTCGATGCGTCGGGCGATTTCCGAACTCAGGCGACGATTGATGCGGATCACCACCGCCAGGACGATGACCAGAAGCGATAGACCTGGTAAACCGTAAACCAGCAGATCCGACCAGAATGTCCGGTGATCGAGGACGTTGCCGACCCAATGCTCCTGAATGCTGCTGATTTCCTCAGGGGACATGTCGGCCAGCACTTTGTCCAGAATCCCCACCAGCATTTTGTTGTCGCGCGGGACGCCCATCGCCAGTTGATAGCGGTAAGGGGTTTCGCCGCTGACGTACAAGCCGTCGAGTTTGAGCTGGCGCAGGCTCCAGACACTGGAGGCCAGATCGCCGACCACCGCGTCCACTTCATCGGTGGCCAAGGCCTGCAATGCTGAGCTGACGTTGGGCATTGCCACCAGATTCAGGTCTGGGTGATGGGTGCGCAGCAGCTCGTGGGGCGCGTAGTTTTCGACCACGGCGATTTTCAGGCCGTAAAGCTCCTCGAGCTTGCGCGGCTGTGGGCCGCCGACGTGGGCGAGGATGACGATCGGAAAGTCGAGATAAGGGCGGGTGAACGACAGGTAACTCTGACGCTCCGGCGTGGACATGATGCCCGGCAGCAGGTCGATCGTGCCGTTTTTCGCCTGTTCGAGCACGACCGTCCAGCTCACCGGCTCGATGGGGGTGAGCTTGATCGCCAGGCGTTGGCGAATCACATCGATATAGTCCGCTGCCAGGCCCTGATAGCGGTTCTGGTCGTCGCGGAACTCGAAGGGCGGCCACGACGCATCGACACCCAGGCGCAAGTCCGGGTGGGCCGCCAGCCAGCTACGTTCTTCATCGGTCAGAGTCAGCGCGTCAGCCGTTGCGGTCCAGATCATCAGTGACAGCAAAAAAAGCACGGACGCCAGTCTGGGCATAACGGTCTCGTTATGGCTCGGGGGAATGTTTCGAGTGTAGACGGGCTGCGCGCGGGGGAGGGCGGTGCGAGGTATTTAATCTGCCATATAAACAAAACCCCCGGCCTGGGCCGGGGGTTCTGGTGTCACTCGTCGAGGAAGGAGCGCAGATGCTCGCTTCGCGTCGGGTGGCGCAGCTTGCGCAGCGCCTTGGCTTCGATCTGACGGATCCGCTCACGGGTCACGTCAAACTGTTTCCCGACTTCTTCGAGCGTATGGTCGGTGTTCATGTCGATACCGAAACGCATGCGCAGTACCTTGGCTTCACGGGCAGTAAGGCCGGACAGCACTTCGCGGGTCGCTTCTTTCAGGCTCTCAACAGTGGCGACATCGATTGGCGACTGCATGGTCGAGTCTTCGATGAAGTCACCCAGATGGGAGTCTTCGTCATCACCGATCGGTGTTTCCATGGAGATCGGCTCTTTGGCGATCTTCAATACCTTGCGGATCTTGTCCTCAGGCATTTCCATGCGTTCACCCAGCTCTTCCGGGGTCGGTTCGCGACCCATTTCCTGCAGCATCTGGCGGGAAATGCGGTTGAGCTTGTTGATCGTCTCGATCATGTGCACCGGAATACGGATGGTGCGGGCCTGGTCGGCGATCGAGCGAGTGATCGCCTGACGGATCCACCAGGTGGCATAAGTCGAGAACTTGTAACCACGACGGTATTCGAACTTGTCCACCGCTTTCATCAGACCGATGTTGCCTTCCTGGATCAGATCGAGGAATTGCAGGCCGCGGTTGGTGTACTTCTTGGCGATGGAGATCACCAGACGCAAGTTCGCTTCAACCATCTCTTTCTTCGCGCGGCGGGCTTTCGCCTCACCGATCGACATGCGACGGTTGATGTCCTTGATCTCGGCGATGGTCAGGCCGGTCTCGGTTTCCAGTGCGGTCAGCTTTTGCTGGCAACGGATGATGTCCGGTTGCACGCGGGCGATGGCTTCGGCGTACTTGCTCTTGCCTTTGGCCAGGGCGTCGGACCAGCTTTCGTCGACTTCATTGCCAGGGAACTGACGCAGGAAGTCGGCACGTGGCATACGTGCATCACGTACGCACAGTTGCATGATCGCGCGCTCTTGCTGACGCAGACGATCCAGGGCACTGCGAACACGCTCGACCAGGGCTTCGAATTGCTTCGGCACCAGCTTGATCGGCATGAACAGCTCGGCCAGGGCCAACAGTTCGGCAATTGCCGCCTTGTTGTGACGACCGTGCTTTTTCAGGGCCTTGCGGGTGATTTCCATCTGGTCGGCCACGGCGCCGAAGCGCTGTGCGGCAATGACCGGATCCGGACCGCTTTCGGCTTCTTCTTCATCATCGGAAGCTTCGGCATCGTCATCGTCGTCGGACTCTTCCGCTTTCGCCGCTTTCGCGTCGATCGGTGGCGGTACTTCGGCGGCTGGCGGCGTAATGCCGTCGTCCGGGTCGATGTAACCGCTCAGAACGTCGGACAGGCGACCACCTTCGGTGGTGACGCGAGTGTACTCGGAGAGAATATGGTCAACCGTGCCAGGGAAGTGCGCGATAGCGCTCATCACTTCACGGATGCCTTCTTCGATACGCTTGGCGATTTCGATTTCGCCTTCACGAGTCAGAAGCTCGACCGTACCCATTTCACGCATGTACATGCGCACCGGGTCAGTGGTGCGACCGATATCGGTCTCCACCGCCGCCAACGCAGCGGCTGCTTCTTCCGCAGCGGCCTCGTCGGTATCGGCGTCGGCCAGCATAAGGGCGTCCGCATCCGGAGCACTCTCGTGTACGGGGATCCCCATGTCGTTAATCATGCGGATGATGTCTTCCACCTGCTCCGGATCTGAAATATCCTCGGGCAGGTGGTCGTTGACCTCGGCGTAAGTCAGATACTTCTGCTCACGACCCAGTTTGATCAACTCAATAATACGAGACTGCTGTTGCGCTTTTCCGGACATAACACCCTATCCACTGAAGGTCTTGGCGGGCAAAAAACAAGCCGAGGATTATACCTGAGCTATGACCTCACGCGCCAGTTGAGGTCGGGTTTGATGCGGAAACATTGCGACTTAAAAGGTCGCGCAGTTGATTTTTCTCATCGATGCTCAGTTCGCTTTGACGCGCTTTCCTGAGCAGTTGTTCCAGATTTCGCTCGCGTTGGCGGGCTGACAAGCTAGTAATGGTGTCGAAAAACTGTTGTTCAAGGTTGTCTCCGTCAATCAGCCATTCCTTTTCCGCCAGCGCCTTGAGCAGGCGACCCTGTTCGGTTCCGTGCCATCGCGCGATCAACTGAAATGAGTTTAGCTTGGGATTCTTCTGTACGGCTTCGAGCAGTGCCACCAGCAGTTGTGCGTTGGTCTGGTTCTCGTCCGCGAAGTGCCCGGCATCCTCGACTTTTTCCGCCAGTTGCGGGTGATGCAGCAAGGTTCTCAGGGCGGCCAGGGTCGGTGGTTCGACGGCGGCCGGCACGCGCGGGGCACGAGGCTGGTCACGATCACCGCCGCGCTTGCCATTCTTGTCCCACGGTTTCTTGTCCCATTTCTTGCCGCCGGCGCCGGATTTCTTCGGCGTCCATTCCTGCTGCGGCACATACATGTCCTGTGCCTGCGGCTGATGGTAGTCGCTGTAGTCCGGCATGGCGTCGTAATCGATGCCCGGGTCGTAGGCCGGCGGTGCTTCCTGCGGAGCGCTCTGGGCCAGCTGACTGACGCTCTCGCTGCTCAGGCCGGTGATCTCGGTCAGGCGCTGGCGCATCAGGATGCGCAGGTTGGCGCCAGGGACCTTGTCGATCAGTGGTGCTGCGAGCGTGGCCATATGGGCCTTGCCCTCGAGCGAGCGCGGGTCGGCTTCCTCGGTCAGTTGCTGGAAGAAGTAGTCCGCCAGCGGCTGTGCATGCTGATTGATCCGGGCGCGGAAGGCGTCGGTGCCTTCCGCGCGGATCAAGGTATCCGGGTCTTCGCCTTCGGGCAGAAACAGAAAGCGTGCGCGGCGCCCGTCCTGCAGGCTGGAAAGCGTTGCTTCCAGTGCGCGCCAGGCAGCATTGCGGCCAGCCTGGTCGCCGTCGAAGCAAAACAGCACGTTCGGCACGACGCGAAACAGGCGCTTGAGATGTTCTTCGCTGGTGGCGGTGCCGAGTGTCGCGACGGCATTGCGCAGGCCTTGCTGGGCCAGGGCGATGACGTCCATATAGCCCTCGACGACGATGATTTCGTCGAGGTTGCGATTGTTCTTGCGTGCCTCATAGAGGCCGTAGAGCTCCTGGCCTTTATGAAAGACCGGGGTTTCCGGCGAGTTCAGGTACTTTGGCTTGTCGTCGCCGAGCACTCGGCCACCGAATGCGATGATTCGTCCACGGGTGTCGCGGATCGGGAACATCACGCGATCGCGGAAGCGGTCATAGCGTTTGCCGGTTTCGGCGTTCTCGATCAGCAGGCCGGCGTCGATCATGGCTTTTTGCTGCAAGGTGTCGCTGCTCAAGTGTTTGAACAGGTTGTCCCAGCCCGGCGGTGCAAATCCGAGACCGAAGTCCCGGGCGATCTCGCCGGTCAGGCCGCGCCCCTTGAGGTAATCCACCGCTGCCTTGCGTGCCGGATGGCTCTTGAGCGCCTGCCGGTAAAAGTCGGCAGCGGCGGTGAGCAGCGGGTACAGCGGTGAATCGGTTGGCTGGCGCGGTTTGTTCGAGCGGCCGCCTTCTTCGCGCGGCACTTCCATGCCGGCGGCCTTGGCCAGGTCTTCGACAGCCTGGGGGAAGTCCAGGTTGTCGTGATCCATGAGAAAGCCGAGGGCGTTGCCGCCCGCGCCGCAGCCGAAGCAGTAATAGAACTGCTTGTCGGGGCTGACGCTGAACGACGGGGTTTTCTCTTTGTGGAACGGGCAGCAGGCGGTGTAGTTCTTGCCGGCCTTCTTCAATTGCACGCGCGAGCTGACCACGTCGACGATGTCGGTGCGGTTCAGAAGGTCGTCAATGAAGCTCTGGGGAATCAGCCCGGCCATGGCGTTCTCGTCTGCGCTGTAATGGATCCGATGCGAAATGCCGCCGGACGCGGATCATTGAGTGATGCGCGCACGTGGGGCGGCTCGACCGGTGTCGTTTGCGTAATCGCTGTCGGGAAGTGTATCTGCCGAAAATCCACTGACGTTAGTACTCATCAGTCTTCGACTATTCGAAAATGTTGCGCTGAATCCGCTGACGGCCTGTAATCGGCCTCGGATAGCTCATGAAGCGGGCACGCAAGCAGGTGCCTTGGGCTGATCGTCGTAAGAGGAATCAGTGGGTGTGCTCGTCAGTAGCCTTGAAAGGCTCGTCAGAAAAGACGTGCACCGCTGGCAAAAGAGCCAGGCCTGACGCGGTGAAGCGGGTTTGTCTCGGTCGCATCTGCGGCTTCGACGGTGAAGCATCAAGCGTTTTACGCAAATGCCATTAGCCCGGCTGAGGGCCGGGCTTGGCAGAAGCTTGCTACGATCGTCTGTGTATTAGTACAGACGAACGGCGCGGCGCTGTTCGCGCTGAACTTTCTTGGCGTGACGCTTAACAGCAGCAGCTGCCTTGCGCTTACGCTCAGAAGTTGGCTTCTCGTAAAATTCGCGGCTACGAACTTCAGCCAGTACACCGGCTTTTTCGCAGGAGCGCTTGAAACGACGCAGAGCTACGTCGAAGGGTTCGTTCTCTTTAACTTTGACGGCTGGCATCCAGAGCTACCTTCATTCATTACCGGGGTCAACATCCTCGCGGCAAAAGAGCACTTGAAGACGTCGGTTTTTAAGGGTTGCGGATGTTAACCCCTCATCGCTCGGAATGCAAAGCCTCTGATCGAAAACCGCTAGTCGGGGCCTCACGCGGCGACTATTATGCGCGCCTTCGAATTCAGCCTAAACAAGGCGCAAACCCATGCTAGTACTGGGATTAGAAACTTCCTGCGACGAAACCGGCGTCGCTTTGTACGACAGTGAACGCGGCCTGCTGGCCGACGCACTGTTCAGTCAGATCGACCTGCACCGCGTCTATGGCGGCGTGGTGCCGGAGCTCGCTTCGCGCGACCACGTCAAGCGCATGCTGCCATTGATCCGTCAGGTGTTGGCGGAGGCCGACTGCGTACCGACCGAGATCGACGCCATCGCCTACACTGCGGGGCCCGGCCTGGTCGGGGCGCTGCTGGTGGGGGCTTCGTGCGCTCAGGCGCTGGCGTTTGCCTGGGGTATTCCGGCGCTCGGCGTGCATCACATGGAAGGCCATTTGCTGGCGCCGATGCTGGAGCCAAAACCGCCGGAATTCCCGTTCGTCGCTTTGTTGGTCTCCGGTGGTCATACGCAACTGGTTCAGGTCGATGGCATCGGCCAATACAGCCTGCTCGGCGAGACGCTGGACGATGCGGCGGGCGAAGCTTTCGACAAGACTGCAAAAATGATGGGCCTGAATTATCCGGGCGGACCGGAAATCGCCAAGCTGGCGGAGAAGGGCGTCGCAGGACGTTTCACTTTCCCGCGTCCGATGTGTGATCGCCCGGGCCTGGATTTCAGCTTCAGCGGCCTGAAGACCTTCGCCCTCAACACCTGGCAGCAATGCGTCAGCGCCGGGGACGACAGCGAGCAAGCCCGTTGCGACATCGCGCTGGCGTTCCAGCAGGCCGTGGTGGAGACTTTGACCATCAAGTGCAAGCGTGCCCTGAAGCAGGCCGGCATGAAGCGTCTGGTGATCGCCGGCGGCGTCAGTGCCAACAAGGCGTTGCGTGTTTCGCTGGAGAAAATGCTCGGCGACATGAAGGGCGATGTGTTTTATGCCCGTCCCGAGTTTTGCACCGATAACGGCGCGATGATCGCGTTTGCCGGCTGCCAGCGTTTGCAGGCTGGTCAGCAGGAGAGCCTGGCGATCAGCGTGCAGGCGCGCTGGCCGATGGAGCAGTTGTCGGCGCTGTGATGAGCGGCGCTCACGTGCGGTATTTAAAAATGCCGTTCGCGCCCGGCGAACAGGTCGCGTAGATTGCCCCGGTGGCGCCAGACGATCAGCAGTGTCAGCGCGCTCATCGGCAATAAGGCCGCCGGTTCCTGCCAGGCCAGCAATGGCAGGGTCAGCGGGGTGGCGATCAACGCCGCCAGTGAGCTGGTGCGGGTCAGGTAGAACGTCAGCAGCCAGGCGCATACGGCCAGCAGCGCAGCGGGTGGATACAGGCCCAGCAACATGCCGGCCGCCGTGGCGACGCCCTTGCCGCCGCGAAAGCGGAAGTACAGCGGGAACAGGTGACCGATCACGGCGCAGACGCCGATCCACGCCTGATCCTGCAGCGAAAGGCCGGCAGCCGAAGCGATGAGCACCGGCAGCAGGCCTTTGCACAGATCACCCAGCAGGGTCAGGATCGCGAGTTTGCGTCCGGCCAGGCGCAGCATGTTGGTGGCGCCGGCATTACCCGAGCCACTCATTCGCGGATCCGGATTTCCGGTCAGGCGGCTGAGCAAAATGGCGAAGGACAGAGAGCCGAGCAGGTAGGCGAGGATCGCCAGTAACCAAAACATGCTAACTATTCCGGGCGAGGACGCCCTGATTCTAACGGCGCATTGCGCCCTTGTCGTGCAGCGGAGAAAAGTGCTTGGACAGAGTGTTTATCGAGGGCCTGGAAGTCGACACCGTGATCGGTGCCTACGACTGGGAGCGCGGCATCCGACAGTGCCTGCGTCTTGATTTGAGCTTCGCCTGGGACAATCGCCCGGCCGCCGCCGGTGACGACCTGACCCTGGCGCTCGATTACGCCAGTGTGTCCACACGGATCCAGGCCTTTGCCGAGCAATCCCGGTATCAACTGGTCGAGACCTTTGCCGAGCGCCTGGTCGAAGTGCTGATGAGCGAATTCAAGATCACCTGGGTGCGCCTGAAGCTGACCAAACCAGGTGCCGTACCGGCCGCCAAGGGTGGCGTGGGTGTGGAGATCGAGCGCGGATGCCGCTGACCCAGGTCTATCTCGGGCTCGGTAGCAATATCGAGCGCGAAACCCATTTGCAGGCCGGTCTGGATGCCTTGTCCGCGTTTCTGGTGGATATCCGCTGTTCGCCTGTGTTCGAAAGCCAGCCAGTGGGGATCAAGAGCGGGCCGTTCTTCAACTTCGTGGTGTCGGCGTTCACCGATCTGCCGTTGATCGAACTGGATCGCCGCTTGAAGTTCATTGAAGCGGATAATGGTCGTTATGCGCCGGATCGCAAGGGCTTGCCGCTGGATATCGACGTGTTGCTGTACGGCGATCTGGCGGGCAACTTCGACGGACTGATCCTGCCTCGTGCGGAAATCCTGAAAAATGCCTTTGTGCTGTGGCCGCTGTCGCTGATTGCGCCGGATCGGGTGCATCCCGGTGTAGGAAAAAGCTTTGCCACATTGTGGGCCGAAGCGCAGATCGATCAGGTGCTGGCACCGGTCGGATTTGAATGGCGCGGCACTCAGCTCACGCCTTCAGACTTGTCTTGAACATTTTGATCCGCCCTTGCGAGGGCGGATCAAGTGTTTTCAGGACGCCGCCGATTCCTTGTAAACCTTCAATGCCTTGAGCCGTTCGCGCTTGAGTGCCTCGCCCAGTTCCGGGCCTTTGAATCCCTTCTCCAGCAATGGCTGCACCGCCACGCCGCGCGCCACATTGGCCGCGCCGCGCAGGTAATCCGCCTGTGGATAACTACGCTGTTCAAGCCCTTTGCGCCCTCGGGCATCCATTTCGCACGCGATGATGAATTCTTCGAAACGCTGTGGTCGACGGTAAACGTCAAAGCTTTGCAGCAACTCGAGCAAGGTCGAAGCCTTCAGCTCCAGGGCGCGATGGCCGTGAGTGTGATATTGACCGACCAGCAAGGCCAGCTCCTGACAATCCTTCGGTGCCTTGAAGCGCTCGTTGACCGCTTTGATCAACTTCAGGCCTTTGTGCTCATGGGCGATGTGTCGTGGCCATTCATCTTGCGGGGTCAGGCCTTTGCCGAGGTCGTGGAGCAGGCAGGCCCAGCGCACGGTCAGCGGTTGTTTGTGCAGGGCTGACTGCTCAAGCACGCTCAGGGTGTGAATGCCGCTGTCGATTTCCGGGTGGTGGGCTTCCGGCTGCGGCACGCCGAACAAGGCATCGACCTCTGGCATCAGCACTTTCAAGGCGCCGCAATCGCGCAACACCTGAATGAACACTTGGGGCTGATCTTCCATCAGCGCGCGGGAAATCTCTTTCCAGCTGCGTTCGGCCGTAAGGGCTTCCAGTTCACCCGATTCGCTGAGCTGACGCATCAGCTCCAGGGTCTCGGGCGCAACCTTGAAGCCGAGTTCTGCGTAGCGGGCGGCGAAGCGCGCAACGCGCAGGACCCTGAGCGGATCTTCGGCAAACGCGGGGGAAACGTGGCGCAGAATCCGCTCTTCGAGGTCGCGTTGACCGTGGTAGGGATCGATCAGGTTTTGCTGATCGTCTTCGGCCATGGCGTTGATCGTAAGGTCGCGGCGGATCAGGTCTTCTTCAAGCGTGACCTCGGGGCTGGCGTGAAACGTGAAACCACCATAACCACGACCGCTCTTGCGTTCGGTGCGGGCAAGGGCGTACTCCTCGCCGCTTTTCGGATGAAGAAAAACCGGGAAGTTCGCGCCGATCGGGCGAAATCCCTTGGCGAGCATTTCTTCTGTCGTCGCGCCGATCACCACCCAATCGATATCGGTGACCAGTTTGCCCAGCAAGCGATCACGTACCGCACCGCCGACCTTGTAAATCTGCATAAAAAAACCTCCGTTGGCCCGACAGGATAACCCTTGCACCGGACTTTCGGAGGCCTGAACAGGATCAAAGATGAATGACGGCCAGGTCGAGTCGACCGTAATCCCCCTCGCTGTGTTCGCTGCGGGGTGGAACATGATGGGTCTTCATGATCTGGTCGCCCTGCAGGGTTTCCAGATGAATGTCGAAGCCCCACAGCCGGTGAAGGTGTTTGAGAACCTCGTCGGTGGAATCGCCCAGCGGTTTGCGGTCGTGTTGCTGGTGGCGCAGGGTCAGCGAGCGGTCACCGCGGCGGTCGATGCTGTAGATCTGCACGTTCGGTTCGCGGTTGCCCAGGTTGTATTGCGCTGCGAGCGTTTCGCGAATGATCCGGTAGCCGCCCTCGTCATGGATCGCAGGTACCAGCAGATCGTCCTTCTGATCGTCATCGAGGATGCTGAACAGTTTCAAATCGCGGATCACCTTGGGTGACAGGTACTGCAGGATGAAGCTCTCATCCTTGAAGCTGCTCATGGCGAACTTGATGGTCGACAACCAGTCGCTGCCGGCGATTTCCGGGAACCAGCGGCGGTCTTCTTCTGTAGGTTCTTCGCACATGCGGCGGATGTCGCGATACATCGCAAACCCCAGTGCATACGGGTTGATGCCGTTGTAATAAGGGCTGTCGAACCCCGGCTGGAACACCACGCTGGTGTGGGACGTCAGGAACTCCATCATGAAGCCGTCCGTCACCAGGCCTTCGTCGTACAGGTCGTTCATCAACGTGTAGTGCCAGAACGTCGCCCAGCCTTCGTTCATCACCTGGGTCTGGCGTTGTGGATAGAAATATTGAGCGATCTTGCGCACGATCCGCACAATCTCGCGCTGCCAGGGTTCCAGCAGTGGCGCGTGTTTCTCGATGAAATACAGGATGTTTTCCTGCGGCTCGGCCGGAAAGCGTGCGTTGTCCTTGTCGCTGTACTTGTCCGCGCCTTTGGGAATGGTGCGCCACAGGTCGTTGATCTGTTTCTGCAGGTGTTCTTCGCGATCCTTCTGCCGGCGCCGCTCTTCTTCGGCGGAAATCGGGTATGGACGTTTGTAGCGGTCGACCCCGTAGTTCATCAGGGCGTGGCAGGAGTCGAGCAGATCCTCCACAGCGTCGATCCCGTGGCGTTCCTCGCACTGCATGATGTACTGCTTGGCGAATACCAGGTAATCGATGATCGAACTGGCGTCGGTCCAGGTGCGGAACAGGTAGTTGCCCTTGAAGAAGCTGTTGTGGCCGTAGCAGGCATGCGCGACCACCAGCGCCTGCATGCAGATGGTGTTTTCTTCCATCAGGTACGCGATGCACGGGTCCGAGTTGATCACGATCTCGTACGCCAGCCCCATCTGTCCGCGGCTGTAGGATTTTTCGGTGCTGAGGAAGTGCTTGCCGTAGGACCAGTGGTGATAGCCCAGCGGCATGCCGACCGAAGCATAGGCGTCCATCATCTGTTCGGCGGTGATCACTTCGATCTGGTTGGGATAGGTATCCAGGGCATAGCGGGCCGCGATACGGGCGATTTCGCGGTCGTACGTCTGGATCAGCTCGAATGTCCATTCCGAGCCGGTGGAAATGGGTTGGCGCTTCTGCTCTTTGGCGGTCTTGGCGGTCATGTCACTAACCTGCGCTGGAAGAGTTCACGGAAGACCGGATAGATATCCCCGGCCGAGACCAGTTGTTGCTGGGCAAAAGTGTCGGAAAAGGCTTCGGCGATGCGTTCGTACTCGTACCACAAGGCCTGATGTTCGCGCGGGGTGATCTCCACGTAAGTGTAGTACTGCACAAAAGGCATGATCTGGTTGATCAGGATGTCGCGGCAGATCGGCGAGTCGTCGTTCCAGTTGTCGCCGTCGGAAGCCTGGGCGGCGTAGATGTTCCATTCATTGCTCGGGTAGCGCTCGGCCATGATCTCCTGCATCAGCTTCAGGGCGCTGGAAACGATGGTGCCACCGGTCTCGCGGGAATAGAAAAACTCCTCTTCATCCACCTCACGGGCGCTGGTGTGGTGACGGATGAACACCACGTCGATCTTGTCGTAGTTCCTCTTCAGGAACAGGTACAACAGGATGAAAAACCGTTTGGCGATGTCCTTGGTCGCCTGGGTCATGGAGCCGGAAACGTCCATCAGGCAGAACATCACGGCTTTCGAGCTGGGGTTCGGCTGTTTGATCAGCAGGTTGTATTTGAGGTCGAAGGTGTCGAGAAACGGTACCCGATGAATGCGGGCGCTGAGTTTCTCGATTTCCGCTTCTAGATCCTGAATGTCGCCGAAATTATCCGGTTCTTCCCGTTTGAGTCGCGCCAGTTCTTCTTTCGCCTCGCGCAGTTTCGCGCGGCTGCTGCCCGAGAGGGCAATGCGCCGTGCGTGGGCCGAACGCAGGGTGCGGATGATGTTGATCCGCGACGGGTTGCCCTCGTTGCTGATCCCCGCACGCACAGTCTTGAAGGTGTCGGTGCCGGTCAGATTGCGCTTGACCAGGTTGGGCAGTTCCAGGTCCTCGAACATGAATTCGAGGAATTCCTCCTGGGTGATCTGGAAAACGAACTCGTCCATGCCTTCGCCGGAGTTGCCGGCCTTGCCTGGCCCACGGCCTCCGCCACCTCCCGGCGGACGGGCGATGTGTTCGCCAGCGGTGAATTCCTTGTTGCCGGGGTGAACCACGGTCTGTTTGCCGCCGCGACCATGGTGAAGCACCGGTTCGTCGATATCGCGACCGGGAATGCTGATCTGCTCGCCGTGCTCCATATCGGTGATGGAACGCCGGCTGACCGCCTCTTCGACAGCCTTTTTGATGTGGTCACGGTAACGCCGCAGGAAGCGCTGACGGTTCACCGTGCTCTTGTTCTTGCCATTGAGACGTCGGTCGATCACATAGCTCATGACTGCTCCTTAGAAGCTGTCCTGCAAAGGGCGAGCGGTCATGCAGCGTTTAACCGAATGCCTGGGGACGCAAACGCTCCCCCAAGCGCTTTGGGTGCTGCCTGAAACTCGCTACCGCCTTTCGAACACCTTCCAGAGGCCTGTGTAGCAGAAAATGCGCACACAAGCCTCGGGCTGACGACAACCGGTCTGACCGGCCGCGGTTTACTGTGATTTTCTGACCCGCAGATACCACTCGGAGAGCAGTCGTACCTGTTTGTCGGTGTAGCCGCGTTCGACCATTCGTGTAACGAAGTCGTTGTGCTTCTGTTGGTCCTCTTTGCTGGCCTTGGCATTGAAGCTGATGACCGGCAGCAGGTCCTCGGTGTTCGAGAACATTTTCTTCTCGATGACCACCCGCAGTTTTTCGTAGCTGAGCCAGGTCGGGTTCTTGCCGTTGTTGTTGGCTCGGGCGCGCAACACGAAGTTGACGATTTCGTTGCGGAAATCCTTCGGATTGCTGATGCCGGCCGGTTTCTCGATTTTTTCCAGCTCCTCGTTGAGGGCTACGCGGTTGAGGATCTCGCCGGTTTCCGGATCGCGGTATTCCTGATCCTGAATCCAGAAGTCCGCATACAGCACGTAGCGGTCGAAGATGTTCTGGCCGTACTCGCTGTAAGACTCGAGGTAGGCGGTCTGGATTTCCTTGCCGATGAATTCGATATAACGCGGTGCCAGGTACTCTTTCAGGTAGCGCAGATAGCGCTCGCGGGTCTCGGCCTGGAATTGTTCCTGTTCGATCTGCTGTTCCAGCACATAGAGCAGGTGCACCGGGTTGGCAGCGATTTCATGCGGATCGAAGTTGAAGACCTTGGACAGGATCTTGAACGCAAACCGGGTCGACAGACCGTTCATGCCTTCGTCGACGCCCGCCGCATCGCGGTATTCCTGGATCGACTTGGCCTTCGGATCGGTGTCCTTGAGGTTTTCGCCGTCATACACCCGCATCTTGGAGTAGATGTTGGAGTTTTCCGGCTCTTTCAGGCGCGACAGCACGGTGAATTGCGCCAGCATCTTCAGGGTGTCCGGCGCGCAATGCGCCTTGGCCAGGGAGCTGTTGAACAGCAGCTTGTCGTAGATCTTCACCTCATCACTGACGCGCAGGCAGTACGGCACCTTGACGATGTAGATCCGGTCGATGAAGGCTTCGTTGTTCTTGTTGTTGCGGAAGGTGTGCCACTCCGATTCGTTGGAGTGGGCCAGCAGGATCCCGGTGAACGGAATCGCGCCGAGGCCTTCGGTACTGTTGTAGTTGCCTTCCTGAGTGGCGGTCAGCAATGGGTGGAGCACCTTGATCGGTGCCTTGAACATCTCGACGAATTCCATCAGGCCCTGGTTGGCCCGGCACAGCGCACCGGAGTAGCTGTAGGCGTCGGCGTCGTTCTGCGGAAATTCTTCGAGTTTGCGGATATCGACCTTGCCCACCAGCGCGGAAATGTCCTGGTTGTTTTCGTCACCCGGTTCGGTCTTGGCCACGGCGATCTGGTTGAGGATCGACGGGTACAGCTTGACCACGCGGAACTGGCTGATGTCGCCGCCGAATTCGGCCAGGCGCTTGGTGGCCCATGGCGACATGATGGTGTTCAGGTAGCGCCGTGGAATGCCGAAGTCTTCCTCGAGGATCGCGCCATCTTCGGTGGCGTTGAACAGACCCAGAGGCGATTCGAATACCGGCGAGCCCTTGATCGCGTAGAAGGGCACTTTTTCGATGAGCTGTTTCAGCTTCTCGGCCAGGGACGACTTACCGCCGCCGACAGGGCCAAGCAGATAGAGGATCTGTTTCTTCTCTTCCAGGCCCTGAGCGGCATGGCGGAAATACGACACGATCTGGTCGATGCATTCTTCCATCCCGTGGAAGTCTTCAAAGGCCGGATAGCGGCGGATCACCTTGTTGGAAAAGATGCGCGACAGTCTCGAGTTGGTCGAGGTGTCGAGCAGTTCCGGTTCGCCGATGGCCAGTAATAGACGCTCGGCGGCGGAAACGTAGGCACTGCGATCCTTTTTGCACAGTTCCAGGTACTCCTGCAGGGAGAATTCTTCCTGGCGTGTGGACTCGAAGCGTTGTTGGAAGTGGCTAAAGATACTCATGACGTCACCTCGCTCGATACGTGGAGCCGACGCCGGATCACTCAGTCGATGCTGGCAAGCAGCTGCGATGGCAGCTGTTGTTTACCCCCCAGAACACTTTCGCGGTCGACAACCTTGAAAGTCACTCCCGATGACCCGTGCGCCGGTGTACCGGCTCTCCCCTGTTTTGGATGGCCTGGGCTTAAGGATAGTTGGGAATTCGGGAGGTAAAGGCGAGATACGTAATTAGTTGTGGCAAGACCGTTCGTCTGCCACCGCGCAAGCCCGCGGGAGCCGGGGCCTGCACGTTACAAAAAAAATTATTCGGAGGTGCCTTGCGCGGTTTCCGAAGGAAAAGTCGTACGCCACAGTTCGAAGCCGCCGTCCATGCTGTAGACGTCGGAGAAGCCCTGGCTCACGAGGTAGGCTGCGGCACCCTGGCTCGAGTTGCCGTGGTAGCAGACCACGACGGTGGGGGCATCGAGGTCGGCGCCCTGGATGAAAGCATGGAGGGAATGATTGTCCAGATGCTTCGAGCCGCTGATGTGCAGTGCGGCAAATGTTGCCGGGTCACGGACGTCGACGACCACGGCGCCTTGCTCGCGCAGGGCCTGGGCCTGTTCCGGGGGGATACGTTTGAATTCGCTCATGGCGGGCTCCTGTGGCTCGGCTGAAATCGCAGTCTAGCGCGGGGCGCTGACGGGAGAGGATTCGGTGATCAGTGGCGCGACGGTGGGCAGGACGGCCCCATGCTCGTCGCATTTGCATGACAGGCGTTCGCCGCTGTCGACATTCATCAGGGTCAGGCTGCCGCCCCACACGCAACCGGTGTCGAGGGCGCAGATGCCGGGTTCGTGAACGTTGCCTTCCAGCGCCGCCCAGTGACCAAAGATGATCCGCAGGCCACGGGTCTTGCGTTCCTTGTGCTGGAACCAGGGTTTGTAGCCCGGCGGTGCGGTGTCGAGGCCTTCCTTGCTCTTGAGGTCGAGCTTGCCTTCGGCGGTGCAGAAACGCATGCGGGTGAAGTAATTGGTGATGACACGCAGGCGTGTCACGCCTTTGAGGTCGCTGTCCCACTTTGCCGGCTCGTTGCCGTACATGCCGTCGAGGAAGGGCGAAAGCAGGTTATCGTCACGCAGCGCAGTCTCGACTTCCTCAGCATACTTGAGCGCTTTGCGCAGCGACCATTGTGGAGGGATGCCCGCATGCACCATGGCCACTTCGCGTTGTTCGTCGTAGTGCATGAGTTTCTGCTGGCGCAGCCACTCCATCAGTTCTGCGCAGTCGGGCGCTTCAAGGATTTCACGCAGCGTGTCGGACTTCTTCATCCGCTCGATGTTCTTCGCCGCCGCCAGCAAGTGCAGGTCGTGATTGCCGAGGACGCAGACCAGCGAGTCGCGCATGCCATAGAGGAAGCGCAGGGTTTCCAGCGACTGCGGGCCACGATTGACCAGATCGCCCACCAGCCACAGGCGGTCCAGGGTCGGGTCGAACGCGACCTGCTTTAGCAGGCATTTGAGCGGTTCCAGGCAGCCTTGCAGGTCGCCGACGGCATACGTCGCCATCAGTGCAGGGCTCCGGGAACGGCGAGGCGGAAGGGCTTGATGATCGCATCGAAATGCTTGCCGTCGTCGGCGACCATTTCGTAAGTGCCTTGCATGGTGCCGACCTTGGTGGTCATCACCGTGCCGCTGCTGTAGGTGTGGCTTTTGCCAGCGCCGATCAGCGGTTGCTGGCCGACCACGCCGGCGCCGCGCACTTCTTCGACATGCCCGTCGCCATCGGTGATCACCCAGTGGCGCGACATCAGGCGGGCCGGTTGCTCGCCATTGTTCTGCACAGTGATGGTGTAGGCGAAGGCAAAGCGCTCGTGCTCGGGTTGCGATTGGTCTGCCAGATAGTGGGTAACGACACTGACATCGACCTGGTAGCGAGGATCGGACATGCAAAAGGCCTTAAAAACGAAGCGGGACGCGGGGCGTAGCTGATTGGGATTCAGTCTAGGCAAGTATCGGGCAGTAGACCAGAGTTGGCGTCCCGCCCGATAGCGATGATTGCCGGTCAGTCGGCTTCAGGCACCTTCGTCGGCTGTTCGGCCAGCTTGTCGGCCAGGCGCACGAATGCGGCCAGGTCGAGTTGCTCGGGACGCAGGCTGCCATCGACCCCGGCGGCTTCGATCTCGGCGTTGCTCAGCAACTGCTTGAGGGTGTTGCGCAGGGTCTTGCGACGCTGGTTGAAGGCTTCACGCACCACGCGCTCGAGCAGGCGATGATCCTTGGCCGGATGCGGCAGCACCGCGTGCGGTACCAGACGGACGATCGCCGAGTCGACTTTCGGTGGCGGATTGAACGCGCCCGGGCCGACGTTGAACAGATGTTCGACCTTGCAATGGTACTGAACCATGATCGACAGACGACCCCAGTCACCACCCCCCGGACCCGCAGCCAGACGCTCGACCACTTCCTTCTGCAGCATGAAGTGCATGTCGCGAATGATGCCGGCGTTGTTCAGCAGGTGGAAAATCAGCGGCGTGGAGATGTTGTACGGCAGGTTGCCGACCACGCGCAGGCTGTTCGGCGCAGCGTTCAGGGTATTGAAGTCGAACTTCAGCGCATCGCCCTGATGCAGGTTGAAATTGCTCTTGCCGGCAAACTGCTGGTTGAGGATCGGGATCAGGTCCTTGTCCAGCTCCACCACGTCCAGCTGGGCGCCGGAGTTGAGGATGCCGGCGGTCAATGCGCCCTGGCCCGGCCCGATTTCCAGCATGCGGTCGCCGGCCTTGGCACTGATGGAGCGCAGGATGCGGTCGATGACGCCGGCATCGTGCAGGAAGTTCTGGCCAAAGCGTTTGCGCGCCTTGTGTTGGTATTGCTCGGTCATAAACGGGTCTCGGCCATCTGGTAGGCGGTTTCCAGGGCGACTTGCAGGCTGCCGGTGTCGATCTTGCCGCTGCCGGCCAGGTCCAGGGCGGTGCCATGGTCGACCGACGTGCGGATGATCGGCAGGCCCAGGGTCACATTGACCGCGGCGCCGAAGCCTTTGTACTTCAGCACGGGCAGGCCCTGGTCGTGGTACATCGCCAGCACTGCGTCGCAGTGCTCCAGATATTTGGGGGTAAACAGAGTGTCGGCAGGCAGCGGGCCACGAAGGTCCATGCCCTCGCCGCGCAGGCGCTCCAATGTGGGTTCGATGATGTCGATTTCTTCATGGCCCAGGTGTCCGCCTTCACCGGCGTGCGGGTTGAGTCCGCAGACCAGGATACGCGGTTGGGCGATGCCGAATTTTTGTTGCAGGTCGGTGTGAAGAATCCGCGTGACCCGTTCCAGCCGCTCCGGCGTGATCGCATCGGCGATGTCGCGCAAGGGCAGGTGAGTGGTGACCAGCGCCACGCGCAAACCGCGGGTGGCGAGCATCATGACTACCTGGGCGGTGTGGGTCAGGTCGGCGAGAAATTCGGTGTGACCGGAAAACGCGATGCCCGATTCGTTGATCACGCCTTTGTGCACCGGGGCGGTAATCATCCCGGCGAAATCGCCGTTCAGGCAGCCATTGCCGGCGCGGGTCAGGGTTTCGAGAACGAATGCGGCGTTGGCCTTGTCCAGTTGCCCGGCGACCACGGGGGCGCTGAGCGGGGTGTCCCAGACGTACAGGCTGTTGGCGGGCGCCGGAACGTCCGGCCAGTGGTCAGGCGCCACTTCCAGCAAGCAGACGGCCAGCCCCAGCTGCGCGGCCCGCTCTTGAAGCAGGTCGCGGCTGGTGATGGCAATCAGGGGGTGTGGCTGGGCTTGCGAGGCGAGCAGCAGGCACAGGTCGGGACCGATGCCGGCCGGTTCGCCGGGTGTCAGCGCGAAACGCTTGGGTTTCACTGCGCTGCCTGGTCTGCACCAGGGAGTTTGATCTCTACGTACGCTTCGTCACGGATCTGACGCAGCCAGGTTTGCAGCTCTTCGTCGTATTTGCGGTTACGCAGTACGGTCATAGCCTGCTGCTCACGGGCCTGTTCGGTGCTGTCAGTGGCGCGACGGCCAAGGACTTCCAGAACGTGCCAGCCGTACTGGGTCTGGAACGGCTTGGACAGCTGCCCTTGCGGGGCCTTGGCCATCACGGCGCGGAATTCCGGTACCAGTGCGTTCGGGTCGATCCAGTTCAGGTCGCCGCCGTTGAGGGCGGAGCCCGGGTCTTCCGAATATTTTTTCGCCAGTTCAGCGAAGTCTTCGCCAGCTTCGATGCGGTTATACAGCGACTGAGCCAGTTCCTTGGTCTTGGCTTCGTCGCGAACCGGACTTGGCTTGACCAGAATGTGGCGCACATGCACTTCGTCGCGCATCTGGCTCTCGCCACCGCGTTTTTCCAGCAGCTTCAGGATGATGAAACCACCCGGAGTACGTGCCGGTTGAGTGATGTCGCCAGGTGTCATGCTGCTCAGTTCACGGTCGAACGGAGGTGGCAGTTGAGCGGCTTTACGCCAGCCCATGTCGCCGCCTTCCAGTGCGTTGTCACTGGCGGAGTTGGCCACGGCCATCTGGCCGAAGTCAGCGCCTTGCTTGAGCTGCTGGTAAACGTCCATCGCCTTGCGCGCTGCACTCTGAATTGCTTCGGAGTTGGCGCTTTCCGGGGTCGGGATCAGGATGTTGGCCAGGTGCAGCTCTTCGGACAGCTGCATCTTGCCCAGGTCAGAGGCGAGGAAGTTCTTCACTTCCTGTTCCGATACCTGAATGCGCTCGGCCACGCGACGCTGGCGTACACGGCTGATGACCATTTCGCGGCGGATCTGCTCGCGAGCGTCCTCATAGGACAGGCCATCGCGAGACAGGGCGATGCGGAACTGTTCCGGGGTCATGTTGTTGCGCTGGGCAATGGTGCCGACAGCCTGGTTCAGCTCTTCATCGGTGATGCGGATGCCGGAACGTTCGCCGATCTGCAATTGCAGGTTCTCGACGATCAGGCGCTCGAGCACCTGTTGATCCAGCACGCCCGGAGGCGGCAAGCCGCCGCCACGCTTGGCGATGGTTTGCTGAACTTCGTGGACGCGCTGATCCAGCTGGCTCTGCATGACCACGTCGTTGTCGACGATGGCCACCACTTTATCGATGGACTGCACCGCGGCGTTGGCCGCGGTACCCAGGAACAGCGCGCCCAGCATCAGCGGGCGCAGACAATCAGAAAGCTTGGTCTTCACGTTGACGATAACCTTGGATGCCTTTGTCGAGGAAGCTCTCTACCTTGGCGCCGGTGAGGCCGCCGAGTCCCTTCAGAACAATTTGGAGGAAGACGCCGTGGTCGCCTTTTTCGTTTTCCGGGGCGTTCTGACTGAACTCGTCATAGCTGACCCAGTAACGGTTGATCAGGCGCAGTTTCCAGCAGCAGTTGTCATATTCGAAACCACCGAAGGCTTCCAGCGTGCGATTGCGGTTGTAGTCGTACTGCCAGCGGCTGATCGCGCTCCACTGCGGAACGATCGGCCAGATGACCGAGAAGTCATGCTGCTGGATCTTGTAGTAGTCCTTCACGTAGCCAGGCTGGCCCGGGGTGCCGTAGTCACCACCACCCACCGACCATTTACCGGTGTTCTGGTCGTAACGGACCTGGTCGTTGCGATAGCGATAGCCGACGTTGACCACCTTGTTCGGGTTGTCTTCAGGCTGGTAGTGGAACATCGCACTGCCGGAACGCGGGCTGCGGCTGTCCGGATCCCAGTTGTAATCGGCCGTGGTGCGCCAGTCGCGGTTCCAGCGGTACTCGTATTCCAGCGCATAGGGCGAAACGTTGGAGTTCGCGTCGTCGCGGGTTTTCGGGTCGATGCCTGGCAGTTGTACTTCACGATCCTTGAAGTACAGGGCCTGACCGACGCTGATGCGTTGACGCTCGAAACCATCCTCTTCGATCCAGCGGCTGGTGACGCCAAGCGACAGCTTGTTTTCGTCGCCGACACGGTCGGAGCCGGAGAAACGGTTGTCACGGAACAGCGAGGCATAGTTGAAGGTGTATTCGCTGGTGTCGAACACTGGAATGTCTTCTTGATCTTTCTCGGGTACATAGAGATAGAACAGGCGCGGTTCCAGAGTCTGGCGATAGTTCTTGCCGAAGTACGACGTGTCGCGGTCGAAGTACAGACCGCTGTCGATGCTGGCGATCGGTACGCCACGGCTTTGATTGCTGCTGAAGTCGCCGTTGACGTAGCGGGTGCCGTTCGCAGCAGCCACTTGTTTCTGAATGACGATGTCGTCTTTGCCTCGGCCGTCCAGGTCCAGTTGGTACTGGGTGTACTGGTACTTGAGCGACGGCTTGAAGAAGCCGTACGTCCAGTTCATCGGCAGGCTGACGCCGGGCTTCAGGTTCAGGCGGTCACCGTTGGCGCGAGCCAGACCGGTCACGTTGTTGTCCAGTCGGGACTCGACGGTGCCATCTTCGTTGACGAAGTTGCCATCTTTCAGGTCGCGATCGAAGCGGACCAGTTCGGTCTCGTATTCGAAGTCCAGGCCTTCCGGATGGTAAGGCAGTTTGCCGTTCAGGGTGAGCTGCGGCAGACGGCCGTAGGGCGTGATGTTCGAAACGGTTGCCAGCTGATATTGCTGGGCGTTCAGCATGGCGGTGTAGTTGTCGCCACGGTAGGCAACCAGACCCTGCTGGTTCACGAAGTCCTGGCTCTTGACCCCAATCTGGTCGGTGGTCAGATCCTGGAAGTAATACGGGTCGCTGATCTTGGTGTAGTCAACCTGGGTGTACACGCGGGAGTCGAGGCCGCCCTTGTGTTGCCAGTTGTACATGTAGCGATTTTTTTCGTAATCGGTCTGCTTGCTGCGATCGGTGTCCTCGTCGTTGAGGTACGCCGCACCGAACTGACCTTCGCTCGACTTGGTCAAGTAGCGGAACTCGCCTTCCATCAACAGGCCGCGCTTGCTCATGTAGCGCGGGTACAACGTGGCGTCGTAGTTCGGCGCCAGGTTGAAGTAGTACGGAGTCACCAGCATGAAGCCGGTGTCGCTGCCGGTGCCGATGGTCGGCGGCAGGAAGCCCGACTGACGACGATCGTCGATCGGGAAGTAGATGTACGGGGTGTAAAGGACCGGAATGTCCTTGACCCGCAGCGTCACGTTGGTCGCGGTACCGAAGCCGGTGGCAGGGTTCAGGGTGATGTTGTTGCCCTTGAGCTGCCAGGCGTTGCTGTTCGGTTCGCACGTGGTGTACGTGCCGTCCTTCAGGCGGATGATCGCGTTTTCGGCACGCTTGGCGTACAGCGCGTTACCGCGGATGCGCGACTTGTGCATGACGTATTCGGCGTTGTCGACCTTGGCTTCACCGGTGTCGAGCTGTACATCGGCGTGGTCGCCGACGATCAGCGCGCCGTTGTCGCGAATGCGCACGTTGCCGGCCAGTTCGCCTCGGCTTTCGGCCTGATACAGGTTGGCCTCGTCGGCCTCGACCTGCATGCTGCCCTGACGCATGACCACGTCACCGGCCAGACTCGCGACCTGCGAATCCTGCTGATAACGCGACGCCTTGGCGCCGATGAAGGTCGGGGCGTCACTTTTATTCGTCTTGTCATTCATGCCAGGACGAATCGGTTCGATATAGGAACCAGAGCAGTAAGGACCGGTCTCGGCCAGTTGGGCGGCGGTGAGCTTCTCGCGCGGAACCCAGTCGAGGTGACTGTAGTCTTCGCTACGGGATTTCAGGCCACGGCCCTTGGACTCGGTAACCAGTACCGGCTTGGGCCCGGACTCCGCAGTGGAGCCGCTCTCGGCCGGGGCTTCGCCAGCGGCGCTGACGGCACTGCCGTCATGCACGGGACGCGGCGGCAAGGCAGCGGCCGGCGTCTTCGGCGAGCAGGCCCAGCCACCCGTTGCCGAGACGGCGCAGTCATACTGCTCGGCGGCAACAACGAATGAACTGGCCAGAGGTTGCATAGCCAGCAGACTGCCGGTTACCAACAACGGAAATTTTTTACGAAACGCGGGGGATTTCAATGCCATCTTATTAGTCCGGGCTTCCTGCGTGCCATCTGCCCGCGGTGTGGGCCGCACGCCTCTCGATGGTCTGAAAAAGATGCTGGATAATAAAGCATGACCCGCTTGACGGCTAGCGCCGTCGGAGACCCTTGCAATGCCTGATCAAGATGTACGCTTGCAACACCTGAAAGTTTGGCTCGATGAACAGTTGGCAATCCTTTTTGCAGATCAGGGCTGGGGCGCCGTACCCCCGGCCACGTTGATCGCGGCCAGCAGCGACGCGAGTTTCCGCCGGTATTTCCGTTGGGAAGGCGCGGGTCGCAGCTTCGTCGTGATGGACGCGCCGCCGCCTCAGGAAAACTGCAAACCGTTCGTGGATATCGCTTTTTTGCTGGCGAAATCCGGCATCAACGTGCCGAAAATATATGCCGAGGACCTCGAGCGAGGGTTTCTTTTGCTCAATGACCTGGGCAACAAGACCTATCTGGACGTGATCGACAGCGAAAATGCCGACGCGTTATTTAGCGATGCCCTGCAAGCGCTGCTGGCTTTTCAGCAGCTGCCAATGGTGGCGCCGCTGCCGAGCTATGACGTCGCGTTATTGCGCCGCGAGCTGGAGCTGTTTCCCGAGTGGTACGTGAAACGCGAGTTGGGCGTCGAGTTCGATGCCACCCAACAGCAGCAGTGGCAAAAGGTCAGCGAACTGCTGATCGACAGCGCCCTCGCTCAGCCGAAAGTGCTGGTGCACCGCGACTACATGCCGCGCAACCTGATGCTCAGCGAGCCGAACCCCGGCGTGCTGGATTTCCAGGACGCCGTGTACGGCCCGGTGACTTACGACGTGACCTGTCTGTTCAAGGACGCCTTCCTCAGCTGGCCTGAAGAGCGTGTGCGCGGCTGGCTGGAAAGCTACTGGCAGCAGGCGTCGGCACTGAACATTCCGGTGCAGCCGGACTTCGAAGATTTCCTGCGTGCCAGCGACCTGATGGGCGTGCAGCGCCATTTGAAGGTCATCGGCATCTTCGCCCGCATCTGCCATCGCGATGGCAAGCCGCGTTACCTCGGTGATGTACCGCGTTTCTTCTCTTATATAGAAGCGGTCATCGCGCGCCGTCCCGAGCTGGCGGATCTGCAGGCACTCCTTGCCAGCCTGCGTGGTGGAGTGACGGCATGAAGGCAATGATTCTGGCGGCGGGCAAAGGCGAGCGCATGCGCCCGCTGACCCTGACCACCCCCAAACCGTTGGTGCGCGCCGGTGGCGTGCCGCTGATCGAATATCACCTGCGTGCCCTCGCGGCGGCCGGCTTCAATGAGATCGTGATCAACCACGCCTGGCTCGGACAGCAGATTGAAGATCACTTGGGCGATGGTTCGCAATTCGGCGTCTCCATCCAGTATTCGCCGGAGGGCGAGCCACTGGAAACCGGCGGCGGGATTTTCCGTGCCTTGCCGCTGTTGGGCGACGACGCGTTCCTGGTGGTCAACGGTGACATCTGGACCGATTACGACTTCAGGGTGCTGCATCAGCCGATCACCGGTCTGGCGCATCTGGTGCTGGCGGACAATCCGGCGCATCACCCGACAGGCGACTTCACCCTGACCGACGGCCAGGTGCGTGATGGCCAGGCCGATGCGGCGACCCTGACCTACAGCGGCATCGCCGTGCTGCATCCGCAGTTGTTCGACGGCTGCACCGACGGTGCCTTCAAACTGGCGCCGCTGCTGCGAAAAGCCATGGCGGACGGGCAGGTGACCGGTGAGCGGTTGAAAGGTCACTGGGTCGATGTCGGCACGCACGAGCGTCTGGCCGAAGCTGAAGCCTTGATAGAAGCGAGTCGCTGATATGTTGTGGCCAGGGACTCTGATTGGAGCCGGAGCGGGTTTTGCTATCGCCAGCATTCCGGGGGCCATGCTTGGTGCTTTGTTGGGGCAGGCGCTGGATCGGCGCCTGCATTTGCAGAGCTGGGGGCATTTGCGGGAAAAACTCGGCGGGCGGCCGATGTTGCGCAACGACGAACTGTTGTTCGTATTGCTCGGGCGTCTGGCCAAGAGAGACGGGCGGGTCACGGACGGTCACATCCAGCAGGCGCGTCACGAGATGCGCTCGCTGGAAATGAGCGAGCCGGCACAGCGTCGGGCGATTGCAGCGTTCAATCGTGGCAAGTCCGGTAACGACAATCTGCGCGGTTATCTGCGTCGGTTGAGTGCTCAGCCTCATGCGGCCGAAGGCGTGTTGCGCGCCTGCTGGCGGATGGTCTGGGCCGATGGCCGGGCCGGTGTCAGCGAGCGTGAATTGCTGGCGCAGTGGGGCAAGTGGCTGGGCTGGACGACGCACCAGATCCAGGCGCTCGCGGCGGATTACGAGCCGCACAAGCGTCCGATCGTCAGTGCGGCGGTGAGCTATCAGGAGGCGATGCGCCTGCTCGGCGTTTCAGCCACCAGTGAACCGGCGCAGATCAAACGCGCCTATCGACGTCTGCTCAGCCGGCATCACCCGGACAAGGTGGCCGGGACGGGCGCCACGCCGGCGCAGGTGCGCGAGGCCACCGAAAGGACCCGCGAATTGCACAATGCCTACACGTTGATTCGCGAACGGCGGGATTTTCGCTAGGCATAAAAAATCGCAGCGTTGGGCTGCGATTTTTTTTGTCTGCGTTTTCAGTCCGGGCTCTTCAGTCCGGGCTTTGTGGATTCAACCAGCCACGCACCCGGCGGAACAACTGCTCCTGCTCGGCCTTGTTGTCCGGCAAGGCCTTGAGTGCGACCTGACTGAACGCGGACGTCTTCAGTCGTTTGCTCGCCTGCATGCGCTCCAGTGCCGCATTGCGATCCAGCGGTTTATCCATGTAGAAAATATCCGCTGTCGGCAGCTTCAGGGTCGGTGTCAGCTCCACCAGTTCTGGCTTGGCCTTGGCCGGCGTCTGTGCGCCCACCAGCACCAGCTTCTCGACTTGCGAGCTTTGTCGCTCGCTCAGGTAACGCGCCGCCCAGTAGGCGCCGGTGCCATGACCGAGGACGACGATGCTGCGCGCGCTCTGTTGTTCGGCGTAGGCCAGTGCTGCGTCGATGCGGGCGAAGATTCGCTCGGCATCAGCCTTGGACTGTTCTTCGGTGGATTCGGCAACGACCTTGTCAGCCACATCGGCTTCGCCGCCGGCGGCTTGTTCGATCGGCTCGGCGGTGGTCGAATCCTTGCTGCCCGGGTCGACGGTTTTCGGCGCGGCGGGTACTTCGACCACGCGCGGTGCGATGGCATCGCTTTGCAGATCGGGCAGGGTGATACTCAGGCTGCTCCACTCGACGTCCGGCAACTTGCGGCGCAACGGGCCGATCGCCTGGGGCCAGTCTGCGGTTTCGCCAGCGCCAGGAATGAGGATTACCGCGCCTTTGGGTTCGGCGGTGTTGGCCGGTTTCCACAGGGCAAGGAAAGTGTCGCTGCCAGCTTGCAGTTGCTGTTGTTCCTGAGCCGGAACCTTGCGTTCGAGTGCCGCGGCTTCTTCCTGACTACGCTCAAGCAGTGGCTGGCGTTCGACCGGTTTTTCTTCGGCGGCTTTTTCTGCGGCGGGGGCGGGTGCCGGATCCGCGGCTTCGACGGAAAACGCACAAGGCAGGATCAGCGACAGGCACAATGCTGGCATTGCCAGGCGATAGACAGGGGGCATCGGTTATTCCAGGCCAGAAGTTATCCCGGCAGCCTAATGGGTTGGTCAGAATTTGTCAGTGTATGAGACTTCAATGATGCGTTTTTGCTGCCTGTGGGTTATCGGCTGTCTGGCGTTTCCCTTGATGGGCTGGGCGGCGCCTGCGCCCCCGAGTCACCTCGCACGGTTGTCGGCGAGCGAACAACAGTGGCTCGCACAGCACAATGAATTGCGCGTGGGCCTGGTGTTGCAGGCGCCGTACGCGCAATACGACCGGCGCTTGCAGCGGCTGTCGGGGGCCAACGTCGAGGTGATGAAGGCATTGGCCAGGGCGCTGAATGTCGAGCTGAGCTGGCGCAATTTTCAGGATCTGGCACAACTCGAGGCCGCTGCCCGGGACGGCGAAATCGACATCGCCCCAGGCCTGACCCAGACCCCGGGCGGGTTGCGTCTGTGGCAGTTTTCCGACCCGTACATGCGTGTGTCGCAATTGGTGGTCAGCGACCAGAAGAGCAGCGCGACCGTGGAACTGGAAAAACTCGACAGCCAGACACGCGTGGCCGTACGCATGCCCGGCGTCACCGCCGATTACCTGCGCGGCAACTATCCGCACCTGAATCTGCAAGGCGTTCCGATGGAGCGTCAGGCGCTGCAACTGTTGCTGAGTCAGCAGGCGTCCTACGCGGTGGTCGATGAGGCGCAGCTCGGTCGGCTGTCCGCAGAACCGGAGTTTGCCGGGCTGGTGGTGGTCGGAGACATCGGTTTGCCGCAACTGCTGCGCATCGGCACCCGCCGCGATTGGCCGGAGCTGGCCGGAATCGTCGAGAGTGCCTTGCGCGCAATCCCGGCCAAGGATCTGGAACGGCTGCATGCGCAATGGCTGCAACCCAAGTATCCGCGGCTCTCCGAGTCGCCGGGCTTCTGGCAGAACCTGAGTCTGTTGTTCGCGGTGCTGCTGCTCAGTTGCGTGGCCATCGTGTTCTGGCAACGCCGCCAGCAACGCAGTCTTGAACAACGTTTGTTCGACGCGCGTGAAGACATCGCCCTGCGCGCCGCCAGCGAAGAGGCCCTGCGCCTGACCCAGTTTTCCATCGATCAGAGCACCGTTGGCATTCTCTGGGTCAACTGGGACAGTCATGTGCGCTACGCCAACCGTGCGGCAGAAAACATGCTCGGTTATCCACAGGGCGCCATCATCGACCGGCCGTTGATCGACTTCGAACCGGGCCTGTACATGGATCGCTGGCTCAATCTTTGGAAGCGCGCCCGGGCCAGCGAAGAGGGGCCGCTGAGTTTTGAAACCAACTGTGTGCGGGCCGATGGCAGTGTGCTGCCGGCGGATGTGTCGCTGAGCTTCCTGCGTTTTCGCGATGGCGAGTACCTGGTGGTTTATCTCACCGATGTCACCGAGCGCCGTCGTGCCCTGGCTGCGTTGCAGGAAAGCGAGGCGCGGCTGCAAGGCATCGCGGCCAATGTGCCGGGGCTGGTGTTCCGTCTCGAGCGTGCACCGGTGACCGGGCAGATCGACTTTGCCTACATCAGCGAGGGTAGCGAGAGTCTGGTCGGCTACGCGCCGGCCGCCATCGCCCACCGCGACATGGGCCTGCGCAGTCTGGTGCATCCGGATGACCGGGCCGCTTATCACCAGACCCAGGATCAGGCGTTGGACACCGACAGCGACTGGTCGTGGCAGGGCCGGATCCTCACGCGCCAGGGCGAACAGCGCTGGGCCGAAATCAAGGCGATTACCCGTCAGCTGGAAGGTGGCTCTTATGTCTGGGACGGCATCGTCTGGGACATCACCGAAAACAAGCGCATCGAACTGGAGCTGGCGGCCTCCCGCGAACAACTGCGCGAACTGTCGGCGCACCTGGAAAGCGTGCGGGAAGAGGAAAAGGCGCGCATTGCCCGCGAGGTTCACGATGAGCTGGGGCAGATGCTGACGGTGCTGAAACTGGAGACATCGATGTGCGAACTGGCCTACGCGCAACTCGACCCGGGTCTGAACGAGCGGCTGAACAGCATGAAGCGCCTGATCGCCCAGTTGTTCCAGCTGGTGCGCGATGTGGCGACGGCGTTGCGCCCACCGATCCTCGATGCCGGGATCGCCTCGGCGATCGAGTGGCAGGCGCGGCGGTTCGAGGCGCGTACGCAGATACCGTGTCTGGTGCAGGTGCCGGACAACCTTGCGCCGCTCAGCGACGCCAAGGCCATCGGCCTGTTCCGCATTCTTCAGGAGGCGCTGACCAACGTCATGCGCCATGCCCAGGCGCATACTGTGGAACTGACGCTGGCGCAGGAAGGCGACGAATTGTGTCTGACGGTCAGCGATGATGGCGTAGGATTTGTCGCCGCTGTCGGCAGGCCGACGTCCTTTGGACTGGTGGGCATGCGCGAGCGGGTGTTGATCATGGGCGGGCAGCTGTCACTCGACAGCGAGCCGGGCGAGGGCACCACGCTGAGCGTGCGGGTGCCACTGGATGAGGAGAAGTAAGTGATCCGTGTACTGGTAGCCGAAGACCACACCATCGTTCGCGAAGGCATCAAGCAATTGATCGGCCTGGCCAAGGATCTGCAAGTGGTGGGGGAGGCGAGCAATGGCGAGCAGTTGCTGGAAACCCTGCGCAACGTGCCCTGCGAAGTGGTGTTGCTGGATATCTCGATGCCCGGGGTCAACGGGCTCGAAGCGATTCCGCGGATCCGCGCGCTGAACCATCCGCCGGCGATTCTGGTGCTGTCGATGCACGACGAAGCGCAGATGGCCGCTCGGGCGCTGAAGGTCGGCGCCGCCGGTTATGCGACCAAGGACAGCGATCCGGCGCTGTTGCTGACGGCGATTCGCAAGGTCGCGGCGGGCGGGCGCTACATCGATCCGGAGCTGGCCGACCGCATGGTCTTCGAAGTCGGCCTGACCGATGCGCGGCCGTTGCACTCGTTGCTGTCCGAGCGCGAGTTCTCGGTGTTCGAACGCCTGGCGCAAGGCGCCAACGTCAACGACATCGCCCAGCAACTGGCCCTGAGCAGCAAGACCATCAGCACCCACAAGGCGCGGCTGATGCAGAAGCTCAACATCACCTCGCTCGCCGAGCTGGTGAAGTACGCGATGGAACACAAGCTCCTCTGAGCGACATATCCAATAGCGACAGGCGCTTTTGCCGGTTCTGACGGCTTGAGCCCCGACTCATGCAGCGGGTTTGTCCAAACGCGCCATCCTTGTAGGGCAATCCCTACCCCCGGCCTTCCATCCGACTGAGGCGATTCTCTCCTGCGCCCCGATTTGCGTGACTGCAAGCAGCCACTAGGCTTAATTCCACAGCAGTCATCAATAACAAAGGTGTGGGTATGAGCCAGGTCGAATCAAACGCAGGGGCCAGCGATGTGCTGGTCAGCTTTCGTGGAGTGCAGAAGAGCTACGACGGCGAGAACCTGATCGTCAAAGACCTCAACCTGGACATCCGCAAGGGCGAATTCCTTACCTTGCTCGGGCCGTCCGGCTCGGGCAAGACCACCAGCCTGATGATGCTCGCCGGTTTCGAAACCCCGACCGCCGGTGAAATCCTCCTGGCCGGGCGGGCGATCAACAACGTGCCGCCGCACAAGCGCGACATCGGCATGGTGTTCCAGAACTACGCGCTGTTCCCGCACATGACCGTCGCCGAAAACCTCGCGTTCCCGCTGACCGTGCGTGGCCTGAACAAGAGCGACGTCAGCGACAAGGTCAAGAAAGTCCTGAGCATGGTTCAGCTCGACGCGTTCGCATCGCGTTACCCGGCGCAACTGTCCGGCGGTCAGCAACAACGTGTGGCATTGGCCCGTGCATTGGTGTTCGAGCCGCAACTGGTGCTGATGGACGAACCGCTCGGCGCCCTCGACAAACAGCTGCGCGAACACATGCAGATGGAAATCAAACACCTGCATCAGCGCCTCGGCGTGACTGTGGTCTACGTGACTCACGACCAGGGCGAAGCCCTGACCATGTCCGATCGCGTTGCCGTATTCCATCAGGGCGAAATCCAGCAGATCGCTCCGCCGCGCACCCTCTACGAAGAACCGAAAAACACCTTCGTCGCCAACTTCATCGGCGAGAACAACCGCCTTAACGGTCGCCTGCTCAGCCAGAACGGCGAGCGCTGCGTGGTCGAGCTGGGGCGCGGGGAAAAGGTCGAGGCGCTGGCGGTCAACATCGGCCAGACCGGCGAGCCGGTCACCCTGTCGATCCGGCCGGAACGCGTCAGCCTCAACGGTTCGAGCGACCAATGCGTCAACCGCTTCTCCGGGCGGGTGGCCGAATTCATCTATCTGGGCGACCACGTCCGGGTGCGCCTAGAAGTCTGCGGCAAGACCGACTTCTTCGTGAAACAACCGATTGCCGAGCTCGATCCAGCGCTCGCGGTCGGCGACGTGGTTCCGCTTGGCTGGCAGGTCGAGCACGTTCGCGCACTCGACCCACTTCTAGAGGCGCATTGATCGCCCCGGCAACACCAACACCAACCCTGCACGTGGAGAGAACAATAAATGTTGAGATCCCTGAAGTTCACAGCCCTGACCCTGGGCCTGATGGGTGCGGCAAGCGCAATGGCCGCTGGGCCGGATCTGACCGTGGTGTCGTTTGGCGGGGCGAACAAGGCGGCGCAAGTCAAAGCCTTCTACGCACCGTGGGAAGCGGCGGGCAACGGCAAGATCGTCGCCGGCGAGTACAACGGTGAGATGGCCAAGGTCAAAGCCATGGTCGACACCAAGAGCGTGTCCTGGGATCTGGTAGAGGTTGAATCACCGGAACTGTCCCGTGGCTGCGACGAAGACATGTTCGAGCAACTGGATCCTGCGCTGTTCGGCAAGACCGAAGACTACGTCAAAGGCGCGATCCAGCCGTGCGGCGTGGGTTTCTTCGTGTGGTCGACCGTGCTGGCCTACAACGCCGACAAGCTGAAAACCGCACCGACCAGCTGGGCGGATTTCTGGGACACCAAGAAATTCCCGGGCAAGCGCGGCCTGCGCAAAGGCGCCAAGTACACCCTCGAATTCGCGTTGATGGCCGACGGCGTTGCGCCGAAAGACGTCTACAAGGAGCTGGCCAGCAAGGGCGGTCAGGATCGCGCGTTCAAGAAACTGGATGAGCTGAAACCGAACATTCAGTGGTGGGAAGCCGGCGCACAGCCGCCGCAATACCTCGCTTCCGGTGACGTGGTCATGAGCTCGGCCTACAACGGTCGTATCGCCGCGGTGCAGAAAGAATCCAACCTGAAAGTGGTGTGGAATGGCGGCATCTACGACTTCGACGCCTGGGCGATCCCGAAAGGCCTGGACGCCAAGCGTGCCGAAGCGGCGAAGAAATTCATCGCGTTCTCGGTGCAGCCGCAACAGCAGAAGACCTACTCGGAAAACATCGCCTACGGCCCGGCCAACTCCCAGGCGGTGCCTTTGCTGGACAAGGCAATCCTGAAAGACATGCCGACCACCCCGGAAAACATCGCCAACCAGGTGCAGATCGACGTCAGCTTCTGGGCTGACAACGGCGAGCAACTGGAGCAGCGCTTCAATTCCTGGGCTGCGAAGTAAGCCGAGGGCACGCTCTCCTGTGGGAGCGGGCTTGCTCGCGAAAGCGTCAGTACATTCAACATTGATGTCGACTGACACGCCGCCTTCGCGAGCAAGCCCGCTCCCACATTTGGATTTGTATGCATCAATCGATCGAGGTGGTTCGCCACCTCTGTAACGATCAAAGATTTGCGGAGTACGTCATGGCCATCGCCGTTCCCCTGAACGAGGGCAACAGCCCCACCTTGAAGCAGCGGCTCAAGCACGCCGAGCGGGTCAACCGCTGGAAGGCCCAGGCGCTGATCGCGCCGCTGGTGCTGTTTCTGTTGCTGGTGTTCCTGGTGCCGATCGTGGCGCTGCTCTATAAAAGCGTCGGCAACCCGGAAGTGGTCGGCGGCATGCCGCGCACCGTGACCGCGATTGCCGCGTGGGACGGCCGAGGCCTGCCCGCAGAACCGGTTTATAAAGCCGCCAGCGAAGACCTCGCCGAAGCGCGCAAAAACCAGACCCTGGGCGATCTGTCCAAACGCCTGAACATGGAGTTGGCCGGCTATCGCAGCCTGCTGACCAAAACCGCCCGCTCGCTGCCATTCGCCAGCGAACCGGCCTCTTATAAAGAAGCGCTGGAAGGCCTCGACGAGCGTTGGGGCGATCCGGCCTACTGGCAAGCGGTGAAGCGCAACACCAGCAGCATCACCCCGTTCTATCTGTTGGCGGCGGTAGATCACCGCATCGACGACCTCGGCGAAATTGCCCCGGCCACCCCGGATCAGGCGATCTACCTCGACATCTTCGCCCGGACCTTCTGGATGGGCCTGATCATCACCGTGATCTGCCTGGTGCTGGCTTATCCGCTGGCTTACCTGCTGGCCAACCTGCCATCTCGTCAAAGCAACCTGCTGATGATTCTGGTGCTGCTGCCGTTCTGGACGTCGATTCTGGTGCGGGTCGCCGCGTGGATCGTGTTGCTGCAATCCGGCGGATTGATCAACAGCGCGTTGATGGCGATGGGCATCATCGATAAACCGCTGGAGCTGGTGTTCAACCGCACCGGGGTCTACATCTCGATGGTGCACATCCTGCTGCCGTTCATGATCCTGCCGATCTACAGCGTGATGAAAGGCATCTCGCCGACCTACATGCGCGCCGCGATTTCTCTCGGCTGCCACCCGTTCGCCAGTTTCTGGCGGGTGTACTTCCCGCAGACCTACGCCGGTGTCGGCGCCGGTTGCCTGTTGGTGTTCATCCTCGCCATCGGCTACTACATCACCCCGGCGCTGCTGGGCAGCCCGAACGATCAGATGGTCAGCTACTTCGTCGCGTTCTACACCAACACCAGCATCAACTGGGGCATGGCCACTGCGCTCGGCGGGCTGTTGCTGCTGGCGACCGTGGTGCTTTATCTGATCTACAGCTGGCTGGTGGGTGCCAGTCGCCTGCGCCTGAGCTAAGGGGAATTTGAAATGCTGAGTCCTTATATGTCGCCCGTCGAGCGGGTATGGTTCTACAGCTTGCGGATCCTCTGCGGCTTGATCCTGTTGTTCCTGATCCTGCCGGTGCTGGTGATCGTGCCGCTGTCGTTCAACTCGGGCAGTTTTCTGGTGTATCCGCTGCAGGGCTTTTCGCTGCACTGGTATCAGGACTTCTTCGCCTCGGCGGAATGGATGCGCTCGCTGAAGAACAGCATCATCGTCGCTCCGGCCGCGACGGTGCTGGCAATGGTGTTCGGCACGCTGGCGGCCATCGGCCTGACCCGTGGCGACTTCCCCGGCAAGCCGCTGGTGATGGCGCTGGTGATTTCGCCGATGGTGGTGCCGGTGGTGATCATCGGCGTGGCCAGTTACCTGTTCTTCGCGCCGCTGGGGCTGGGCAACAGTTTCTTCTCGCTGATCGTGGTGCACGCGGTGCTCGGTGTGCCGTTCGTGATCATCACGGTATCGGCGACCTTGCAGGGTTTTAATCACAATTTGGTACGGGCGGCGGCCAGCCTCGGCGCCTCGCCACTGACCACGTTCCGTCGGGTGACCTTGCCGCTGATTGCGCCGGGGGTGATTTCCGGGGTGCTGTTTGCCTTTGCGACGTCATTCGATGAAGTGGTGGTGACGCTGTTCCTTGCAGGTCCCGAGCAGGCGACGTTGCCTCGGCAGATGTTCAGCGGGATTCGCGAGAACCTGAGTCCGACGATCGCGGCGGCGGCGACTCTGCTGATTGCCTTCTCGGTGATTCTGCTGCTGACGCTGGAGTGGTTGCGTGGCCGTAGCGAGAAATTGCGTACTGCTCAGGTCTGACGATCGCACGATCCGGGTTGTCTGCCATTCATGCGCTGAATGACAGACAACCCGAATTCCCCAGCTACGCTTGTGCTCAGCTCCCACATCTATAAGAGGCTGCGCACGATGAGTCTTTCCTCGTTCAAGATCGCTCACAAACTGATCACCGGCGCCGGGGCCATCGAGCAACTGGCGGCCGAACTCACGCGGCTGGATATCGACAACCCGCTGATCGTCACCGATGCCGCGCTGGTCAAGTCCGGTACGGTGGAGCTGGCGCTGGCGCAAATCGGTGAGCGCGAGTACGAAATCTTCGACCGGGTGCTGCCGGATCCGGAAATCGCCATCGTCGAGGATTGCATGCGTGTCTACCGAGAGGGCGGGCATGACGGGCTGATCGGCCTCGGCGGCGGCAGTGCGATCGACATCGCCAAGAGCGTCGCGGCGTACGCCGGTTATCACGGTGCGCTGGAGGATCTGTTCGGCGTCGATCAGGTGCCGCGCAAAGGCCCACCGTTGATCGCCATCCCGACCACGGCCGGCACCGGTTCTGAAGTGACCAACGTCGCCATTCTTTCGGACAAGGTCGCCCAACTGAAGAAAGGCATCGTCAGCGACTATCTGTTGCCGGACGTGGCGCTGGTCAGCCCGCAGATGACCCTGACCTGTCCGCGCAGTGTCACTGCCGCCAGTGGCGTCGATGCACTGGTGCATGCCATCGAATCCTACTTGTCACTGAATGCCTCGCCGATCACCGATTCGCTGGCCATCGGTGCGATCAAGTTGATCGCTCGGTCATTACCCAAGGTCTACGCCAACCCGTCCAACCTGCAGGCCCGGGAAGACATGGCCACCGCCAGCCTGATGGCCGGCATGGCGTTCGGCAATGCCGGGGTTGGCGCGGTGCATGCGCTGGCCTATCCACTGGGCGGGCGTTTCAACATTGCCCACGGCGTCAGCAATGCGCTGTTGCTGCCGTATGTCATGACCTGGAACAAGATGGCCTGCGTCGAACGGATGCAGGATATCGCCGAAGCCATGGGGGTGAAGACCGCTCATCTGAGTCTCAATGACGCGGCCGACAGCGCCGTCGCTGCGATGACCGAACTGTGCGCGGCGGTAGAAATCCCGCCGGGCTTGCGCAGTTTCGGCGTGCCCGAAGAGGCGATCCCGGCCATGGCCGTGGAGGCTGCGGGAATCGAGCGCCTGATGCGCAACAATCCACGCAAGCTCAGTGCTGCCGACATCGAGAAGATCTACCGGGCGGCCTACTGAGAAACTGCCGGCCGCCGGTCATGGCACAACCCAATCATCTCGGTCACGGTGCGCGCGCGGAAACTTGAGGTATACAATGCGCGCCATCGTGATTTAGCTCAGAAAAGGTGCGTCATGCAGCCCTTCGTTATTGCTCCGTCGATTCTCTCCGCCGACTTCGCCCGCCTGGGCGAGGAAGTGGACAACGTTCTGGCCGCCGGTGCCGACTTCGTCCACTTCGATGTCATGGACAACCACTACGTACCGAACCTGACCATCGGCCCGATGGTCTGCGCCGCGCTGCGCAAGTACGGCGTGACCGCGCCGATCGACGCGCACCTGATGGTCAGCCCGGTGGATCGCATCGTCGGCGACTTCATCGAGGCCGGCGCCACCTACATCACCTTCCACCCGGAAGCCACGCTGCACGTCGATCGTTCGCTGCAACTGATCCGTGAAGGCGGCTGCAAATCCGGCCTGGTGTTCAACCCGGCGACCCCGCTGGACGTGCTCAAGTACGTGATCGACAAGGTCGACATGGTCCTGCTGATGAGCGTCAACCCGGGCTTCGGCGGGCAGAAATTCATCCCCGGCACCCTCGACAAGCTGCGCGAAGCGCGCGCGATCATCGATGCCTCGGGCCGTGACATCCGCCTGGAAATCGACGGCGGCGTCAACGTCAACAACATCCGTGAAATCGCCGCTGCCGGCGCCGACACCTTCGTGGCCGGCTCGGCGATCTTCAATGCGCCGAACTATCAGGAAGTCATCGACAAGATGCGTTCCGAACTGGCGCTGGCTCGCCCATGAGCGGTTTTGAGCAGCTGTTCCCGGGGCAACTGCCGCGGTTGGTGATGTTCGATCTGGATGGCACGCTGATCGACTCGGTACCCGACCTGGCGGCGGCGGTGGATAACATGCTGCTCTCCCTCGGGCGCAAGCCTGCCGGTATCGAGTCGGTGCGCGAGTGGGTCGGCAACGGCGCGCCGGTGCTGGTGCGCCGGGCCCTGGCCGGCGGCATCGACCATTCCTCAGTGGATGACGTCGAAGCCGAGCATGCGCTGGAGGTGTTCATGGAAGCCTATGGCGCCAGCCATGAGCTGACCGTGGTCTATCCCGGCGTGCGCGACACCCTGAAATGGCTGCACAAGCAGGGCGTGGCCATGGCGTTGATCACCAACAAGCCGGAGCGCTTCGTCGCGCCGCTGCTGGATCAGATGAAGATCGGCCGCTACTTCAAGTGGATCATCGGCGGCGACACCCTGCCGCAGAAGAAACCTGACCCGGCGGCGCTGTTCTTCGTCATGAAGATGTCCGGCATTCCGGCCTCGCAATCGCTGTTCGTTGGTGATTCACGCAGCGATGTGCTGGCGGCGAAAGCGGCGGGGGTCAAATGCGTTGGGCTCAGTTATGGCTACAACCATGGCCGACCGATTGCCGAGGAATCCCCGGCGCTGGTGATCGACGATCTGCGCAAGCTAATTCCCGGTTGCCTGGATACGGCCGCTGAGATAACGTTGCCCGACGCTTCTCAATCCCCTTCTGGAAACGCCATCGTGGTGGTCACCCGCAAACTCTGGATGAAAGTCATCAAGGCCCTGGCCCGCTGGCGTTGGCGCGCCTGACTTGTTCCTGGCCGGCCTGCCGGCGCGTTTGCACACCTGACTGATTTGCACCTCACACCACGAGGCACCCTATGATCCGCGAAGAATTCCTGCGTCTGGCCGCTGACGGCTACAACCGCATCCCGCTGGCCTGTGAAACCCTGGCCGACTTCGACACACCGCTGTCGATCTACCTGAAACTGGCCGACCAGCCCAACTCCTACCTGCTCGAATCGGTGCAGGGCGGCGAGAAATGGGGCCGTTACTCGATCATCGGCCTGCCGTGCCGCACCGTGCTGCGGGTTCACGATCATCACGTGAGTATCACCGTCGATGGTATCGAAACTGAAAGCCACGACGTTGAAGACCCGCTGGCCTTCGTCGAAACCTTCAAGGCCCGTTACAACGTGCCGACCATTGCCGGTCTGCCGCGCTTCAACGGCGGTCTGGTCGGATACTTCGGTTACGACTGCGTGCGCTATGTAGAGAAACGCCTCGGCAAATGCCCGAACCCGGATCCGCTGGGCGTGCCGGACATCCTGCTGATGGTCTCCGATGCGGTGGTGGTGTTCGACAACCTCGCCGGCAAGATGCACGCGATCGTGCTGGCCGACCCGGCGCAGGCCGATGCCTACGAGCAGGGCCAGGCGCAATTGCAGCAACTGCTGGAAAAACTGCGTCAGCCGATCACCCCGCGCCGTGGCCTGGATTTCAGCAAGCAGCAGGCGGCCGAGCCGGTGTTCCGCTCCAGTTTCACCCAGGATGACTACGAAAAAGCCGTCGACACCATCAAGGAATACATCCTCGCCGGTGACTGCATGCAGGTCGTGCCGTCCCAGCGCATGTCGATCGACTTCAAGGCGGCGCCGATCGATCTGTACCGCGCACTGCGTTGCTTCAACCCGACGCCGTACATGTACTTCTTCAACTTCGGCGATTTCCACGTCGTCGGCAGTTCGCCGGAAGTGCTGGTGCGGGTCGAAGACAACCTGATCACCGTGCGCCCGATTGCCGGGACCCGTCCTCGTGGGGCTACCGAAGAAGCAGACGTGGCGCTGGAAGAAGACCTGCTGTCCGATGACAAGGAGATCGCCGAACACCTGATGCTGATCGACCTCGGTCGCAACGACACCGGGCGCGTATCGGAAATTGGTTCGGTGAAACTCACCGAGAAGATGGTCATCGAGCGTTATTCCAACGTGATGCACATCGTGTCCAACGTGACCGGCCAGTTGAAAGCCGGGCTGACGGCGATGGACGCACTGCGGGCGATCCTGCCGGCGGGCACCTTGTCCGGTGCACCGAAGATCCGCGCGATGGAAATCATCGACGAGCTGGAGCCGGTCAAGCGTGGCGTGTATGGCGGGGCGGTCGGTTACTTCGCCTGGAACGGCAACATGGACACCGCGATCGCGATCCGCACAGCGGTGATCAAGAACGGCGAGCTGCACGTGCAGGCTGGTGGCGGCATCGTTGCCGACTCGGTGCCGGCGCTGGAGTGGGAAGAAACCATCAACAAGCGCCGGGCGATGTTCCGCGCTGTTGCACTGGCCGAGCAAACCCCGGACTGAGTGATTGATGATTCAGCCATAAAAAAAACGCGGCGCCTGTGAGGGCGCCGCGTTTTTTTTATGGTCTGCGAATCAGAAGTCGAGCGCTACGCCAACGTTGATCCCTTGCTGGGTGAAGTCGTCATCCTTGCGGATGTCGTAGCTCGCGCGCAATGCCAGATCCTTGGTGAGGTTGTGGCTCACGCCCAGGTTCAAGCGGTTCAGGTTGGTCTGAGGGGTATAGCCGGCCAGGGTGTAGCGGTTGTTCGGCAGGCTGTTGAGGTTCATCGTCACATTCTGGGTGTCGTCGTTGTACTCGCGCTCATGGGCCAGTTCGCCGAACACCTGGGTCTGCGAGGTGATCTGGTACTTGCCCTGGATCCCGAGGCCGAGACGCCGGGAGATGCGCGACTGGTCATCGAACGTCAGCGCGGTGGAGTCGGCGCCGTTTTCCGAATAGCCATCGACTTCAACCTTGGCAAAGTCGGCGCTGACGAATGGCGACAGGTGCCATGGGCTGCTCGCTTCTGGCGCAATGTCGTAACCCACGCGTCCGCTGAAGGCCAGAACATAGCCGTCGGTATCGCCTTTTTCGCCGCGTTCGTTGATCCCCAGCTGGAATTTGCGCTTGAGGCTGTCGTAATCCAGGTGCCCGGCGGTCACGGCGGCATCACCCCACCAGCGGTTCTGCTGGTACTGGGCGAACGCGGTGCCCAGATAAGTGTTCAGCTTGTAGTCCGAATCGTTGTCGCCGGCCTCGAGTTTCTGGTTGTAGAAACCAGCCGCCACGCCCACGCGCCACGCGTCGTTGAGACGGTAGCTGCCGCCGATGTTCAGGTTGTAACCGTTGCCGTCGGCGCTGGCGCCGCTGCGCTGGCTGTCGAAATCCTGATGCTGGCCGCCACCGGCGACAATCGCCCGCCATTGGCCAACGGCTTGCCAGTTTTCCCAATCCGCCAGCCACTGGTTGCGCAGTTCATCCTGATGCGAGCGCAGGGTGCCTTGAGCCATTTGCGGCAACAGAGTTGCTTCCCATGGCGCGGCCAGCAGTGAGTAAGCGTAATCGGCAATCAGGCGCTGCCCGGCTTCGGTCGGGTGGACGGCGTCGTTGTAGATCAGCTTGGTCGGGTCCGGGGTGGCGCTGTTGATCCCATATCGGGCGTTCTCGGTGCAGCGGCTGCCGCTGAAGCAGGTGCCGACCAGATTCTGATCGGTTGCCAGACCGAACTGTGCCGGATTGGCGAATGCCTCTTTGAGCAGAACCGGAACGTTCAGCGGAATGACGTTGGCGTTGACGCTCTGCAACTGGCTGACCAGTTCAGTATTGAACTGGGCGCTGAGTTGCGAGGTGAAGGCCTGCAGCGGCGAACCGTTGATGGCCGGGGTCAGGCCGATGTCCGGCAGCAGCCAGACCATGATGTAACGGGCACCGGCGCCCTGCAGTGTGCGTACACTGTCGACCAGTCGATCGGCGGCGGCATTCGCCTGAGGAAGACTGGTGACGCGGCCCTGAAGGAAGTCGTTGCCACCCCCGGTCAGGTAATACAGGGCATTCGGGTCGGCACGGAAACCGTTCGACGGCAGATAACCGGCGCGGGTGCGTTCGCCGGTGGCGGACTGGCTGGTGATCGAGTCGAGAATCTGGTCGGTGCGGTAGCCGCCCACGGCCCAGTTGTTACCGTCCGGCTGACCTTGGCCGGCACGAACTGCCGAGGACGAGGAGGCGGTTTGATCGGGGGTGAAGCCGAGACGGCCACCGAGCAATTGGGTGGCGTTGAGCGAGTAGAACTCACCGCTGCCGTCCTGATAGTTCGGGCCCGTGCGGTTGGTGTAGCGTTCGGTGGCGCCGGCCGGACCGCCGCTGTCGGTGAAAGTCCCCGCATCGCTCAGGCTGTCGCCGAAGACCACGAAATTCGAATAAGGATTGGGTGCGGCGTTCGCCTGGGCGCAGGCCATCGCGAGCAGGCATCCGGCGAGCGGTACAAACAGCGTCTGTTTGATCATGAGCAAGTCCGTTTATTTATTGTTGTATGGAACGAAACGACAGTACCAAAAACCTCCGGCGTTTTGCCATCGGTCGTCAACCCTCCCATTGTTTTATCCCCCACGGCCCCGGCCATATTGCACGCTCCGCCCAGCTAAGTTACTGTGCCGAAACGTATGAACGAGACCTTCCCCGTGTTGATCACCAGCAAACTTCTGGATCAAGTCATCAAGGCACACGCCCGCTGGCGTTGGCGCGCCTGAATCTTTTCTGCCGGCCCCGCCGGATCTGTATCGCTTTGCCTTCCTTGCCCGTTTGAAATGCCGCTGTGCCGACGCGACCTGCGCGTCCTGCAGTGTGCAGCGCCCTGGCAAGTCATCCGAAGGCTGTCTTCAAGTCAGAATTCAAGAGGTTCGAAACGCCATGTTGCTGATGATCGACAACTACGACTCCTTTACTTACAACGTTGTGCAATACCTCGGCGAGCTGGGTGCCGAGGTCAAGGTGGTGCGCAACGACGAACTGACCATCGCCGAAATCGAAGCGCTCAACCCTGAGCGGATCGTCGTATCCCCAGGCCCGTGCACACCGACCGAAGCCGGCATCTCCATCGAAGCCATCAAGCATTTCGCTGGCAAACTGCCGATCCTCGGTGTCTGCCTCGGTCACCAGTCCATCGGCCAGGCTTTTGGCGGTGATGTCGTCCGCGCCCGCCAAGTGATGCACGGTAAGACTAGCCCGGTATTCCACGAGGACAAGGGCGTGTTTGCCGGTCTGAACCGTCCGCTGACTGTCACTCGCTATCATTCCCTGATCGTCAAACACGAAACGTTGCCCGATTGCCTGGAGCTGACCGCGTGGACCCAGCACGATGACGGCTCGGTCGACGAAATCATGGGCCTGCGTCACAAGACCCTGAACATCGAGGGCGTACAGTTCCACCCGGAATCGATCCTCACCGAGCAGGGCCACGAACTGTTCGCCAACTTCCTCAAACAAACCGGCGGCACGCGCTAAGGACTTTTCATGAATATCAAGACAGCCCTGAGCCGTATCGTTGATCACCTCGACCTCAGCACCGATGAAATGCGCGACGTGATGCGCGAAATCATGACCGGCCAATGCACGGACGCGCAGATTGGCGCGTTCATGATGGCCATGCGCATGAAGAGCGAGAGCATCGACGAGATCGTCGGCGCCGTGTCGGTGATGCGCGAGTTGGCGGACAAGGTCGAACTCCAGACCCTCGACCGCGTGGTCGATGTGGTCGGCACCGGCGGTGACGGCGCGAACATTTTCAATGTGTCGACTGCGTCTTCCTTTGTGGTCGCCGCCGCTGGCTGCACCGTGGCCAAACACGGTAACCGTGCGGTGTCGGGCAAGAGCGGCAGTGCCGATCTGCTGGAGGCCGCCGGCATCTACCTCAACCTGACCCCGGTTCAGGTGGCGCGCTGCATCGACAACGTCGGCATCGGCTTCATGTTTGCTCAGACCCACCACAAAGCCATGAAGTACGCCGCCGGCCCGCGTCGCGATCTCGGCCTGCGCACCCTGTTCAACATGCTTGGCCCGCTTACGAATCCGGCCGGTGTGAAACATCAGGTGGTGGGCGTGTTCACCCCGGCGCTGTGCCGGCCGTTGGCTGAAGTCTTGCAGCGTCTGGGCAGCAAGCACGTGCTGGTGGTGCATTCGAAGGACGGTCTGGACGAATTCAGCCTGGCGGCACCAACCTTTGTCGCCGAGCTGAAAGACGATCAGATCACCGAATATTGGGTCGAGCCGGAAGATCTGGGCATGAAGAGCCAGAGCCTGCACGGCCTGTCAGTCGAAGGTCCGGAAGCGTCGCTGGCGCTGATCCGCGATGCACTGGGCAAGCGCAAGACCGAGAACGGTCAGAAGGCTGCCGAAATGATCGTGCTCAATGCCGGTGCGGCGCTGTATGCCGCCGACCTGGCGACAAGTCTGAAAGAGGGTGTGGCACTGGCCCACGACGCTCTGCACACCGGTCTTGCTCGGGAAAAGCTCGAGGAGTTGGGTGCCTTTACCGCGGTATTCAAAGTGGAGAATGAGGGATGAGTGTACCGACGGTTCTGGAAAACATTCTGGCCCGCAAGGTTCAGGAAGTCGCCGAGCGTAGCGCTCGTGTGAGCCTGAGCGAGCTGGAAAGTCTGGCCAAGGCGGCCGATGCACCCCGTGGTTTTGCCCAGGCATTGCTGGCGCAGGCCAAGAAGAAACAACCGGCAGTGATCGCCGAAATCAAGAAGGCGTCGCCGAGCAAGGGCGTGATCCGCGAGAACTTCGTTCCTGCCGACATCGCCAAAAGCTACGAGAAGGGCGGGGCGACCTGCCTGTCGGTGCTGACTGATATCGACTACTTCCAGGGCGCCGATGCCTACCTGCAACAGGCCCGCGCGGCGTGCTCGCTGCCGGTGATCCGCAAGGACTTCATGATCGATCCGTACCAGATCGTCGAAGCCCGTGCCCTGGGCGCCGATTGCGTGCTGCTGATCGTCTCCGCGCTGGATGACGTGAAAATGGCCGAACTGGCGTCGGTCGCCAAAGACGTCGGCCTCGATGTGCTGGTGGAAGTGCACGACGGCGATGAGCTGGAACGCGCGTTGAAAACCCTCGACACGCCGCTGGTCGGGGTCAACAACCGCAACCTGCACACCTTTGACGTCAGCCTGGAAACCACCCTCGACCTGCTGCCGCGCATTCCGCGTGATCGTCTGGTGATCACCGAAAGCGGCATTCTCAACCGTGCCGATGTCGAGCTGATGGAAATCAGCGATGTTTACGCGTTCCTGGTCGGCGAAGCGTTCATGCGCGCCGAAAGCCCGGGCATTGAACTGCAGCGTCTGTTCTTCCCGGAGCGCGGCGTTCCAGTGAGCGGTTCGACCCTCGACTGATTCATTCAGGCCGAGTCGACTCATTCGCGGGCAAGCCCGCTCCCACAGGAGAAATGCATTCCTAATGTGGGAGCGGGCTTGCTCGCGAAGAGGCTATAAGATTCACCACAGACTGATCGTCTAACGGACTTCTTTATGACTCCAGTTTCCCTGACCATCGAAGCCGGCCTGCAAGCCGAGCAGGATCTGCTGGCCTCGGTCTGCGCTGGTGATGCCGAATTTGGCTTGCTGTTCTGGCAGCCCAGCGATCGCGCTTTGGTCATGCCGCGCCGTTTGAACCGCCTCCCCGGATTCGATCACGCCTGCGAAGTCTCCGCCACGGCCGGTTGGCCGGTGTTGCTGCGTGAAACTGGCGGCGAACCTGTTCCGCAATCGGCTTCCACCATCAATATTGCCCTGGTCTATGCACCGCCTCGCAGTGAAGGTGATCTGAACCGCATCGAAACCGGCTATCGGCGGTTGTGTGATCCGATCTGTGAGTTGCTGGATGAATTGGGTGGCACTTCGTCGTTGGGTGAAATCGACGGTGCGTTCTGCGACGGTCGCTTCAACGTCAATCTCGACGGTCGCAAGATGGTCGGTACCGCCCAGCGCTGGCGCCAGAGTCAGGGCGGCCAGCGTCCGGTGGGGTTGGTACACGGTGCGATGCTGGTGGATGACGAACGTGAGTCGATGGTCGCGGCGGTCAACCGCTTCAACGAAGCGTGTGGTCTGGAGCAGCGGGTACGTGCCGCCAGCCACATCGCTCTGCATGAGAAATTCCCGGCGCCCCATGCACTGGCGCGTCTCGATGAACTCTTTCGTTTGATGCTGGCGCAGATCTACGCCGCCTGAGCTTTGGAACTCAGCGAGTGCCGAAGACCACCATGGTCTTGCCTTTCACATCCACCAGGTTGCGTTCCTCAAGATCCTTGAGCACGCGACCGACCATCTCTCGCGAGCAACCGACAATCCGGCCGATTTCCTGACGGGTCACCTTGATCTGCATGCCGTCCGGGTGGGTCATCGCGTCCGGTTGTTTGCACAGCTCAAGCAGGCAGCGAGCGACGCGACCGGTGACGTCGAAGAACGCCAGGTCGCCGACCTTGCGTGTGGTGTTGCGCAGGCGTTGTGCGATTTGTCCGCTGAGGACGTAAAGAATGTCCGGATCCTGTTGCGACAGTTCGCGGAACTTGGCGTAGCTGATTTCCGCGACTTCGCATTCAACCTTGGCCCGCACCCAGGCGCTGCGCTGCTGTTCCTGGCCGGCTTCTTCGAACAGACCCAGCTCGCCGAAGAAGTCCCCGGCATTCAGGTAGGCGATGATCATCTCGCGGCCGTCGTCGTCTTCGATCAGGATCGTGACCGAGCCGCGGATGATGAAGTACAGCGTGTCGGAGCGATCCCCGGCGCAGATGATGTTGCTCTTGGCCGCATGACGCCGGCGCTGGCAATGCATCAGCAGCTTGTCGAGGTTCTTGATTTTGGGTGTGGGGGTAATACCAACCATGGTTGTATCCCGAAAAGACTGCACGGTTATATTTGGTTTTTATATGAGGCGCTGAGGCGGTCGTAAAACAGTCTGGCGCGGGCGCCAGCGAATTGGCGCCAGCTTACCAGACACTTCGTCGAAATTTCGAGAAATCACCTACGTTAAAGGTGCATTCGTCCTAGGAACGTGCTCGCTGTCCGGGCGGGGCCCTGTGCTAAGCTGGCGACCCTTTTTTCTACAGTGGAGTCTTGGCGATGAAGGCACGCATCCAATGGGCTGGCGAAGCCATGTTCCTCGGCGAATCCGGCAGCGGTCATGTCGTGGTCATGGACGGTCCGCCGGACGCCGGTGGTCGTAACCTGGGTGTCCGCCCGATGGAAATGCTCCTGCTGGGTGTCGGCGGTTGCAGCAATTTCGATGTGGTCAGCATTTTGAAGAAGTCCCGTCAGGCCGTTGAAAGCTGCGAAGCCTTTCTGGAAGCCGAACGCGCGACCGAAGATCCGAAAGTGTTCACCAAGATCCACATGCACTTCGTGGTCAAGGGCCGGGGCCTGAAAGAAGCCCAGGTCAAACGCGCCATCGAACTGTCTGCCGAGAAGTACTGCTCGGCCTCGATCATGCTCGGCGCCGCCGGTGTGGCGATCACCCACGACTACGAAATCGTCGAACTCGGCTGAGCCGACATTCAACTATCATAAAAGCAGTGCAGACTCTGGCGATCCCCCGCTGACGTCTGCATAATGCGCCACTTTTTTCAGGGCCGTGATCAGTCAACCGACGGGTCATCCGCCTGAACAGATAACCAAAATCGCCATCGCGAAGAGGTGTTAACCGTCCTACGCAGGTGCGTTGTTCGCACTTGACGGGCATGCTTGATCACGCGGCCGTGCCGCATACATAGAGAGTTTTTAACGGTGAAAAGCAAACTCAAGCTCCACGGGTTCAATAACCTGACAAAGACCTTGAGCTTCAACATCTATGACATCTGCTACGCGGAAACCCCGCAAGACCAGCAGGCTTACGTCGAGTACATCAATCAAGAGTACAACGCCGAACGCCTGACGCAGATCCTCACGGAAGTTGTCGAAATCATTGGTGCCAACATTCTGAACATTGCGAGTCAGAATTATGAGCCTCAGGGTGCCAGCGTCACGATTCTGATCTCGGAAGAGCCGGTGACCCCGACCGAAAGCCAGATCGAAGAGTCCCCGGGCCCATTGCCCGAAATCATCCTGGCCCACCTCGACAAGAGCCACATCACGGTGCACACCTACCCGGAAATCCATCCGGACGCCGGTATCGCGACCTTCCGTGTGGACATCGACGTGTCGACCTGTGGTGTCATTTCACCGCTCAAAGCGCTCAATTTCCTCATTCACCAGTTCGATTCGGACATCGTGACCGTGGATTACCGTGTGCGCGGCTTTACCCGTGACGTTGAAGGCAACAAGCACTTCATCGACCACGAGATCAACTCGATCCAGAACTACCTCTCCGAAGACACCCGCGACGCGTACCAGATGACCGACGTGAACGTGTACCAGGAAAACCTGTTCCACACCAAAATGCTGCTGAAGAACTTCGAACTGGACAACTACCTGTTCGGCGATGCCACCAGCAACCTGTCTTCCGAGCAACGTGCTCAGGTGACCGAGCGTGTGAAACACGAAATGCTGGAAATCTTCTACGCGCGCAATATGCCGAGCTAAGAAATCCGGGCACAAAAAAAGGCGACGGCTTTGCGGCAGTCGCCTTTTTTATGGGCGTTTTTCAGATTCGGTAAGTGCTCTTGGTCATCACTTTGGCCAACAGGCTCATGCCGAACTTCACCGGCGCCGGGAAGCGGAAACCGCCGGCCTCCAGCGCGCTTTCCGCGTGATGTTCTTCATCGATACGCATCTGCTCCAGAATCGCCCGGGATTTTTCGTCCTCGGCCGGCAGTTGCTCCAGATGCTCGTTCAGATGCTTGCACACCTGATGCTCGGTGGCGGCGACAAATCCGAGGCTGACTTTATCGCTGATCAACCCGGCGACTGCGCCGATCCCGAACGACATGCCATAGAACAGCGGATTGAGCACACTGGTGTGGCTGCCCAGCTGGTGAATGCGCTGTTCGCACCAGACCAGATGATCGATCTCTTCTTCGGCCGCATGCTCCATGGCCTCGCGCACCTGTGGCAGCTTGGCGGTCAGCGCCTGGCCCTGATACAGCGCCTGGGCGCAGACTTCACCGGTGTGGTTGATGCGCATCAGGCCGGCGACGTGGCGGGTGTCCTCATCGCTCATCTGCACATCGGGCTGCACGATTGCCGGCGACGGACGGTACGGCTGGCCGCTGAAGGGCAGCAGGGTACGCATCGCGGCATCGGCTTGCAGCAGAAGACGATCAATGGGCGAGTAGTGACGTTGGGTAGTCATGCTGACCTCCGGGAAGAATCTCGGCGGTCAGTTTAACCGAATCGGCCGGGGAAGGTTTGCGCTGGGTCATGTGGGAGCAGGGCGCTCCCACAGATTTCGAGGTCGATCAGCCCGGCGGCCAGTTCATCTGGCGTTGACCGAGTACGTGCATATGAATGTGGTAGACCGTCTGCCCGCCCTTTTCATTGCAGTTCATCACCACCCGGAAGCCTTCCTCGCAACCCAGCTCCAGCGCCAGACGCTGGGCGGTGAACAGGATATGCCCGGCCAGTGCCTTGTCGTCTTCGGTCAGGTCGTTGAGAGTGCGCACCGGTTTCTTCGGGATCACCAGAAAATGCACCGGTGCCTGTGGGGCGATATCGTGGAACGCCAGAACCTGGTCGTCCTCGTAGATGATCTTCGCCGGGATTTCCCGGTTGATGATCTTGGTGAACAGAGTATCCACAGCTGTTTTCTCCGTTGTTTGGGCTGGCCTGAGTGTACCCACGAGGGAACACCGCGCCCAGCCATTTGCCTGCCGGCCCTTCAGCGCGGGCAGTAAGCCTTGTTGACCATGCCGACAATCGTGCGATTGAGCCAGCGCGAACCGAGCCGGGGCAAAAAGGCAAACCAGCGGTTTCGGCGTCCGGGAATGATGATCGCGCGGTTTTTCTCCAGGGCGCGCACGGTATACAGCGCGACCTCCTCGGGGCTCATCAGCAATTTGCTGGCGTTAAGCTTGTCGTTGTTCAGTTGTGCCGTGCTGAAGAACGCAGTGCGGGTCGGACCGGGGCAGAGCACCGACACCTTGACCGCGCATTTCTTCAGTTCCACCCGAAGTGCTTCCGAGAAGTGCAGGACATACGCCTTGCTGGCGTAGTAGGTGCTCATCCACGGCCCGGGGTTGAAGGCCGCCACCGACGCGACATTGAGAATCTGCCCGCCGCCCTGCAACGCCATGCTGTTGCCGATGGCATGGCAGAGGCGGGTGAGGGCGAGGATGTTCACTTCGATCAGATCCTGTTCGGTCATCCAGTCCTGGGCCAGGAACGGGCCGCAAGTACCGATGCCGGCGCAATTGACCAGCAGATCGATCTGCCGGTCGCCTTCTTCCAGCTCCAGCAGAAAACCGGACAGGCGCAGCGGCTCACCGAGATCGCAGGCGCGGAACAGCACCTCCACGCCGAAGCGCTGGGTCAGTTCAATCGCAATGCTTTCCAGCTGATCACGCTGGCGGGCCACCAGAATCAGGCTGCGGCCACGGCGCGCCAGGGCTTCGGCCATGGCCAGGCCGATGCCGCTGGAGGCGCCGGTGATCAGAGCGTAACGGGTCATGCAAATCTCCATCGCAACAGCGCCGCGCCGTGGACGCAGGTGTCACGGCGGGGAGCGTTGTTCATTCTTTCGCAGAGTCTACAGGGGCGAGGGCGGCTTCGGCTGCATCGTCTGCCGAATTCGCGGCGGGCTCGACTTCGACATCGATTTCATCGGTGGTGACCGAACCACTCTCGTAGCTGCTTTCAAGGCTGCTTTCATATTCCTGCTGAATGGCAGTGATCCCGCCCAGCAAGCCACCCACAAAGAACAGCCCGATAAACACGATCCACAGCGAGCACAGCACTTTGACTGCCGTGCTGTTCGGCGGAGGCGGTGGGCCATAGCGGTTGGCGCCGGTATTGCCCGGCACGACCATGATCACCAGCGGGAAGAAGCTGCCCACGAACGGCACCAGCGTCAGCAGCCAGAGCCACCCGGACCAGCCGATATCGTGCAAGCGCTGAATGCTGAACAGGATGCCGACGATCGCGAAGGCCAGAAACAGGAAGAAGGCGAGGAGACCGCCGATGATCAGGCCGGTCGTCGAGTCGGCGCTCACCAGGCCCAGACCGATCAGCGCGAACACGCTGACGATTGGCAGGGCGACCAGGCTCAACACCATCGACCATGCCAGGTAACGCAAACGGCCAATCCGGCCCTCGACGCTGAACGGTTTGAGGGTGGCGAATGCCGGCAGGTTTTCACCGACGGCGGCGCGAGGGGGCGCATAAGGCGAGTCAGGCTCCGCGACGGCGGCGCTTTGCTCGTGGACATCCGACAGGTTCAGCTCGATGGGCGTTTCGGTTTCGATCCGGGCATCGATTCCGGTCTTGCCCAGTGCTTGCAGATAGGTCTGCGCATCGCTGTGCGACAGATCACGCTTGAGCGCGACGATGCGGCCATTGAACAGGCGCTCGATGGCGGCGACATCGCTTTTGAACAGATCGGCCAGGTTGAGCTTGGCCGTGGTGATATCGACGCCGGGCTGGAGCGCGCCGTCGAAAACGATCTTGTAACGGGGTTCGCTCATGGCCGAGGCATCCTTGTCGCGAGATAAATTGAGTCTAAGGCCAGTCAGGCAGCGACTGGCCGGGTTTCTTTCAGCGTGGCCAGCGTTTCGGCAGTTGCGCTGCGTGCTCCAGGGCCTGGCGGTATTCGGCATCGAGACGCGCCACCAGTTGATCCACGCTTGGCAGATCGTCGATCTGCCCTACGCCCTGACCCGCCGACCACACGGTTTTCCAGGCCTTGGCTTCGTCGTTGATCGGCTTGAGCTTGTCGCCGAAATTCACTTCACCCTTGCCTTGCAGGGCGGCCATGTCGAAACCGGCGGCCTCCAGGCTTTGGCGCATGAAACTGGCCGGTACACCGGACACGGCAGGAGTATGAATGATGTCGGCGGCTTTGGCAGTCAGCAGCATCTCCTTATAGGCGTCAGGCGCATGACTTTCAGTGGTGCCGATAAATCGCGTGCCGAAGTAGGCCAGATCCGCGCCGAGCAGTTGTGCGGCGAGAATCTCATGCCCGTGGTTCAAACATCCTGCAAGCAACAGGGTCTTGTCGAAGAACTCGCGGATCTCGGCGATCAGCGAAAACGGGCTCCAGGTCCCGGCGTGCCCACCGGCACCGGCTGCGACGGCGATCAAACCATCGACACCGGCCTCGGCAGCTTTCTCGGCGTGGCGCCGGGTCGTCACGTCGTGGAAGACCAGGCCGCCGTAACTGTGCACGGCGTCCACCAGTTCCTTCACCGCGCCGAGGCTGGTGATGACGATGGGGACTTTGTGCTCGACGCAGATGTCCAGGTCAGCCTGCAAGCGCGGGTTGCTGTGGTGGACGATCAGGTTCACCGCGTACGGCGCCGGATTCTCCAATGTCGCCAGCCCCGCTTCGATCTGCTCCAGCCAGGCCTTGAACCCGCTGCTTTCGCGTTGGTTCAGCGCCGGGAAGCTGCCAACCACGCCGTTGCGGCAGCACGCCAGCACCAGTTCAGGGTTGGAGATGAGGAACATCGGCGCTGCCACCACAGGCAGACGCAGACGTTGTTCGAGCAGAGCGGGCAGCGACATCGGAAGTACCCCGGAAAGTTGTATTTGTTGAATTTAGAACGGCTTGACCACGACCAGAATTACGATAGCCAGCAATATCAGAACCGGCACTTCATTGAACCAGCGATAAAAGACATGGCTGCGGGTGTTCTCGCCACGGGCAAAACGTTTTACCTGCGCGCCGCACATGTGGTGATAGCCGATCAACAGCACGACCAGGGTCAGTTTGGCGTGGATCCAGCCACCGCTGCTGAAGATGCCCGGGTTCAGGTAGATCAGCCAGCCGCCGAAGATCAGCGCGGCGATCATCGCCGGGCCCATGATGCCGCGATAGAGCTTGCGCTCCATGATGCTGAAGCGTTCCTTGCTGATCGTGTCTTCACTTTGCGCGTGATAAACGAACAGTCGCGGAAGATAGAAGAGGCCGGCAAACCAGCACACGATGCTGACGATATGAAGCGCTTTGATCCACAGATAGAGCATTTTTGGTTATTCCCTAATTCACGGTAGGCCGGATAGTAGAGGCTTGAGCGTCCGCACGTCACCTTGACGGTTGTCGCAGGGGCGCGCGGCCCCTATTATCGACGGCTTTCCAGTGGGTTCGTTGAGGGCAGGTTTATGGTCAAGGTCGGTATCGTCGGCGGCACGGGTTACACTGGTGTCGAACTGCTGCGTCTGTTGGCACAGCATCCGCAGGCAGAAGTGGTAGTGATCACTTCCCGATCCGAGGCCGGTCTGGCCGTGGCTGATATGTACCCGAACCTGCGCGGTCACTACGACGGTCTGGCATTCAGCGTGCCGGACATCAAGACCCTGGGCGCTTGCGACGTGGTGTTCTTTGCCACTCCGCACGGTGTTGCCCACGCACTGGCCGGCGAACTGCTGGCGGCCGGCACCAAGGTTATCGACCTGTCGGCAGACTTCCGTCTGCAGGACGCCGATGAATGGGCCAAGTGGTACGGCCAGCCGCACGGCGCGCCGGAGCTGCTGGACGAGGCGGTTTACGGTTTGCCGGAAGTCAATCGTGAGCAGATCAGGAAAGCGCGTCTGATTGCGGTGCCGGGTTGCTATCCGACCGCGACGCAGCTGGGTTTCCTGCCGTTGCTTGAGGCGGGCATTGCCGACGCTGCCCACCTGATCGCCGACTGCAAATCCGGTGTCAGTGGCGCCGGTCGTGGCGCTGCCGTAGGCTCGCTGTACTCCGAGACGTCGGAAAGCATGAAGGCCTATGCGGTGAAAGGTCACCGTCATCTGCCGGAAATTCGTCAGGGGCTGCGTCGTGCCGCAGGCAAGGATGTCGGTCTGACTTTCGTGCCGCACCTGACGCCGATGATCCGTGGCATTCACTCCACGCTCTACGCGACCGTCGTGGATCGCTCGGTGGATCTGCAGGCGTTGTTCGAGAAACGTTATGCCAATGAGCCGTTCGTCGACGTGATGCCGGCCGGCAGCCATCCGGAAACCCGCAGCGTGCGTGGCGCCAACGTCTGCCGAATCGCGGTTCACCGTCCACAGGATGGTGATCTGGTGGTGGTGCTTTCGGTGATCGACAACCTGGTCAAGGGCGCGTCGGGTCAGGCGGTGCAGAACATGAACATCCTGTTCGGGCTGGATGAACGTCTGGGTCTGTCCCACGCGGGCATGCTGCCGTAACGACTGATCTTGCTTGGTAAAAAGGCCCGTTTGACGGGCCTTTTTGCATTCTGGTCGGTTGAACGGCTTTATTGATATACCGTAACAATAGTTGACCGATTTTCTAGGACAAGCGGATAATGCGCGTCATCACGCAATATGGCGGCGTAACGCCGGGAGATAGTCAGCATGAGCGTCGAATCCTTCACCCCCACGGCTTTGCAATTCACTCAAGGTGCCGCGCACAAGGTGAAGAGCCTGGTCGATGAAGAGGGGAATGATCGCTTGAAGCTGCGCGTATTCGTTACGGGCGGCGGTTGTTCTGGGTTTCAGTACGGCTTCACCTTCGATGAAGATGTGGCCGAGGACGACACCATCGTCGAGCGCGAAGGCGTCAGTCTGGTGGTCGATCCGATGAGTTTCCAGTACCTGGCGGGTGCCGAGGTGGATTATCAGGAAGGTCTGGAAGGCTCGCGTTTCGTGATCAAGAACCCGAATGCCACCACCACGTGTGGTTGCGGCTCCTCGTTCTCGATCTGATCGCGCTTCACCGTACACAACAAAACGCCGCAGAACCTCACGGTTCTGCGGCGTTTTGTTATCTGCGATTTGTCAGTTGGGGTAGATGGCGCCGAGTACGCGCAGGCCTCTGGCGCCGGTGACGCTCGGGCGATTGGCGGCGATCCCTTCCAGACAGCAGTGGGCCAGCCAGGCGAAGGCCATGGCCTCGACCCAGTCCGGATCGACGCCGTGGGTCGCGGTACTGGCGACTTTTGCGTTGGGTAGCAGGTCGGCCAAGCGCTTCATCAGCGTGGCGTTGTGGGCGCCGCCGCCGCAGACCAGGAGTTCTTCGGTATTCGATTGAGCGCTTTGCAGCGATTCGACGATGGTCAACGCGGTCAGTTCGAGCAGCGTTGCCTGTACGTGTTCGGGGGCGAAACCTGGCAGGCGCGACAGTTGCTGCTCCAGCCATGGCAGGTTGAAGACTTCGCGGCCGGTGCTCTTCGGGCCTTGGGTCGCGAAAAACGGATCGCCGAGCAGGGCTTTCAGCAGGGTAGGCTCAACCTTGCCACTGGCTGCCCACTGTCCGTTGCGGTCGTAGTTCTCGCCCCGTTGCTGATGAATCCAGGCATCCATCAGCACATTCCCCGGCCCGCAGTCGAAACCGGCTACAGGCTTGTTCGGCTCGATCAGACTGAGATTGCTGAAACCGCCGACATTCAAGACCGCGCGGTTGCCGATATGCTCTTCGAATAACGCTTCATGAAAGGCCGGAACCAGCGGAGCGCCCTGGCCGCCAGCGGCTACGTCGCGGCTGCGGAAGTCACTGACGACTGTAATGCCGGTCAGCTCGGTCAGCAGCGCGGGGTTGCCGATCTGCACGGTGAAACCGCGTGCGGGTTCGTGGCGAATGGTCTGGCCGTGGCTGCCGATCGCGCGAATGGCTTCGGGTTTGAGCTGTTGCTGTTCGAGCAGGGCGTGAATCCCCTGCGCGGCGAGCTTCACCCAGTTCTGCTGGGCAATCGCCGAACGGGCGATTTCGTCAGGGCCGCTGGCGCACAAGCCAAGCAGCTCGGCGCGCAGGGTATCTGGCATGGGGATGTAGTGCGTGGCGACCAGATTGATCGCCGAGGATTGCTCGATCAGGGCGATGTCCAGCCCGTCGAGACTGGTGCCGGACATCACGCCGATATAAAGAGCCATGGCTTAACGTTTGCTCGAAGCCAGCATGGTGGCCTTTTCCTGGTCCATGCGAGCCATCAGCGGCTGGCTCTGCGCCAGGAAGCGGGCACGTTCGGATTTGGCGATCGGGTCGGCCATCGGCAGCTTCTGGCCCAATGGATCGACGTGAACGCCGTTGACCTGGAACTCATAGTGCAGGTGCGGCCCCGTGGACAGGCCGGTGGTACCGATATAACCGATCACCTGGCCCTGTTTGACGGTGCCGCCGGTCTTCACGCCCTTGGCGAAGCCCTGCATGTGGCCATACAGCGTACGGTAAGTGTTGCCGTGCTGGATGATCACGGTGTTGCCGTAACCGCCGCGACGGCCGGCCAGCAGCACTTTGCCGTCGCCGGCAGCCTTGATCGGCGTACCCCGTGGGGCGGCGTAGTCGACGCCTTTGTGGGCGCGGATCTTGTTGAGGATCGGGTGTTTGCGGCCCATGGAGAATTTCGAGCTGATGCGGGCGAAGTCCACCGGTGTACGGATGAACGCCTTGCGCATGCTGTTGCCATCGGCGGTGTAGTAGCTGCTGTTGCCCTGCTTGTTGGTGTAACGCACGGCGGTGTAAGTCTTGCCGCGGTTGGTGAAGCGGGCGGACAGGATCGGACCGTTGCCAACGGCTTTGCCGTTGACCACTTTCTGTTCATAGATCACATCGAACTCATCGCCTTGGCGGATATCCTGGGCGAAGTCGACGTCGTAGCCGAACACGCTGGCCATGTCCATGGTCAGGCTGTGGGACAGGCCTGCGCGGGCGGCGGACTGCGACAGAGAGCTGTTGATCACGCCGTGTACATAAGCAGTGCGGACAGTCGGTTTGGCAGTCACGCGGTTGAACACATAACCCTTGTCGTTTTTGGTCAGGGTGATGGTTTCAACGTCGCTGACCTTGCTGTGCAGGTTGGTCAGCTGGCCTTGTGGATTCAATTCGAATTCGAGTTTCTGGCCGTGTTTGAGCTGGCTGAACTGCTTGGCTTGTTTATCGCTGGCCAGCACTTCATGGACGGCCGCGGCCGGGAGGCCGACTTTCTCGAACAGTGTGGAAAGCGTATCGCCCTTGGAGACGATCACTTCCCTGTGATTTGGAGCCTTCTTTTCTTCAACTACCGGTGTCGGCGCTGGTGCGGCCTGAGCGGTTTCCTGCGTCTCTTCGGCGCTGTTTTCGATCTGCGCGAAAGGAGAGGCTACGGATTCGTTTGTGGCTTGAGCCGCGTCGGCAGCGTCTTGATCTTGTGTCAGTTGTTCAGCAGGACTTTCCAGTTCAAGGCTCAGCGTTGTCTTTTTGGCTTCAACATCACTGGATGGAAACACCAGGAGCGCCAGGCTGAGAAGGGCGGCGATCCCACTTGCGGCGAGCAGGTGGGTCTTCGGGTAAAGCGGTGGCGCTTTAGACGGTTCAGTGGTCATAAGTAATTTGACTTTGAAAAAGATGAATTGGAAAAGATGAATGACATGATGAAGATGAAATAACTGTATAAAATATAACCAAATCATCTCTGAAGCAAGTCTGCGGGCGCTCTCTCCGTGGATTGGCGTCCGTGCGCCGGGCAAACCTTGTATTTGGTGCGCGATCTTGTATGGTTGGTTCCCTTTGAATCTGAGCCTTGCGGGTCTGTTATGAAGTCGGTTGAAGAGCAGCTAGCGCTGATTAAACGTGGTGCGGAAGAACTGTTGGTCGAGTCCGAGCTGATCGAAAAGCTCAAGCGTGGCCAGCCGCTGCGAATCAAGGCCGGCTTCGATCCAACTGCGCCGGATCTGCACCTTGGTCACACTGTGCTTATTAATAAGCTGCGCCAGTTCCAGGAGCTGGGGCATCAGGTGATCTTCCTTATTGGTGATTTCACCGGGATGATCGGTGATCCTAGCGGCAAGAGCGCCACTCGCCCTCCGCTGACTCGTGAGCAGGTTCTGGAAAACGCCGAGACCTACAAGACTCAGGTGTTCAAGATTCTTGATCCGGCGAAAACCGAAGTCGCGTTCAACTCCACCTGGATGGATCAGATGGGGCCTGCAGACTTTGTTCGTCTGACCTCGCAGTACACCGTCGCTCGTATGCTCGAGCGTGACGACTTCGATAAGCGCTACACCACCAATCAGCCGATCGCCATTCACGAGTTCCTCTATCCGCTGGTTCAGGGTTATGACTCTGTAGCGTTGCGCGCTGATGTGGAGTTGGGTGGTACCGATCAGAAGTTCAACCTGCTGATGGGGCGTGAGCTGCAACGTGGTTATGGTCAGGAGGCGCAGTGCATCCTGACGATGCCGTTGCTTGAAGGTCTGGATGGCGTGAAGAAGATGTCCAAGTCGCTGGGCAACTACGTCGGTATCCAGGAAGCGCCGGGCGTCATGTACAGCAAGCTGGTCTCGATTCCCGATGCGCTGATGTGGCGCTACTTCGAGTTGCTCAGCTTCCGTTCGATGGATGAGATCAACGCTTTTCGCGCCGATGTTGAAGCGGGTGCCAATCCGCGTGATATCAAGATCAAGCTGGCGGAAGAGATTGTTGCGCGCTTCCACGGTGAAGAGGCTGCGGCCAATGCTCACCGTGGTGCGGGTAACCGGATGAAGGATGGCGAGCTGCCGGATGATCTGCCAGAGGTCGAGCTGACTGCTGCCGAGGATATGCCGATTGCTGCTGTTCTTAATAAGGCGGGCTTGGTGAAGAACTCGGCGGCTGCGCGTGACCTGCTGGCTTCCGGTGGTGTGCGTATAGATGGTGAGGTGGTTGATCGTTCCTTTATATACGTACTGGGCGCGACTCACGTTTGTCAGGCTGGCAAGAAGGCTTTTGCGCGGATTACGCTGAAATCTGAGTGAAGTTGAAATAAGGGGTTGACGGCGAATTTCAGATGTCTATAATTCGCCCCACTTCCGGCGCAGTCGAAATGAAAAACTCCTTGAGATTCAATGAGTTAAGTAGGTTTCGGCAGTGCAGGGCTTCAGTGCATCGAGGTTTGGAAGTGGCTGAAAAAGAGGTGTTGACAGCAGCGTGTAACGCTGTAGAATTCGCCTCCCGCTAACGAGAGATCGGAAGCGCAAGTGGTTGAAGTTGTTGAAGAAATCTTCGAAAGCTTCTGAAAATAATCACTTGACAGCAAATGAGGCTGCTGTAGAATGCGCGCCTCGGTTGAGACGAAAGATCTTGACCAACCGCTCTTTAACAACTGAATCAAGCAATTCGTGTGGGTGCTTGTGGAGTCAGACTGATAGTCAACAAGATTATCAGCATCACAAGTTACTCCGCGAGAAATCAAAGATGTAACCAACGATTGCTGAGCCAAGTTTAGGGTTTCTTAAAAACCCAAAGATGTTTGAACTGAAGAGTTTGATCATGGCTCAGATTGAACGCTGGCGGCAGGCCTAACACATGCAAGTCGAGCGGATGAAGGGAGCTTGCTCCTGGATTCAGCGGCGGACGGGTGAGTAATGCCTAGGAATCTGCCTGGTAGTGGGGGACAACGTTTCGAAAGGAACGCTAATACCGCATACGTCCTACGGGAGAAAGCAGGGGACCTTCGGGCCTTGCGCTATCAGATGAGCCTAGGTCGGATTAGCTAGTTGGTGAGGTAATGGCTCACCAAGGCGACGATCCGTAACTGGTCTGAGAGGATGATCAGTCACACTGGAACTGAGACACGGTCCAGACTCCTACGGGAGGCAGCAGTGGGGAATATTGGACAATGGGCGAAAGCCTGATCCAGCCATGCCGCGTGTGTGAAGAAGGTCTTCGGATTGTAAAGCACTTTAAGTTGGGAGGAAGGGTTGTAGATTAATACTCTGCAATTTTGACGTTACCGACAGAATAAGCACCGGCTAACTCTGTGCCAGCAGCCGCGGTAATACAGAGGGTGCAAGCGTTAATCGGAATTACTGGGCGTAAAGCGCGCGTAGGTGGTTCGTTAAGTTGGATGTGAAATCCCCGGGCTCAACCTGGGAACTGCATCCAAAACTGGCGAGCTAGAGTATGGTAGAGGGTGGTGGAATTTCCTGTGTAGCGGTGAAATGCGTAGATATAGGAAGGAACACCAGTGGCGAAGGCGACCACCTGGACTGATACTGACACTGAGGTGCGAAAGCGTGGGGAGCAAACAGGATTAGATACCCTGGTAGTCCACGCCGTAAACGATGTCAACTAGCCGTTGGGAGCCTTGAGCTCTTAGTGGCGCAGCTAACGCATTAAGTTGACCGCCTGGGGAGTACGGCCGCAAGGTTAAAACTCAAATGAATTGACGGGGGCCCGCACAAGCGGTGGAGCATGTGGTTTAATTCGAAGCAACGCGAAGAACCTTACCAGGCCTTGACATCCAATGAACTTTCCAGAGATGGATTGGTGCCTTCGGGAACATTGAGACAGGTGCTGCATGGCTGTCGTCAGCTCGTGTCGTGAGATGTTGGGTTAAGTCCCGTAACGAGCGCAACCCTTGTCCTTAGTTACCAGCACGTTATGGTGGGCACTCTAAGGAGACTGCCGGTGACAAACCGGAGGAAGGTGGGGATGACGTCAAGTCATCATGGCCCTTACGGCCTGGGCTACACACGTGCTACAATGGTCGGTACAAAGGGTTGCCAAGCCGCGAGGTGGAGCTAATCCCATAAAACCGATCGTAGTCCGGATCGCAGTCTGCAACTCGACTGCGTGAAGTCGGAATCGCTAGTAATCGCGAATCAGAATGTCGCGGTGAATACGTTCCCGGGCCTTGTACACACCGCCCGTCACACCATGGGAGTGGGTTGCACCAGAAGTAGCTAGTCTAACCTTCGGGAGGACGGTTACCACGGTGTGATTCATGACTGGGGTGAAGTCGTAACAAGGTAGCCGTAGGGGAACCTGCGGCTGGATCACCTCCTTAATCGACGACATCAGCTGCTCCATAAGTTCCCACACGAATTGCTTGATTCATTGAAGAAGACGAAAGAAGCAGCCCGAAATTGGGTCTGTAGCTCAGTTGGTTAGAGCGCACCCCTGATAAGGGTGAGGTCGGCAGTTCGAATCTGCCCAGACCCACCAATTTTGTGTGGGAAACGCCTGTAGAAATACGGGGCCATAGCTCAGCTGGGAGAGCGCCTGCCTTGCACGCAGGAGGTCAGCGGTTCGATCCCGCTTGGCTCCACCACTACTGCTTCTGAAGTAAGAGCTTAGAAATGAGCATTCCATCGCTGTGATGGTGAATGTTGATTTCTAGTCTTTGACTGGTTCGTTCTTTAAAAATTTGGGTATGTGATAGAAAGATAGACTGAGATCCACTTTCACTGGTGGTGATCAGGCTAAGGTAAAATTTGTGAGTTCTCTTAATTGAGAAATTCGAATTTTCGGCGAATGTCGTCTTCACAGTATAACCAGATTGCTTGGGGTTATATGGTCAAGTGAAGAAGCGCATACGGTGGATGCCTTGGCAGTCAGAGGCGATGAAAGACGTGGTAGCCTGCGAAAAGCTTCGGGGAGTCGGCAAACAGACTTTGATCCGGAGATGTCTGAATGGGGGAACCCAGCCATCACAAGATGGTTATCTTGTACTGAATACATAGGTGCAAGAGGCGAACCAGGGGAACTGAAACATCTAAGTACCCTGAGGAAAAGAAATCAACCGAGATTCCCTTAGTAGTGGCGAGCGAACGGGGACTAGCCCTTAAGTGGCTTTGAGATTAGCGGAACGCTCTGGAAAGTGCGGCCATAGTGGGTGATAGCCCTGTACGCGAAAATCTCTTAGTCATGAAATCGAGTAGGACGGAGCACGAGAAACTTTGTCTGAATATGGGGGGACCATCCTCCAAGGCTAAATACTACTGACTGACCGATAGTGAACTAGTACCGTGAGGGAAAGGCGAAAAGAACCCCGGAGAGGGGAGTGAAATAGATCCTGAAACCGTATGCGTACAAGCAGTGGGAGCAGACTTTGTTCTGTGACTGCGTACCTTTTGTATAATGGGTCAGCGACTTATTTTCAGTGGCGAGCTTAACCGAATAGGGGAGGCGTAGCGAAAGCGAGTCTTAATAGGGCGTCTAGTCGCTGGGAATAGACCCGAAACCGGGCGATCTATCCATGGGCAGGTTGAAGGTTAGGTAACACTGACTGGAGGACCGAACCGACTACCGTTGAAAAGTTAGCGGATGACCTGTGGATCGGAGTGAAAGGCTAATCAAGCTCGGAGATAGCTGGTTCTCCTCGAAAGCTATTTAGGTAGCGCCTCATGTATCACTGTAGGGGGTAGAGCACTGTTTCGGCTAGGGGGTCATCCCGACTTACCAAACCGATGCAAACTCCGAATACCTACAAGTGCCGAGCATGGGAGACACACGGCGGGTGCTAACGTCCGTCGTGAAAAGGGAAACAACCCAGACCGTCAGCTAAGGTCCCAAAGTTATGGTTAAGTGGGAAACGATGTGGGAAGGCTTAGACAGCTAGGAGGTTGGCTTAGAAGCAGCCACCCTTTAAAGAAAGCGTAATAGCTCACTAGTCGAGTCGGCCTGCGCGGAAGATGTAACGGGGCTCAAACCATACACCGAAGCTACGGGTATCACGTAAGTGATGCGGTAGAGGAGCGTTCTGTAAGCCTGTGAAGGTGAGTTGAGAAGCTTGCTGGAGGTATCAGAAGTGCGAATGCTGACATGAGTAACGACAATGGGTGTGAAAAACACCCACGCCGAAAGACCAAGGTTTCCTGCGCAACGTTAATCGACGCAGGGTTAGTCGGTCCCTAAGGCGAGGCTGAAAAGCGTAGTCGATGGAAAACAGGTTAATATTCCTGTACTTCTGGTTATTGCGATGGAGGGACGGAGAAGGCTAGGCCAGCTTGGCGTTGGTTGTCCAAGTTTAAGGTGGTAGGCTGGAATCTTAGGTAAATCCGGGATTCTAAGGCCGAGAGCTGATGACGAGTTGCCTTTAGGCGACGAAGTGGTTGATGCCATGCTTCCAAGAAAAGCTTCTAAGCTTCAGATAACCAGGAACCGTACCCCAAACCGACACAGGTGGTTGGGTAGAGAATACCAAGGCGCTTGAGAGAACTCGGGTGAAGGAACTAGGCAAAATGGCACCGTAACTTCGGGAGAAGGTGCGCCGGTGAGGGTGAAGCACTTGCTGCGTAAGCTCACGCCGGTCGAAGATACCAGGCCGCTGCGACTGTTTATTAAAAACACAGCACTCTGCAAACACGAAAGTGGACGTATAGGGTGTGACGCCTGCCCGGTGCCGGAAGGTTAATTGATGGGGTTAGCTAACGCGAAGCTCTTGATCGAAGCCCCGGTAAACGGCGGCCGTAACTATAACGGTCCTAAGGTAGCGAAATTCCTTGTCGGGTAAGTTCCGACCTGCACGAATGGCGTAACGATGGCGGCGCTGTCTCCACCCGAGACTCAGTGAAATTGAAATCGCTGTGAAGATGCAGTGTATCCGCGGCTAGACGGAAAGACCCCGTGAACCTTTACTATAGCTTTGCACTGGACTTTGAATTTGCTTGTGTAGGATAGGTGGGAGGCTTTGAAGCGTGGACGCCAGTTCGCGTGGAGCCATCCTTGAAATACCACCCTGGCAACTTTGAGGTTCTAACTCAGGTCCGTTATCCGGATCGAGGACAGTGTATGGTGGGTAGTTTGACTGGGGCGGTCTCCTCCTAAAGAGTAACGGAGGAGTACGAAGGTGCGCTCAGACCGGTCGGAAATCGGTCGTAGAGTATAAAGGCAAAAGCGCGCTTGACTGCGAGACAGACACGTCGAGCAGGTACGAAAGTAGGTCTTAGTGATCCGGTGGTTCTGTATGGAAGGGCCATCGCTCAACGGATAAAAGGTACTCCGGGGATAACAGGCTGATACCGCCCAAGAGTTCATATCGACGGCGGTGTTTGGCACCTCGATGTCGGCTCATCACATCCTGGGGCTGAAGCCGGTCCCAAGGGTATGGCTGTTCGCCATTTAAAGTGGTACGCGAGCTGGGTTTAGAACGTCGTGAGACAGTTCGGTCCCTATCTGCCGTGGACGTTTGAGATTTGAGAGGGGCTGCTCCTAGTACGAGAGGACCGGAGTGGACGAACCTCTGGTGTTCCGGTTGTCACGCCAGTGGCATTGCCGGGTAGCTATGTTCGGGAAAGATAACCGCTGAAAGCATCTAAGCGGGAAACTTGCCTCAAGATGAGATCTCACTGGAACCTTGAGTTCCCTGAAGGGCCGTCGAAGACTACGACGTTGATAGGTTGGGTGTGTAAGCGCTGTGAGGCGTTGAGCTAACCAATACTAATTGCCCGTGAGGCTTGACCATATAACACCCAAGCAATTTGAGTCGAAAGGCCAGATTGCGGTGTGTGAAGACGCAATGAACCGAAAGTTCGACGCTCACAAAACACCGAAAGCTGTCACATACCCAATTTGCTGAAGCGAGGCCATCTGGCCACGACTCAGTACCCGAATTTCTTGACGACCATAGAGCGTTGGAACCACCTGATCCCATCCCGAACTCAGAAGTGAAACGATGCATCGCCGATGGTAGTGTGGGGTTTCCCCATGTGAGAGTAGGTCATCGTCAAGATTAAATTCCGAAACCCCAATTGCGAAAGCAGTTGGGGTTTTGTTTTGTCCGCAGGAAAGTGGATTGTATGAATTCTATGCAACGGCCCGGTGCATGGCTATTATTCGGGCCTCATTCTGAGGCGAGACCTGCATGCTGACGTTGTTGAACCTTCTGAAGGATGGTCGATTCCATTCCGGTCAGGCTCTGGGTGTTGCCCTGGGAATCAGTCGAAGTGCGGTGTGGAAGCAACTTCAGCACCTGGAAGCAGAGCTTGGGTTATCCATACATAAAGTTCGAGGGCGGGGCTATCAGTTGGCCTCGCCGCTGACGCTGCTGGACTCACTCAAGATAGAGGAAAGTCTTGCTGGCTGGACTGTCAGTGTCTTCGATTCCATCGACTCTACTAATGCTGAAGCGTTGCGCGCGGTAGATCGAGGTCGGGTGGCCCCCTTTCTTATACTGGCAGAGCGGCAGAGTTCCGGGCGCGGACGCAGAGGGCGTAAATGGGTGAGTCCATTTGCCGAAAACCTTTATTACAGCCTCGTGTTGCGTATCGATGGAGGGATGCGCCAGCTTGAAGGGCTGAGTCTCGTTGTCGGTTTGGCGGTTATGCAGGCCCTGCGTGCGCTTGGGGCGGCAGGCGCAGGGCTGAAATGGCCCAATGATGTGTTGGTCGGACAAAAAAAAATTGCCGGGATCCTGTTGGAGCTGGTTGGGGATCCCGCCGACGTGTGTCACGTAGTGTTAGGCATAGGCATTAATGTGAATATGCAAGCTGCGGATGAGGTCGATCAGCAGTGGACTTCAATGCGTCTTGAGTCGGGAAAAGCTTGCGATCGCAATTTTCTGGCAGTTGAGCTGAGTAAGCAGCTACAAGTCTATTTGCAGCGTCACCAATCAGTCGGTTTCTCCGCGCTTCAGGCGGAATGGGAGGCGAACCACTTGTGGCAAGGACGGCCGGTTTCTCTCACTGCGGGTGTCAATCAGGTAGATGGTGTAGTGCTGGGGATCGATAATCAAGGCGCGCTTCGGCTGAAGGTAGATGGTGTGGAAAAGGTCTTTAGTGGTGGTGAGCTCAGCTTGAGGTTGCGTGATGATTCTTGAGCTCGATTGTGGAAACAGCTTTATCAAGTGGCGTGTGCTGCGCGTTGAGGCGGGCGGATTGATCGCGGAAGGTGTGGTCGACTCTGATGGGGCATTAGTTGACGGTCTTCGATCGCTTAAGAACGTGTCTCTCGATAGATGCCGCCTTGTCAGTGTAAGAACTGAAGATGAGACTAGCTTGCTGATTGGCTTGCTCAAGCATGAGTTCGGCGTTTCCGTTGTCTGTGCTGCGCCCGCTCGCGAGATTTCCGGCGTAAAGAATGGTTACGACGACTATGAGCGCCTTGGTCTCGATCGCTGGCTGGCGATGCTTGGTGGTTTTCACCTGGCTAAAGGGGCTTGTCTGGTTCTTGATTTCGGGACAGCAGTGACCGCCGATTTTATCTCTGCGGACGGTGAGCATCTGGGAGGCTTCATTTGTCCCGGCATGCCGCTAATGCGTAATCAGCTGCGTACCCATACTCGAAAAATTCGCTACGGAGATCTCGCGGCGGAGCGGGCATTGACGAGCCAGGCTCCGGGGCGCAACACAGCTGAGGCGGTAGAGCGTGGGTGTTCGTTGATGCTCAGGGGGTTCGTGTTGACGCAGTTGGAGATGGCGCGTTCCTACTGGGGGAATGACTACAGTGTCTTCATTACGGGCGGAGATGCAGAGCTGGTCTCGGATATCGCGCCTGCGGCTCGGGTTGTTTCCGATTTGGTGTTCGTGGGTTTGGCTATGGCGTGTCCTTTGTCCTGAGGTTTGTATGCGTTGGTTGTTCCTTCTGCTTTTGGTACTCAATGTGTTTTATTACGTCTGGCATCAGCAGGAGGCCCCGCTACGCGCAAAGGATGTCACGCCGCTCAGTCTTTATCGTGGCTCGCAACAGGATATTCGCCTGTTGAGTGAGGCTGGTGGTGACGCTTCCCGTGAAAAAAAGACTGGGGGAAAGTCTGATGGGCAGTGCCTTTATGTAGGTGGTTTGGCGCGCCCCGAGTCCGCTCAGGCGTTGGAGCAGCGTTTGACGGAGCTTGGAGCAAAAGCTCTTCCTTCGTCAAAAGAGTCTTCCGGCGGCTCATATTGGTTCCAGATTACGCCCGAAACCCAGCGTTTGCTGGGTGATGCTCAGCTACAAAACCTTTCCAAGGAATTCAATGAGTTAAAACATAAAATAATGCTGTGCGAGGGGGTTGCACCTACTGAATAGTTTGCATAGAATGGCGCCCGCTCCACAGCGAAGACCTGAAAAGGTAGCAGCGGCGGGGTGGTGTCAATGCAGCTAACCTCAGGTTTTTAAATGAGAAAATGCTTGACAGGGGTTCGGCATAGTATAGAATGCCGGCCTGATTAGGAGGGGTTCCCGAGCGGCCAAAGGGATCAGACTGTAAATCTGACGTCTACGACTTCGAAGGTTCGAATCCTTCTCCCTCCACCAGATTTTAGCGTGAGCTGCAGGCTCCGCGGGTATAGTTTAGTGGTAGAACCTCAGCCTTCCAAGCTGATGATGCGGGTTCGATTCCCGCTACCCGCTCCAAGTTTGCAGGTTGTGCAAAGTGTTACGCTCTTGTAGCTCAGTTGGTAGAGCACACCCTTGGTAAGGGTGAGGTCAGCGGTTCAAATCCGCTCAAGAGCTCCATATAACAAGGCAGATATGAAAATATCTGCCTTTGTTTTAATGGCTTGTGTTGTTTGCTCAATTTCTTCTGTTAGGGGTGATATCGATGGCTAAGGAAAAATTTGATCGTTCCCTGCCGCACGTCAACGTTGGCACCATCGGTCACGTAGACCACGGTAAGACCACGCTGACCGCTGCTCTGACTCGCGTCTGCTCCGAAGTTTTCGGTTCGGCCGTAGTTGAATTCGACAAGATCGACAGCGCTCCAGAAGAAAAAGCTCGCGGTATCACCATCAACACCGCGCACGTTGAGTACAACTCGAACATTCGTCACTACGCTCACGTTGACTGCCCAGGTCACGCTGACTATGTGAAGAACATGATCACTGGTGCTGCGCAGATGGACGGCGCGATCCTGGTTTGCTCGGCCGCTGATGGTCCGATGCCACAAACCCGTGAGCACATCCTGCTGTCCCGTCAGGTAGGCGTTCCTTACATCGTGGTTTTCCTGAACAAGGCTGACCTGGTAGACGACGCTGAGCTGCTGGAACTGGTTGAGATGGAAGTTCGCGACCTGCTGTCCACCTATGACTTCCCAGGCGACGACACTCCGATCATCATCGGTTCGGCTCGTATGGCGCTGGAAGGCAAAGACGACAACGAAATGGGCACCACCGCTGTCAAGAAGCTGGTGGAAACTCTGGACAGCTACATCCCAGAGCCAGAGCGTGCTATCGACAAGCCATTCCTGATGCCAATCGAAGACGTGTTCTCGATCTCGGGTCGCGGTACTGTTGTGACCGGTCGTATCGAGCGCGGTATCGTTCGCGTTCAAGACGCCCTGGAAATCGTTGGTCTGCGTGACACCGCCACCACCACCTGCACCGGTGTTGAGATGTTCCGCAAGCTGCTGGACGAAGGTCGTGCTGGCGAGAACTGCGGCGTTCTGCTGCGTGGCACCAAGCGTGACGACGTTGAGCGTGGTCAGGTTCTGGTCAAGCCGGGTTCGGTTAAGCCGCACACCAAGTTCACCGCAGAAGTTTACGTTCTGAGCAAGGAAGAAGGCGGCCGTCACACTCCGTTCTTCAAAGGCTACCGTCCACAGTTCTACTTCCGTACTACTGACGTGACTGGTAACTGCGAGCTGCCAGAAGGCGTTGAAATGGTAATGCCGGGTGACAACATTCAGATGACTGTTACACTGATCAAAACCATCGCGATGGAAGACGGTCTGCGTTTCGCAATCCGTGAAGGTGGTCGTACCGTTGGTGCTGGCGTCGTAGCCAAGATCATCGAGTAAACAGTTGTAATGTCTTTTTCAGGCCGGCATAATGGTCGGCCTGATTTTGTTTTAGGTCAGTAGCTCAATTGGCAGAGCGACGGTCTCCAAAACCGTAGGTTGGGGGTTCGATTCCCTCCTGACCTGCCAGATTCACTCGGTGTATCTGGCTTTCTTTTCACAGGATCTTCATAGATGACTCCTAAAGCTGAAGCTCAAGGCTCTCGCTTCGATTTGCTCAAGTGGCTCGTCGTAGTCGCTTTGGTAATTGTTGGCGTTGTCGGCAATCAGTATTACGCTGCTTCGCCGATCCTGTACCGTGTACTCGCATTGCTTGTTATTGCTGCTGTAGCTGCCTTTGTAGGCCTGCAGACTGCCAAGGGCAAGTCTTTCTTTGTACTGGTTAAGGAAGCTCGCACCGAGATTCGTAAAGTCGTATGGCCAACTCGCCAAGAAACCACGCAGACCACGCTGATTGTTGTGGCTGTTGTCCTGGTTATGGCGTTGCTGTTGTGGGGGCTTGATTCCCTGCTCGGCTGGCTTGTTTCCTTGATTGTCGGCTAAGGGTGTCCCGTGGCTAAGCGTTGGTACGTTGTGCATGCTTACTCGGGTTACGAGAAGCATGTCATGCGTTCGTTGATCGAGCGTGTAAAGCTGGCTGGCATGGAAGATGGCTTCGGCGAAATTCTGGTTCCCACTGAAGAAGTGGTTGAAATGCGTAATGGCCAGAAACGCAAAAGCGAGCGCAAATTCTTCCCAGGTTATGTGCTGGTTCAGATGGATATGAACGAGGGTACTTGGCACTTGGTCAAGGATACTCCTCGGGTGATGGGTTTTATCGGCGGTACTGCTGATAAACCAGCACCAATCACCGATAAAGAAGCTGAGGCGATTCTGCGTCGCGTCGCCGACGGTAGCGACAAGCCGAAGCCGAAGACGTTGTTTGAGCCAGGTGAAACCGTTCGAGTCAATGACGGTCCGTTCGCTGACTTTAACGGTGTGGTTGAAGAAGTTAACTACGAAAAGAGCCGGATCCAAGTGGCAGTGCTCATTTTCGGACGCTCTACTCCGGTAGAGTTGGAGTTCAGTCAGGTCGAAAAGGTCTAGCTGAGCAAGCATCCCAACCCCGCAGCCCTAGGCTGTGGGGTTTTGTCGTCACTGGGATAAACGCGCAAGTAACCGGGGAGCCTTTCGAGGCGTTCGAACCCGTAATTGGAGTGCCTCATGGCCAAGAAGATTACCGCTTACATCAAGCTGCAAGTGAAGGCCGCTCAGGCTAACCCAAGCCCACCTGTTGGTCCTGCTCTGGGTCAGCACGGCGTGAACATCATGGAATTCTGCAAGGCTTTCAACGCCCGTACCCAGGGTCTGGAAGCTGGTCTGCCGACTCCAGTGATCATCACTGTCTACAGCGACCGTAGCTTCACTTTCGAAACCAAATCCACCCCTGCTTCGGTTCTGCTGAAGAAGGCGGCCGGTCTGACCAGCGGTTCCGCTCGTCCGAACACCGTTAAGGTTGGCACTGTTACCCGTGCTCAGCTGGAAGAAATCGCGAAAACCAAAAACGCGGATCTGACTGCAGCTGATATGGATGCAGCCGTGCGCACTATCGCCGGTTCTGCTCGTAGCATGGGCCTTAACGTGGAGGGTGTGTAATGGCTAAGCTGACCAAGCGCCAAAAGGCTATCGCTGAAAAAATCGAAGCGGGCAAGTCCTACAACTTCGAAGAGGCCGCAACTCTGCTGGCTTCGCTGCCAGCTGCCAAATTCGTCGAGTCGTTCGACGTAGCTGTAAACCTGGGCGTAGACCCGCGTAAATCCGACCAGGTCGTTCGTAGCGCTACTGTGCTGCCACACGGCACTGGCAAGACCGTTCGCGTTGCTGTGTTCACCCAGGGTCCAGCTGCTGAGGCCGCTCTGGCTGCCGGCGCTGACCGTGTAGGTATGGATGAGCTGGCTGCCGAAATGAAAGGCGGCGACCTGAACTATGACGTAGTGATCGCGTCCCCGGATGCAATGCGCGTTGTAGGTCAGCTGGGTCAGATCCTTGGTCCACGTGGTCTGATGCCTAACCCGAAAGTCGGCACTGTAACTCCAGACGTAGCTACCGCGGTTAAGAACGCCAAGGCTGGTCAGGTTCGTTATCGCACCGACAAAAACGGCATTATCCACACTTCCGTTGGCAAGATCGGCTTCGATGCCGTCAAGCTGAAGGAAAACGTTGAAGCTCTGATCGCTGATCTGAAGCGTATCAAGCCAGCTTCCTCGAAAGGTATCTACGTCAAGCGCGTTACCCTGAGCACCACTATGGGCCCAGGTCTGGTTATCGATCAGAGCTCGCTGGACGCGTAAGACAAAATTGGCGCAGTTGACTGTGCCAATTGAAAGATTGGGGTCCCTGCCTGGCGGGGGCTATCCAAGACCGTAGGCGACGCAAGTCTTAAACCTCAAGCCTACGCAGATGGTGCTCCCGGTTCCTTACCGAATCAGACACCAAAACGACATTCGGTTTCGATCGAATGAAACGGTAACAAGCAGGAGTTAAACCCGTGGCAATTAATCTCGAAGACAAGAAGGCCATCGTCGCTGAAGTCAACGAGGCTGCCAAAGTCGCTCTGTCCGCTGTCGTGGTTGATGCCCGTGGCGTAACAGTAGGCGCAATGACCGGACTCCGTAAAGAGGCTCGTGAAGCTGGCGTTTACGTACGTGTTGTACGTAACACCCTGCTCAAACGCGCTGTTGCTGGCACTTCGTACGAAGTGCTGAACGACGCGTTCACCGGCCCGACCCTGATCGCATTCTCCAACGAACACCCGGGCGCTGCTGCTCGCCTGTTCAAGGAATTTGCCAAGGGTCAGGATAAGTTCGAGATCAAGGCAGCTTCGTTCGAGGGCAAGTTCCTCGCAGCGAATGAGATCGACGTGCTGGCAAGCCTGCCAACTCGCGACGAAGCTATTGCGAAACTGATGAGCGTGATTCAAGGCGCTACCAGCAAGCTGGCTCGTACTCTGGCGGCAATTCGCGATCAGAAAGAAGCTGCTGCAGCCTGAGGCTGAGCGTTTCCAATCTCGCGTATTTTTGTTTATTTCGACGGCCGTACAGGCTGTCCACCAAATCAGGAATTGAGTCATGTCTCTGACTAACGAACAAATCATCGAAGCAATCGGCCAGAAAACCGTTCTGGAAGTTGTTGAGCTGATCAAAGCAATGGAAGAAACCTTCGGCGTGACCGCTGCTGTTGCTGCTGCTGGTCCAGCTGCTGCTGCCGCTGTTGTTGAAGAGCAAACCGAGTTCAACGTTGTTCTGGTTGAAGCCGGCGAGAAGAAAGTAAACGTGATCAAGGCAGTTCGTGAACTGACCGGTCTGGGCCTGAAAGAAGCCAAAGAGAAAGTCGACGGCGCTCCTCAGGTTGTAGCTGAAGGCGTTTCGAAAGAAGCTGCTGAAGACGCTAAGAAGAAGCTGGAAGAAGCAGGCGCTAAAGTCGAGCTGAAGTAAGCATCGACTTTGCTCCTCCAGCCCGAGCGTCAAGCGACAGGCTGATGGCTGGTGGCTCTTGCCACCGGCCTTTTTCCGTTATTGGCAGCCGACTGGGTCGGTGTCGATAACGAGCTGTAACCACCCGATGTGGTGGCGCAAACCATGGGGTTTGCACGATTTTCTGGCTGCTCCCGTCGGGAGGGGCCAAACAAGCAGGTGACCAAGCTGGGGAACGCTGATGGCTTACTCATATACTGAGAAAAAACGTATCCGCAAGGACTTTAGCAAGTTGCCGGACGTCATGGATGTGCCTTACCTCCTGGCCATCCAGCTGGATTCGTATCGTGAATTCTTGCAAGCGGGAGCGACTAAAGATCAGTTCCGCGACGTGGGCCTGCATGCGGCCTTCAAATCCGTTTTCCCGATCATCAGCTACTCCGGCAATGCTGCGCTGGAGTACGTCGGTTATCGCCTGGGCGAACCGGCATTTGATGTCAAAGAATGCGTATTGCGCGGTGTAACTTTCGCCGTACCTTTGCGGGTAAAAGTGCGCCTGATCATTTTCGACAAAGAATCGTCGAACAAAGCGATCAAGGACATCAAAGAGCAAGAAGTCTACATGGGTGAAATCCCATTGATGACTGAGAACGGTACCTTCGTAATCAACGGTACCGAGCGTGTTATCGTTTCCCAGCTGCACCGTTCCCCGGGCGTGTTCTTCGACCACGACCGTGGCAAGACGCACAGCTCCGGCAAACTGCTGTACTCCGCGCGCATCATTCCTTACCGCGGTTCGTGGCTGGACTTCGAGTTCGACCCGAAAGACTGCGTATTCGTGCGTATCGACCGTCGTCGCAAGCTGCCGGCCTCGGTACTGCTGCGCGCGCTCGGTTATACCACCGAGGAAGTGCTGGACGCGTTCTACACCACCAACGTATTCCACGTGAAAGGCGAAGGCCTGAGCCTGGAGCTGGTGCCTCAGCGCCTGCGTGGTGAAGTTGCGGTTCTCGACATCCAGGACGACAAAGGCAAGGTGATCGTCGAGCAGGGCCGTCGTATTACTGCCCGCCACATCAACCAGCTGGAAAAAGCCGGGATCAAAGAGCTGGACGTGCCTCTGGATTACGTTCTGGGTCGTACGACCGCCAAGGCGATCGTGCATCCGGCTACCGGTGAGATCCTGGCAGAGTGCAACACCGAGCTGTCGACCGAAATCCTGGCGAAAATCGCCAAGGCCGGCGTCGTACGCATCGAAACTCTGTACACCAACGACATCGACTGCGGTCCGTTCGTTTCCGACACGCTGAAGATCGACTCCACCAGCAACCAATTGGAAGCGCTGGTCGAGATCTATCGCATGATGCGTCCAGGCGAGCCGCCAACCAAAGACGCTGCCGAGACCCTGTTCAACAACCTGTTCTTCAGCCCTGAGCGCTATGACCTGTCTGCGGTCGGCCGGATGAAGTTCAACCGTCGTATCGGTCGTACCGAGATCGAAGGTTCGGGCGTGCTGTGCAAGGAAGACATCGTCGCGGTACTGAAGACTCTGGTCGACATCCGTAACGGTAAAGGCATCGTCGACGACATCGACCACCTGGGTAACCGTCGTGTTCGCTGCGTAGGCGAAATGGCCGAGAACCAGTTCCGCGTTGGCCTGGTACGTGTTGAGCGTGCGGTCAAAGAGCGTCTGTCGATGGCTGAAAGCGAAGGCCTGATGCCGCAAGACCTGATCAACGCCAAGCCAGTGGCTGCGGCGGTGAAAGAGTTCTTCGGTTCCAGCCAGCTGTCGCAGTTCATGGACCAGAACAACCCGCTGTCCGAGATCACCCACAAGCGTCGTGTCTCTGCACTCGGCCCTGGCGGTCTGACTCGTGAGCGCGCGGGCTTCGAAGTCCGTGACGTACACCCGACTCACTACGGTCGTGTCTGCCCGATTGAAACGCCGGAAGGTCCGAACATCGGTCTGATCAACTCCCTGGCTGCTTACGCTCGCACCAACCAGTACGGCTTCCTCGAGAGCCCGTACCGCGTGGTGAAAGAGGGTGTGGTCACCGACGACATCGTGTTCCTGTCCGCCATTGAAGAAGCCGATCACGTGATCGCGCAGGCTTCGGCGACCATGAACGAGCAGAAAGTCCTGATCGACGAACTGGTAGCTGTACGTCACCTGAACGAATTCACCGTCAAGGCGCCGGAAGACGTTACCTTGATGGACGTTTCGCCGAAGCAGGTAGTTTCGGTTGCAGCGTCGCTGATTCCGTTCCTCGAGCACGACGACGCCAACCGTGCGTTGATGGGTTCGAACATGCAGCGTCAAGCTGTACCAACCCTGCGCGCTGACAAGCCGCTGGTAGGTACCGGCATGGAGCGTAACGTGGCTCGCGACTCCGGCGTTTGCGTCGTGGCTCGTCGTGGCGGCGTGATCGATTCCGTTGATGCCAGCCGTATCGTGGTTCGTGTTGCCGATGACGAAGTTGAAACCGGCGAAGCTGGTGTCGACATCTACAACCTGACCAAATACACCCGCTCGAACCAGAACACCTGCATCAACCAGCGTCCGCTGGTGAGCAAGGGTGATCGCGTTCAGCGTAGCGACATCATGGCCGACGGCCCGTCCACCGACATGGGTGAACTGGCTCTGGGTCAGAACATGCGCATCGCGTTCATGGCATGGAACGGCTTCAACTTCGAAGACTCCATCTGCCTGTCCGAGCGTGTGGTTCAGGAAGACCGCTTCACCACGATCCACATTCAGGAACTGACCTGTGTGGCCCGTGACACCAAGCTTGGCCCAGAGGAAATCACTGCGGACATCCCGAACGTGGGTGAAGCTGCACTGAACAAGCTGGACGAAGCCGGTATCGTTTACGTAGGTGCTGAAGTCGGCGCAGGCGACATCCTGGTAGGCAAGGTCACTCCGAAAGGCGAGACCCAGCTGACTCCGGAAGAAAAACTGCTGCGTGCGATCTTCGGTGAAAAAGCCAGCGACGTTAAAGACACCTCCCTGCGCGTGCCAACCGGCACCAAAGGTACTGTCATCGACGTACAGGTCTTCACTCGTGACGGCGTTGAGCGTGATGCTCGTGCACTGTCGATCGAGAAGTCCCAGCTGGACGAGATCCGCAAGGATCTGAACGAAGAGTTCCGCATCGTTGAAGGCGCGACCTTCGAGCGTCTGCGTTCCGCTCTGGTAGGCCACAAGGCTGAAGGCGGCGCGGGCCTGAAGAAAGGTCAGGACATCACCGACGAAGTACTCGACGGTCTTGAGCATGGTCAGTGGTTCAAACTGCGCATGGCTGAAGATGCTCTGAACGAGCAGCTCGAGAAGGCTCAGGCCTACATCGTTGATCGTCGCCGTCTGCTGGACGACAAGTTCGAAGACAAGAAGCGCAAACTGCAGCAGGGCGATGACCTGGCTCCAGGCGTGCTGAAGATCGTCAAGGTTTACCTGGCAATCCGTCGTCGCATCCAGCCGGGCGACAAGATGGCCGGTCGTCACGGTAACAAAGGTGTGGTCTCCGTGATCATGCCGGTTGAAGACATGCCGCACGATGCCAATGGCACCCCGGTCGACGTGGTCCTCAACCCGCTGGGCGTACCTTCGCGTATGAACGTTGGTCAGATCCTTGAAACCCACCTGGGCCTCGCGGCCAAAGGTCTGGGCGAGAAGATCAACCGGATGGTCGAAGAACAGCGCAAAGTCGCTGAGCTGCGTACCTTCCTGGACGAGATCTACAACCAGATCGGCGGTCGTAACGAAGATCTGGACAGCTTCTCCGATCAGGAAATCCTGGATCTGGCGAAGAACCTGCGTGGTGGTGTTCCTATGGCCACTCCAGTGTTCGACGGTGCCAAGGAAAGCGAAATCAAGGCCATGCTGAAACTGGCAGACCTGCCAGAAAGCGGCCAGATGCAGCTGACCGACGGCCGTACCGGCAACAAGTTCGAGCGTCCAGTTACCGTTGGCTACATGTACATGCTGAAGCTGAACCACTTGGTAGACGACAAGATGCACGCGCGTTCTACCGGTTCGTACAGCCTGGTTACCCAGCAGCCGCTGGGTGGTAAGGCGCAGTTCGGTGGTCAGCGTTTCGGGGAGATGGAGGTCTGGGCACTGGAAGCATACGGTGCTGCTTACACTCTGCAAGAAATGCTCACAGTGAAGTCGGACGATGTGAACGGCCGGACCAAGATGTACAAAAACATCGTGGACGGCGATCACCGTATGGAGCCGGGCATGCCCGAGTCCTTCAACGTGTTGATCAAGGAAATTCGTTCCCTCGGCATCGATATCGATCTGGAAACCGAATAACACGTGACGCGATCGAGAGCGGGGCAGGATTGCCCGCTCTCTGCTCCGCCAGGAGGAAAGGCCTTGAAAGACCTACTGAATTTGCTGAAAAACCAGGGTCAAGTCGAAGAGTTCGACGCCATCCGTATCGGATTGGCCTCGCCTGAGATGATCCGCTCGTGGTCGTTCGGTGAAGTTAAAAAGCCGGAAACCATTAACTACCGTACGTTCAAACCTGAGCGTGACGGTCTGTTCTGCGCCAAGATCTTTGGCCCGGTAAAGGATTACGAGTGCCTGTGCGGTAAGTACAAGCGCTTGAAGCACCGTGGTGTTATCTGCGAGAAGTGCGGCGTTGAAGTTGCACTGGCCAAGGTTCGTCGTGAGCGCATGGCGCACATCGAACTGGCTTCGCCGGTTGCCCACATCTGGTTCCTGAAATCGCTGCCGTCCCGTATCGGCCTGCTGATGGACATGACCCTGCGTGATATCGAACGCGTTCTCTACTTCGAGAGCTATGTCGTTATCGATCCGGGCATGACCACCCTTGAAAAAGGTCAGCTGCTGAACGATGAGCAGTACTTCGAAGCGCTGGAAGAGTTCGGTGACGATTTCGACGCCCGCATGGGTGCCGAAGCTGTCCGTGAACTGCTGCACGCTATCGACCTGGAACACGAGATTGGCCGTCTGCGTGAAGAGATTCCGCAAACCAACTCCGAAACCAAGATCAAGAAGCTGTCCAAGCGTCTGAAGTTGATGGAAGCCTTCCAGGGTTCCGGCAACCTGCCAGAGTGGATGGTGCTGACCGTTCTGCCGGTTCTGCCGCCAGATCTGCGTCCACTGGTCCCGCTGGATGGCGGTCGTTTCGCGACTTCCGACCTCAACGATCTGTATCGTCGAGTGATCAACCGTAACAACCGTTTGAAGCGCCTGCTGGATCTGTCCGCTCCTGACATCATCGTGCGCAACGAAAAGCGTATGTTGCAGGAAGCTGTCGATGCACTGCTCGACAACGGTCGCCGTGGCCGCGCTATTACCGGTTCGAACAAGCGTCCTCTGAAATCCCTGGCTGACATGATCAAGGGTAAGCAGGGTCGTTTCCGTCAGAACTTGCTCGGTAAGCGTGTTGACTACTCCGGTCGTTCGGTAATTACCGTAGGCCCGACCCTGCGTCTGCACCAGTGCGGTCTGCCGAAGAAAATGGCTCTCGAGCTGTTCAAGCCGTTCATTTTCGGCAAGCTGGAAATGCGTGGTCTGGCGACCACCATCAAAGCGGCCAAGAAAATGGTCGAGCGCGAACTGCCAGAGGTTTGGGACGTTCTCGCTGAAGTGATTCGCGAACACCCGGTTCTTCTCAACCGTGCACCGACCCTTCACCGTCTGGGTATCCAGGCGTTTGAACCGGTATTGATCGAAGGCAAGGCTATCCAGCTGCACCCTCTGGTCTGCGCCGCGTACAACGCCGACTTCGACGGCGACCAAATGGCCGTGCACGTACCGCTGACGCTGGAAGCCCAGCTCGAAGCGCGTGCGTTGATGATGTCGACCAACAACATTCTTTCGCCAGCCAACGGTGAGCCAATCATCGTTCCGTCGCAGGACGTTGTATTGGGTCTGTACTACATGACTCGTGAAGCGATCAACGCCAAGGGCGAAGGTCGTGTGTTCGCGGATCTGCAGGAAGTTGACCGTGTGTTCCGTGCCGGCGAAGCCGCACTGCACGCCAAGATCAAGGTTCGTATCAACGAAACCGTGAACGATCGTGACGGCAACAGCGTGAACAACACCCGTATTGTCGACACCACTGTCGGCCGTGCGCTGCTGTTCCAGGTTGTGCCGAAAGGTCTGTCGTTTGACGTCGTCAACCTGCCGATGAAGAAAAAGGCGATCTCCAAGCTGATCAACCAGTGCTACCGCGTGGTTGGTCTGAAAGAGACCGTGATCTTCGCTGACCAGTTGATGTACACCGGTTTTGCCTACTCGACCATTTCCGGCGTTTCCATCGGTGTTAACGACTTCGTTATCCCGGATGAAAAAGCCCGCATCATCGGTGCTGCCACCGACGAAGTGAAAGAGATCGAGAGCCAGTACGCCTCCGGCCTGGTAACCCAGGGCGAGAAGTACAACAAAGTGATCGACCTCTGGTCGAAAGCGAACGACGAAGTCTCCAAGGCGATGATGGCCAACCTCTCGAAAGAGAAAGTCATCGACCGTCACGGCGTCGAAGTCGATCAAGAGTCTTTCAACTCGATGTACATGATGGCTGACTCGGGTGCGCGGGGTTCCGCAGCACAGATTCGTCAGCTGGCCGGTATGCGTGGTCTGATGGCCAAGCCGGACGGTTCCATCATTGAAACGCCGATTACTGCGAACTTCCGTGAAGGTCTGAGCGTACTCCAGTACTTCATCTCGACTCACGGTGCTCGTAAAGGTCTGGCGGATACCGCGTTGAAAACTGCGAACTCCGGTTACCTGACTCGTCGTCTGGTAGACGTGGCGCAGGATCTGGTCGTGACCGAGATCGATTGCGGCACCGAGCATGGCCTGGTGATGACTCCGCACATTGAAGGCGGTGACGTTGTAGAGCCGTTGGGTGAGCGCGTATTGGGTCGTGTCATTGCCCGTGACGTATTCAAGCCGGGTACCGAGGACGTCATCGTTCCTGCCGGCACTCTGGTAGACGAGAAGTGGGTCGAGTTCATCGAGCTGAACAGCATCGACGAAGTGATCGTGCGTTCGCCGATCAGCTGCGAAACCCGCTACGGCATTTGCGCCAAGTGCTACGGCCGTGACCTGGCTCGTGGTCACCAGGTGAACATCGGTGAGTCGGTCGGCGTTATCGCTGCCCAGTCCATCGGTGAGCCGGGTACCCAGCTGACGATGCGTACGTTCCACATCGGTGGTGCGGCAAGCCGTACTTCCGCAGCCGACAGCGTTCAGGTGAAGAATGGCGGTACCGTCCGTCTGCACAACCTGAAACACGTTGAGCGTGTGGATGGCAACCTGGTTGCCGTGTCCCGTTCCGGTGAGCTGGCAATTGCTGACGACTTCGGTCGTGAGCGTGAGCGTTACAAGCTGCCGTACGGTGCTGTGATTTCGGTTAAAGAAGGTGACAAGGTCGACGCTGGCGCCATCGTGGCCAAGTGGGATCCGCACACTCACCCGATCGTTACCGAAATGAAAGGTACCGTGACCTACGTGGGCATGGAAGAAGGCATCACGATCAAGCGTCAGACTGACGAATTGACCGGTATGACCAACATTGAAGTGCTCGATCCGAAAGATCGTCCAGCTGCCGGCAAGGACATCCGTCCTGCTGTGAAGATGGTCGACGACAACGGTAAGGATCTGTTGCTGCCAGGCACTGACGTTATCGCTCAGTACTTCCTGCCAGCCAACGCCCTGGTCGGTGTTGCGGACGGTGCGAAGATCGCGATCGGTGATGTTATCGCTCGTATCCCGCAAGAAACTTCGAAAACCCGTGACATCACCGGTGGTCTGCCGCGTGTTGCCGACCTGTTCGAGGCCCGTCGTCCGAAAGAAGCATCGATTCTGGCTGAAGTCAGCGGCACCATCGCGTTCGGTAAAGAGACCAAAGGCAAGCGCCGTCTGGTCATCACTCCGAACGACGGTAGCGATCCGTACGAAGAGCTGATTCCGAAGTGGCGTCACCTGAACGTGTTCGAAGGCGAACAGGTAAACCGCGGCGAAGTTATCTCCGACGGTCCGAGCGATCCGCACGACATCCTGCGTCTGCTGGGTGTGAGCGCGCTGGCCAAGTACATCGTCAACGAGATCCAGGACGTTTACCGTCTGCAAGGCGTGAAGATCAACGACAAGCACATCGAGACCATCCTGCGTCAGATGCTGCGTAAAGTTGAGATCTCCGAGTCCGGCGACTCCAGCTTCATCAAGGGCGACCAGATGGAACTGACTCACGTACTGGTAGAGAACGAGCGTCTGAACGCGGAAGACAAGTTTGTCTCCAAGTTCACCCGCGTTCTGCTGGGTATCACCAAGGCGTCGTTGTCGACCGAATCGTTCATCTCGGCGGCTTCCTTCCAGGAAACCACTCGCGTGCTGACCGAAGCGGCCGTAACCGGCAAGCGCGATTATCTGCGCGGCCTGAAAGAAAACGTGGTCGTGGGTCGTCTGATCCCGGCTGGTACCGGTCTGGCTTATCACAGCGAGCGCAAGCGTCGTCGTGATGCGGACAAACCGTTGCGCGTAAGCGCCAGTGAAGTGGAAGCTGCACTGACCGAAGCGCTGAACTCGAGCGGTAACTGAGTTCTGCGAAAAATGAGCTGAGGCCCTGATCGAACCGTTCATCGAATCGAGACATTTTGTCTAGGTTCGGCGGGCGGGGAGGTCGGGGCCTTGCCTTGACTGGGGACAAGATCCTCTTTAGACTCTTGATCCCCTAAATTTGGCGGGAATTCGTTCCTGCCATTTTGCTTTTCTTGCAAGACAACAGTGGAGCTAGTAGATGGCAACTATCAACCAGCTGGTACGTCAGCCGCGTAAGCGTATCGTCGAGAAATCCGACGTACCTGCGCTGCAGAACTGCCCGCAACGTCGTGGCGTGTGCACCCGTGTGTACACCACTACGCCGAAAAAACCTAACTCGGCACTGCGTAAAGTATGCCGTGTGCGTCTGACCAACGGTTTCGAGGTTTCCTCGTACATCGGTGGTGAAGGCCACAACCTGCAAGAGCACAGCGTGGTACTGATCCGCGGCGGTCGTGTAAAAGACTTGCCAGGTGTTCGTTACCACACCGTTCGCGGCTCCTTGGATACTTCCGGCGTTAAAGGCCGTAACCAGGGTCGTTCGAAGTACGGTACCAAGCGTCCGAAGTAATCGGCCGTTTTGCAGATTTTCATTTTATTGAGTCGATAAGAGTAAGGTCGGGCGCGCATCCTCTGGATCTGTCCCGAGCTAACCTGAAGACCGTTTGAGGGCTTATCAATGCCAAGACGTCGCGTAGCAGCAAAGCGTGAGATTCTGGACGATCCGAAATACGGAAGCCAAATCCTCGCCAAATTCATGAACCACGTTATGGAAAGCGGCAAGAAAGCCGTTGCCGAGCGTATCGTTTATGGTGCCCTGGAAACCGTTGCGGCTCGCAAGACCGGCACCGATCCCCTGGAACTCTTCGAAAAAGCACTCGACGCCATCGCTCCGCTGGTCGAAGTGAAGTCGCGCCGCGTTGGTGGTGCTACTTACCAGGTTCCGGTCGAGGTTCGTCCGTCCCGTCGTAACGCTCTGGCAATGCGCTGGTTGGTAGACTTCGCCCGCAAGCGCGGCGAGAAGTCTATGGCTCTGCGTTTGGCTGGCGAGCTGCTGGATGCTGCTGAAGGTAAAGGTGCTGCTGTTAAGAAGCGTGAAGACGTGCACCGTATGGCCGAAGCCAACAAAGCTTTCTCGCACTACCGCTTCTAATTTTAGCTTCACTAATTTTGCGAGGGCTTTATGGCTCGTACTACTCCGATTAGTCGCTACCGTAACATCGGTATCGTCGCACACGTGGATGCTGGTAAAACCACCACCACCGAGCGCGTCCTTTTTTACACTGGCAAAAGTCACAAAATGGGCGAGGTGCATGACGGCGCCGCGACCACAGACTGGATGGTTCAGGAGCAGGAGCGTGGTATTACCATTACTTCTGCTGCCATTACCGCCTTCTGGAAAGGTTCCGAGAAGCAGTACCCACACGAGCATCGCTTCAACGTAATCGATACCCCGGGCCACGTAGACTTCACCATTGAAGTAGAGCGTTCCCTGCGCGTACTCGACGGCGCTGTCGTTGTGTTCTGCGGTACTTCGGGCGTTGAGCCTCAGTCGGAAACCGTATGGCGTCAGGCCAACAAGTACGGCGTTCCTCGTCTTGTTTACGTAAACAAGATGGACCGTGCTGGTGCCAACTTCCTGCGCGTGATCGGTCAGATCAAGCAGCGTCTGGGTCACACTCCGGTGCCGATCCAGTTGGCTATTGGTTCGGAAGACAACTTCCAGGGCCAGATCGACCTGATCAACATGCAAGCTGTCTACTGGAACGACTCTGACAAGGGTATGGTTCCAGTTCGCAAGGAAATCCCTGCGGACATGCTTGAGTTGGCTGAAGAGTGGCGCAACAACATGGTTGAAGCTGCCGCCGAAGCCAGCGAAGAGCTGATGAACAAGTACCTGGAAGGCGAAGAGCTGTCGATCGAAGAGATCAAGGCTGCTCTGCGTGCACGTACTATCGCTGGCGAAATCGTTCTGGCTGTTTGCGGTTCTTCGTTCAAGAACAAGGGTGTTCCCCTGGTTCTCGACGCCGTTATCGACTTCCTGCCTGCTCCGACCGATATTCCTGCTATCAAGGGTTCCAACCCTGATAACGAGGAAGAAGAGATGGAGCGTCATGCAAGCGACGACGAGCCGTTCGCGGCCCTGGCGTTCAAGATCGCTACCGACCCATTCGTGGGTACCTTGACCTTCGTCCGCGTTTACTCGGGCGTGTTGAACTCCGGCGACGGCGTTATCAACTCGGTTAAAGGCAAGAAAGAGCGCGTGGGTCGTATGGTGCAAATGCACGCAAACGCCCGTGAAGAGATCAAGGAAGTGCGCGCTGGCGACATCGCGGCCCTGATCGGCATGAAGGACGTCACCACTGGTGAAACCCTCTGCAATGCTGACAAGCCAATCATCCTGGTTCGCATGGACTTCCCGGAGCCGGTTATTTCGGTTGCCGTAGAGCCTAAGACCAAGGATGACCAGGAAAAAATGGGTATCGCTCTGGGCAAGCTTGCTCAGGAAGACCCGTCTTTCCGCGTTAAAACTGATGAAGAGACTGGTCAGACGATCATCTCCGGCATGGGCGAGTTGCACCTGGACATCCTGGTTGACCGGATGCGTCGTGAGTTCAACGTCGAAGCCAACATCGGCAAGCCGCAGGTTTCGTACCGTGAGCGCATCACGAAGAACTGCGAAATCGAAGGCAAGTTCGTTCGTCAGTCCGGCGGTCGTGGCCAGTTCGGTCACTGCTGGATTCGCTTTGCTCCTGCTGACGAAGGTCAGGAAGGTCTGCAATTCCTGAACGAAGTAGTGGGTGGTGTGGTTCCTAAGGAATACATCCCGGCTATCCAGAAGGGTATCGAAGAGCAGATGAAGAACGGCGTTGTTGCCGGCTATCCGCTGATCGGCCTGAAGGCTACCGTGTTCGATGGTTCTTACCACGACGTCGACTCCAACGAGATGGCGTTTAAAGTGGCTGCTTCCATGGCGACCAAGCAACTGGCCCAGAAGGGCGGTGGTGAGTTGCTCGAGCCGATCATGGCGGTAGAGGTTGTTACGCCTGAAGACTATATGGGTGATGTGATGGGCGACCTTAACCGTCGTCGCGGCATGATCCAGGGTATGGAAGACACAGTGTCCGGCAAGGTTATCCGTGCCGAAGTTCCACTGGGTGAGATGTTCGGTTATGCGACCGACGTTCGTTCCATGTCCCAGGGTCGCGCAAGCTACTCTATGGAATTCAAAAAATACGATACGGCTCCGTCGCACATCGTCGAATCCGTTACCAAAAAACAAGGCTGATTCAGCCCCTTTAGGCTAGGAGTTAATTGTCGTGGCTAAAGAAAAATTTGATCGTTCCCTACCGCACGTAAACGTTGGCACCATCGGCCACGTTGACCACGGTAAAACCACTCTGACCGCTGCTCTGACTCGCGTCTGCTCCGAAGTTTTCGGTTCGGCCGTAGTTGAATTCGACAAGATCGACAGCGCTCCAGAAGAAAAAGCTCGCGGTATCACCATCAACACCGCGCACGTTGAGTACAACTCGAACATTCGTCACTACGCTCACGTTGACTGCCCAGGTCACGCTGACTACGTGAAGAACATGATCACTGGTGCTGCGCAGATGGACGGCGCGATCCTGGTTTGCTCGGCCGCTGATGGTCCGATGCCACAAACCCGTGAGCACATCCTGCTGTCCCGTCAGGTAGGCGTTCCGTACATCGTGGTTTTCCTGAACAAGGCTGACCTGGTAGACGACGCTGAGCTGCTGGAACTGGTTGAGATGGAAGTTCGCGACCTGCTGTCCACCTACGACTTCCCAGGCGACGACACTCCGATCATCATCGGTTCGGCTCGTATGGCACTGGAAGGCAAAGACGACAACGAAATGGGCACCACCGCTGTCAAGAAGCTGGTGGAAACTCTGGACAGCTACATCCCAGAGCCAGAGCGTGCTATCGACAAGCCATTCCTGATGCCAATCGAAGACGTGTTCTCGATCTCGGGTCGCGGTACTGTTGTGACCGGTCGTATCGAGCGCGGTATCGTTCGCGTTCAAGACGCCCTGGAAATCGTTGGTCTGCGTGACACCACCACCACCACCTGCACCGGTGTTGAGATGTTCCGCAAGCTGCTGGACGAAGGTCGTGCTGGCGAGAACTGCGGCGTTCTGCTGCGTGGCACCAAGCGTGACGACGTTGAGCGTGGTCAGGTTCTGGTCAAGCCGGGTTCGGTTAAGCCGCACACCAAGTTCACCGCAGAAGTTTACGTTCTGAGCAAGGAAGAAGGCGGCCGTCACACTCCGTTCTTCAAAGGCTACCGTCCACAGTTCTACTTCCGTACTACTGACGTGACTGGTAACTGCGAGCTGCCAGAAGGCGTTGAAATGGTAATGCCGGGTGACAACATTCAGATGACTGTTACCCTGATCAAAACCATCGCGATGGAAGACGGCCTGCGTTTCGCAATCCGTGAAGGCGGCCGTACCGTTGGTGCTGGCGTCGTAGCTAAAATCATCGAGTGATCTCTTTATTGAGTCAGCTTTGATGAGTTGAAAAAGCCCCCGCTTAGCGGGGGCTTTTTTATTGGGTTGACACCTATCTGGGGCGTCTATAGAATTGCGCCTCCTTTTAACGGGCGTATTGCGCCCGGTGGGAATAGCAGCCGGAGTCTGAAATCCAATGCAAAATCAGCAAATCCGTATCAGGTTGAAGGCTTTTGACCATCGCCTGATCGACCAATCAACCCAGGAAATCGTGGAAACCGCGAAACGTACTGGTGCTCAAGTGCGTGGTCCAATTCCACTGCCTACCCGTAAAGAGCGGTTCACCGTTCTGGTCTCCCCGCACGTCAACAAAGACGCGCGTGACCAGTACGAAATCCGCACTCATAAGCGCGTTCTGGACATCGTCCAGCCAACGGATAAAACCGTTGATGCACTTATGAAGCTTGATCTTGCGGCCGGTGTGGAAGTGCAGATCAGCCTCGGCTAAGACTCGGTCTTGGTCGTGTAACGCTCTGAAATGGGCGGCCATAGCGGGTGAAAGCCCCGTACACTCATGAGGTTTACAACATGACTATTGGTGTAGTCGGTCGTAAAGCGGGTATGACCCGTATTTTCACCGAAGAAGGTGTCTCCATTCCGGTCACGGTCATTGAGATCGAGCCGAATCGCGTCACCCAGTTCAAAACTGAAGAAACCGATGGCTATCGTGCAGTGCAAGTCACTGTCGGCGAGCGTCGTGCTTCCCGCGTAACAGCTGCTCAGGCTGGCCACTTCGCCAAGGCGAACGTTGCCGCTGGTCGTACCGTAATGGAGTTCCGCCTTGAAGAAGGCGAGTACCAGGCCGGCGATCTGATCAACGCTGAAATCTTCGCTGCTGGTCAACTGGTTGATGTAACCGGTCAGTCCAAAGGTAAAGGCTTCCAGGGTACGATCAAGCGTTGGAATTTCCGCGGGCAAGATAACACCCACGGTAACTCCGTATCCCACCGCGTCCCAGGCTCTATCGGCCAGTGCCAGACTCCTGGTCGTGTATTCAAGGGCAAAAAAATGTCCGGTCATATGGGCGCTGAGCGCGTGACCGTGCAGTCCCTGGAAGTAGTGCGCGTGGACGCTGAACGCAATCTGTTGTTGGTCAAGGGCGCTGTTCCTGGCGCTACTGGCGGCAACCTGGTTGTACGTCCAGCAGCCAAGGCTCGCGGTTAAGGGGAAGCTGACATGCAATTAAATGTAAATGACGCTCAAGCGATCGAAGTTTCCGAACTGACATTTGGCGGCGAGTTCAACGAGACGCTGGTTCACCAAGCAGTCGTGGCCTACATGGCCGGCGGCCGTCAAGGTAGCAAGCAGCAGAAGACCCGTTCCGACGTTCGTGGTGGCGGCAAGCGCCCGTGGCGTCAGAAAGGTACTGGCCGTGCTCGTGCCGGTACTATCCGTAGCCCAATCTGGCGCGGCGGCGGCACCACTTTCGCAGCTCGTCCACAGGATCACTCCCAGAAGCTGAACAAGAAGATGTATCGCGCAGCAATGCGTTCCATCCTTGCTGAGCTGGTGCGTACTGATCGTCTGGTCGTGGTTCAGGATTTCGCAGTTGAAACTCCGAAAACCAAGGACCTGCTGGGCAAACTGAACAACATGAGCCTGACCGACGTTCTGATCGTGTCGGATGCTGTTGATCAGAACCTGTACCTGGCTGCTCGCAACCTGCCACACGTAGATGTACGTGACGTGCAAGGTTCCGATCCAGTTAGTCTGATCGCATACGACAAGGTGTTGATCACCGTGTCGGCCGTGAAGAAATTCGAGGAGCTGCTGGGATGAACCAGGAACGCGTATTTAAAGTTCTGCTTGGCCCGCACGTTTCCGAGAAGGCTACGGTTCTGGCAGACAAGAAAGGCCAGTTCGTTTTCAAGGTTGCTACTGACGCAACCAAGCTGGAAATCAAGAAGGCCGTCGAAAGCCTGTTCAGCGTGAAAGTTGAGCGTGTTACTACCCTGAACGTTCTGGGTAAGAGCAAGCGCACCGCTCGCGGTCTGGGCAAGCGTAATGACTGGAAGAAGGCAGTTATCTCCCTTCAGCCAGGCCAAGATCTCGATTTCAGCAGCAGTGCTGAGTAAGGAAGGGGTGCATCATGGCAATCGTTAAATGCAAACCGACTTCCCCTGGCCGCCGTTTTGTGGTCAAGGTGGTCAACCAGGAGCTGCATAAAGGCGCTCCTCACGCACCGCTGCTCGAGAAAAAATCGAAGTCTGGTGGTCGTAACAACAATGGCCGTATTACCACTCGTCACATCGGTGGTGGTCATAAGCAGCATTACCGTATGGTCGATTTCCGTCGCAACGACAAAGATGGCATCGTCGCCACTGTCGAGCGTATCGAATACGATCCAAACCGTACTGCTCACATCGCACTGCTCTGCTACGCAGACGGCGAACGTCGCTACATCATCGCCCCTAAAGGCGTGAGTGCTGGCGACACGCTGATCGCAGGTGCCCTGGCTCCAATCAAGCCAGGTAACGCTCTGCAACTGCGCAACATTCCAGTCGGTTCTACCGTACACGGCATCGAACTGAAGCCAGGTAAAGGCGCACAAATCGCTCGTTCCGCTGGTGCTTCGGCTCAGCTGATCGCTCGTGAAGGCGTTTACGTGACCCTGCGTCTGCGTTCCGGTGAAATGCGTAAAGTGCTGGCTGAGTGCCGTGCGACCCTGGGCGAAGTCTCGAACTCCGAGCACAGCCTGCGTTCGCTGGGTAAAGCTGGTGCCAAGCGCTGGCGTGGCGTTCGCCCAACCGTTCGTGGTGTTGCCATGAACCCGGTTGACCACCCACATGGTGGTGGTGAAGGTCGTACCTCTGGTGGTCGTCATCCGGTATCGCCATGGGGCTTCCCGACTAAGGGCGCGAAGACTCGTGGTAATAAGCGTACCGACAAAATGATCGTCCGTCGTCGCAAGTAAATAGAGGGATACGACAGTGCCACGTTCTCTGAAAAAAGGTCCTTTTATTGATCTTCACCTACTGAAGAAGATCGAAGTGGCGGCGGAAAAGAACGATCGCAAACCAATTAAGACTTGGTCGCGTCGCTCGATGATCCTGCCACAAATGGTCGGTCTGACCATCGCAGTACACAACGGTCGTCAGCACGTCCCAGTTCTCGTTAACGAAGACATGGTCGGCCACAAACTGGGCGAGTTCGCCGGTACCCGCAACTATCGCGGGCACGTGGCAGACAAGAAAGCCAAGCGTTAAGGGGTAAGGAAATGGAAGTAGCCGCTAAGTTGTCGGGCGCTCGAATCTCCGCCCAGAAAGCCCGCTTGGTCGCCGACCAGATCCGCGGGAAGAAGGTGGGCGAAGCGCTCAACCTGTTGGCTTTCAGCAGTAAGAAAGCCGCCGAGATCATGAAAAAAGTGCTGGAGTCGGCCGTAGCCAACGCCGAGCATAACGAAGGCGCAGACGTTGACGACCTGAAGGTCAGCACCGTTTTCGTCAACGAAGGGCGTTCGCTGAAGCGCATCATGCCACGTGCCAAAGGCCGTGCTGATCGCATCGTCAAGCGGTCTTGCCATATCACTGTCAAGGTTGCTGACAAGTAACGGAGTCGAAGAGATGGGTCAGAAAGTACATCCCATTGGCATTCGCCTGGGAATCGTCAAGGAGCACACCTCCGTCTGGTACGCAGACGGCCGGACTTATGCGGACTACTTGTTCGCTGATCTGAAGGTGCGTGAATACCTCCAAGACAAACTAAAAAGCGCGTCCGTAAGCCGTATCGATATCCATCGTCCGGCCCAAACTGCACGCATCACCATCCACACCGCTCGTCCAGGTATCGTTATCGGGAAGAAAGGTGAAGATGTTGAGAAGCTGCGTCAGGACCTGACCAAGCAAATGGGTGTGCCTGTGCACATCAATATCGAAGAGATCCGCAAGCCGGAGCTCGACGGTATGCTGGTTGCGCAGAGCGTAGCTCAGCAGCTGGAGCGTCGTGTAATGTTCCGTCGCGCCATGAAGCGCGCTGTACAGAACGCCATGCGCATTGGTGCCAAAGGCATCAAAATCCAAGTGAGCGGTCGTCTCGGCGGTGCTGAAATCGCACGTACTGAATGGTATCGCGAAGGTCGTGTGCCACTGCACACCCTGCGTGCCGACATCGACTATGCCAACTACGAAGCTCACACCACTTACGGTGTGATCGGTGTAAAGGTTTGGATCTTCAAAGGCGAAGTAATTGGTGGTCGCCAAGAAGAGCTGAAGCCACAAGCACCAGCGCCTCGTAAAAAAGCTGCTAAGTAAGGGGTACGCCAAATGTTGCAACCTAAGCGTACGAAGTTCCGCAAGCAGATGACCGGCCACAACCGTGGTCTGGCATTGCGCGGTAGCAAAGTCAGCTTCGGCGAGTTCGCGCTGAAGTCTGTAGCTCGTGGTCGTCTCACCGCTCGTCAGATCGAGTCAGCGCGTCGTGCTCTGACCCGTCACGTAAAACGTGGCGGCAAGATCTGGATCCGTGTATTCCCGGACAAGCCGATCTCCAAGAAGCCTCTCGAGGTTCGTATGGGTAAAGGTAAGGGTAACGTGGAGTACTGGGTTGCCCAGATTCAGCCAGGCAAAGTCCTGTATGAAATCGAGGGTGTTTCTGAAGAGCTGGCGCGTGAGGCTTTCGCCCTGGCTGCTGCAAAGCTGCCGCTCGCCACCTCCTTTGTTAAACGGACGGTGATGTGATGAAAGCGAATGAACTTCGTGAAAAATCCGCACAGCAGCTGAACGAGCAACTGCTCGGCTTGCTGCGCGACCAGTTCAATCTGCGCATGCAGAAAGCAACTGGCCAGTTGGGGCAGTCTCATCTGCTCTCGCAAGTTAAGCGTGACATCGCTCGCGTGAAGACTGTGCTCAACCAGCAGGCAGGTAAGTGATCATGGCTGAAGCCGAAAAAACTGTCCGTACGCTGACTGGCCGTGTTGTCAGCGACAAGATGGACAAAACCATCACCGTTCTGATCGAGCGTCGCGTTAAGCACCCGATCTACGGTAAATACGTTAAGCGTTCGACTAAGCTGCACGCGCACGACGAAACCAATCAGTGCCACATCGGCGACAAAGTCACTATTCGTGAAACTCGTCCGATGGCCAAGACCAAGTCTTGGGCGCTGGTTGATGTTCTCGAACGCGCTGTGGAAGTCTAAGGGCTAGGGGTCGGAGAAATTATATGATTCAGACTCAATCCATGCTCGATGTGGCCGATAACAGCGGCGCTCGCCGCGTTATGTGCATCAAGGTGCTGGGTGGCTCCCATCGTCGTTACGCTGGTATCGGTGACATCATCAAAGTTACCGTGAAGGAAGCAATTCCTCGCGGTAAGGTGAAAAAAGGCCAAGTGATGACTGCTGTTGTAGTCCGCACTCGTCACGGCGTACGTCGTGCTGATGGCTCCATTATCCGCTTTGATGGCAACGCTGCTGTTCTTCTGAACAACAAGCAAGAGCCGATCGGCACCCGTATCTTTGGGCCAGTGACCCGTGAACTTCGTACTGAGAAGTTCATGAAGATCGTCTCGCTCGCCCCAGAAGTGCTGTAAGGAGATCCGACATGCAAAAGATTCGTCGTGACGACGAGATCATCGTGATCGCCGGCAAAGACAAAGGTAAGCGCGGTAAGGTGCTGAAGGTTCTTGCTGACAACCGTCTGGTTGTTGGTGGTCTGAACCTGGTCAAGCGTCATACCAAGCCTAACCCGATGTCGGGCGTACAGGGCGGTATCGTCGAGAAAGAAGCGCCACTGCACGCTTCCAACGTCGCCATCTTCAACGGCGAAACCAACAAGGCTGACCGCGTTGGTTTCAAAGTAGAAGACGGTAAGAAAATTCGTGTCTTCAAGTCGACCCAAAAAGCGGTTGATGCTTGAACACTGCTAGGTAGAAGACCATGGCACGACTAAAAGAGATTTACCGGAAGGAAATCGCTCCGAAACTTAAGGAAGAACTTAAGCTTTCGAACGTGATGGAAGTTCCGCGCGTTACCAAAATCACCCTGAACATGGGTCTGGGCGAAGCGATCGGCGACAAAAAAGTCATCGAGCACGCTGTTGCTGACCTGGAAAAGATCACCGGCCAGAAAGTCGTTGTGACCTACGCTCGCAAATCCATCGCTGGCTTTAAAGTCCGTGAAGGTTGGCCGATCGGCGTCAAAGTGACCCTGCGCCGTGAGCGTATGTACGAGTTCCTGGATCGTCTGCTGTCGATCTCCCTGCCTCGGGTTCGCGACTTCCGCGGCCTGAATGCCAAGTCCTTCGATGGTCGTGGCAACTACAGCATGGGCGTGAAAGAGCAGATCATTTTCCCGGAAATCGACTACGACAAGATCGATGCTCTCCGCGGTCTGGACATTACCCTGACCACCACTGCCAAGAACGATGACGAAGGCCGCGCTCTGCTGCGTGCTTTCAAATTCCCGTTCCGCAACTGATTGGAGTAGGAAAATGGCCAAGAAGAGCATGAAAAACCGTGAGCTGAAGCGTCAGCTCACCGTTGCCAAGTACGCCGTCAAGCGTGCAGCGCTGAAAGCTATCATCGTCGATCTGAACGCAAGTCCAGAAGCGCGTTGGGAAGCTACCGTAGCTCTGCAGAAGCAACCACGTGATGCAAGCGCTTCGCGCATGCGTAACCGTTGCCGTCTGACTGGTCGTCCGCATGGCGTTTACCGCAAGTTCGGCCTCGGCCGTAACAAACTGCGTGAAGCGGCAATGCGTGGTGACGTTCCAGGTCTGGTTAAAGCCAGCTGGTAATTGCTGTCAAAGCCTTGATGGTCAGGGTCGCAAGAACCTGACCATCGGTGGCCTTGAACTTGAATCAAGCCCCTTTTGGGGCTTGATTCATTTCTGGGGTATGTCTAGAATGACCGGCTCGCCTGAGCCCGTGTTTTTTATGCCCGGAGTTTCTCGGCGACAAGTAGTAGCCGCAAGGCTAATTTTTCTGTATTAGGAGCGTCTAGCCCATGAGTATGCAGGACCCGTTAGCGGACATGCTAACTCGAATCCGTAATGCCCAGATGGCTGAAAAGTCCGTCGTAAGCATGCCGTCTTCCACGTTGAAGGTGGCTGTAGCAAAAGTCCTGAAGGACGAAGGTTACATCGCGGGTTATCAGATCAGCAGCGAAACCAAACCACTGCTGTCCATCGAGCTGAAATACTTCGAAGGCCGTCCGGTCATCGAGGAAGTGAAGCGCGTTAGCCGTCCAGGCCTGCGTCAGTACAAGTCCGTCGAAGAACTGCCAAAAGTACGTGGCGGTCTCGGCGTGTCTATCGTCTCCACCAACAAAGGTGTGATGACTGATCGTGCTGCGCGCGCTGCCGGTGTCGGCGGCGAAGTTCTTTGCACTGTGTTCTAAGGGGGGATAAGCATGTCTCGCGTCGCTAAGAACCCCGTTAAGCTGCCAGCCGGTGTCGAAGTAAAATTCGCAGGCCAACAGCTTTCGGTGAAGGGTGCCAAGGGTACTCTTGAACTGAACGTCCATTCGTCCGTTGAAGTCGTTGAAGAAGCCGGTGAGCTGCGTTTTTCTGCTCGCAATGGCGATCAACAGACTCGCGCAATGGCCGGTACCACTCGTGCGTTGGTAAACAACATGGTCCAGGGCGTAAGCCAAGGCTTCGAGCGCAAGCTCCAGCTGGTCGGTGTTGGTTACAAAGCGCAAGCAAAAGGTCAGGTGCTGAACCTGGCTCTTGGCTTCTCGCACCCAGTGGATTACGAACTGCCGGAAGGCATCACCGCTGAGACTCCTAGCCAGACCGATATCCTGATCAAGGGCATCGACAAGCAGCTGGTAGGTCAAGTGGCCGCCGAGATCCGCGACTTCCGTCCACCAGAGCCGTACAAAGGCAAAGGTGTGCGCTACGCGGACGAAGTCGTCCGTCGTAAAGAAGCCAAGAAGAAGTAGGGCATAGCAAATGACCGACAAAAAAGTTACTCGACTGCGTCGCGCTCGCAAAGCACGCCTGAAAATGCACGAACTCGAAGTCGTGCGTCTCTGCGTGTTCCGCTCTTCGCAGCACATCTACGCCCAGGTCATTTCGGCCGACGGCAACAAAGTCCTGGCAAGCGCCTCGACTTTGGATAAAGAACTGCGTGATGGCGCCACTGGCAACATCGACGCGGCCACTAAGGTTGGCCAGCTGGTCGCTACGCGTGCTAAGGCCGCTGGCGTCTCGCAGGTGGCTTTCGACCGCTCTGGCTTCAAGTACCACGGCCGCGTTAAAGCGCTGGCTGATGCTGCTCGTGAAGCTGGGCTGGAGTTCTAAGTTATGTCAAATAACGACCAAAAGCGCGACGAAGGCTACATCGAGAAGCTGGTTCAAGTTAACCGCGTAGCCAAAACCGTTAAAGGCGGCCGTATCTTCACTTTCACCGCGTTGACCGTGGTTGGTGATGGTAAAGGGCGTGTTGGCTTCGGCCGTGGCAAGTCGCGTGAAGTGCCTGCTGCGATCCAGAAGGCAATGGAAGCTGCTCGCCGCAACATGATCCAGGTTGATCTGAACGGCACCACTCTGCAGTACGCAATGAAGTCCGCCCATGGCGCTTCGAAGGTGTACATGCAGCCTGCTTCTGAAGGTACCGGTATCATCGCTGGCGGCGCTATGCGTGCTGTCCTCGAAGTTGCTGGCGTTCAGAACGTTCTGGCCAAGTGCTACGGCTCGACTAACCCTGTAAACGTGGTTCACGCCACTTTCAAGGGTCTGAAGGCCATGCAGTCTCCTGAATCCATTGCAGCCAAGCGTGGCCTGCGTGTTGAGGAGATCAAGTAATCATGGCTACCGTTAAAGTTACGCTGATCAAAAGCATGACCGGCCGCATCCCTAACCACAAACTGTGCGTTAAGGGTCTGGGTCTGCGTCGCATCGGTCACACTGTAGAAGTCCAGGATACTCCCGAGAATCGCGGGATGATCAACAAGGCTTACTACATGCTGCGTGTCGAGGGTTAATCGATGAAACTCAATGATCTGAGTCCAGCGCCGGGTTCCCGTCGCGAAAAGCATCGTCCGGGCCGTGGTATCGGTAGTGGTTTGGGTAAGACTGGTGGCCGTGGTCACAAAGGTCAGACTTCCCGCTCCGGTGGCACCATTGCTCCAGGCTTTGAAGGCGGTCAACAGCCGCTGCATCGTCGCCTGCCGAAGTTCGGTTTCGTTTCCCTGAAGGCCATGGGCCGCGCAGAAGTGCGTCTGTCCGAGCTGGCTAAAGTGGAAGGCGACATCGTCACCGTGCAGTCCCTGAAAGATGCCAACGTGATCAACGTCAACGTACAGCGTGTGAAAATCATGCTGTCCGGTGAAGTGACTCGCGCTGTCACTATCGGCAAGGGAATCGGCGCCACCAAAGGTGCGCGTGCGGCTATCGAAGCAGCTGGCGGCAAGTTCGAGGAATAAATGGCTAAGCAAGGTGCTCTCTCTGCGCTCGGCAAAGGCGGTATGTCTGAACTTTGGGCTCGTCTGCGTTTTCTGTTCCTGGCGATTATCGTCTACCGAATAGGCGCACACATCCCGGTTCCAGGTATCAACCCGGACCGACTCGCAGACCTGTTTCGACAGAATGAGGGGACCATTCTTAGCTTGTTCAACATGTTTTCCGGCGGCGCGCTGGAGCGGATGAGCATCTTTGCACTGGGGATCATGCCGTACATTTCGGCATCGATCATCATGCAGCTGATGACCGCCGTCAGCCCGCAGCTGGAGCAGTTGAAGAAGGAAGGTGAAGCTGGCCGTCGCAAGATCAGCCAGTACACCCGCTACGGCACCGTCGTCCTCGCTCTCGTTCAGGCCATTGGCATGTCCATTGGTCTGGCAGGGCAGGGCGTTGCGTTCACTGGTGACTTTGGCTTCCATTTCGTCGCGGTCTCCACGTTTGTGGCTGGCGCGATGTTCATGATGTGGCTGGGTGAGCAGATTACTGAGCGTGGTGTAGGCAACGGTATCTCGATGTTGATTTTTTCGGGTATCGTCGCCGGTCTTCCGAGGGCAATCGGGCAGTCTTTCGAGTCTGCGCGTCAGGGCGATATCAACATCTTCGCTTTGGTTGCCATCGGTTTGCTGGCAGTAGCGATTATCGGTTTCGTGGTGTTCATTGAGCGTGGTCAGCGTCGTATCGCTGTTCACTACGCCAAGCGTCAGCAGGGCCGCAAGGTTTTTGCTGCGCAGACAAGCCACTTGCCGCTGAAGGTGAACATGGCCGGTGTTATCCCGGCTATTTTCGCGAGCAGCATTTTGCTGTTCCCGGCTTCGTTGGGTGCCTGGTTCGGTCAGTCTGAAGGTATGGGCTGGTTGCAGGACATCTCGCAGTCGATCGCTCCTGGTCAGCCGTTGAATATTCTGCTGTTTAGTGCAGGGATTATTTTCTTCTGCTTCTTCTATACGGCGTTGATGTTCAATCCGAAAGACGTAGCGGAAAACCTGAAGAAGTCCGGTGCCTTTATTCCGGGCATCCGTCCAGGTGAGCAGTCCGCACGCTATATTGATGGCGTTTTGACTCGCTTGACCATGTTCGGTGCTCTTTACATGACGGCCGTGTGCCTGTTGCCCCAGTTCCTGGTGGTTGCAGCAAACGTTCCGTTCTACCTTGGCGGGACCTCGTTGCTGATCGTGGTCGTGGTTGTGATGGACTTCATGTCCCAAGTACAATCGCACCTCGTTTCGCACCAGTACGAATCCCTGATGAAGAAAGCCAACCTGAAGGGTTACGGCAGCGGCATGTTGCGCTGAGTACCCATAAGGTTCGAGGAGTTGGTGATGAAAGTTCGTGCATCGGTGAAAAAGCTGTGCCGTAACTGCAAGATTATTCGCCGCGAAGGTGTTGTTCGAGTAATTTGCAGCGCGGAACCGCGTCACAAACAGCGCCAAGGCTGAGTGTGATTGTGCTTCAAGCCCGGTAGCTAGTGCGCTACCGGGTTGATTATTTGTTATTACAGCGATATTATCTCGCGCCCTATTTCTTGGCTTCCGGGGCGTAGGTAGCTGTCAATTGGAGTCCCACTGAATGGCCCGTATTGCAGGCGTTAACATTCCAGATAACAAGCATACTGTTATCTCGCTGACCTACATCTATGGTGTTGGTCGCACTACTGCACAGAAGATCTGTGCAGAGACTGGGGTAAACCCAGCCGCAAAGATCAAGGATCTGAGCGACGAGCAGATTGAACAGCTGCGTGGCGAAGTGGCGAAGTTCACCACTGAAGGTGACCTGCGTCGCGAAATCAACATGAAAATCAAGCGCTTGATGGACCTCGGTTGCTATCGCGGTCTGCGTCATCGTCGTGGTCTGCCAGTACGCGGTCAGCGTACCAAGACCAACGCGCGTACCCGTAAAGGTCCGCGTAAGCCGATCCGCAAGTAATCGCCCCAGCGAATCGACAGGAATTTAATCATGGCAAAACCTGCTGCTCGTCCTCGTAAAAAAGTTAAAAAGACAGTGGTTGATGGCATCGCCCACATCCATGCTTCTTTTAACAACACCATCGTGACCATCACCGACCGTCAAGGTAACGCTCTTTCCTGGGCTACCTCCGGTGGTTCGGGTTTCCGCGGTTCCCGCAAGTCCACCCCGTTCGCTGCTCAAGTAGCTGCTGAACGTGCTGGTCAAGCTGCGCTGGAATACGGCCTGAAAAACCTCGACGTGAACGTCAAGGGCCCAGGTCCAGGTCGTGAATCCGCAGTCCGCGCTTTGAACGGCTGTGGCTACAAGATCGCCAGCATCACCGACGTGACGCCAATCCCGCACAACGGGTGCCGTCCGCCGAAGAAGCGCCGCGTGTAATCCAGGAGATTGTAAAGAATGGCTCGTTACATTGGTCCAAAATGCAAACTCGCTCGTCGCGAAGGCACCGATCTCTTCCTGAAGAGCGGCGTGCGCGCGATCGAATCGAAGTGCAACATTGAAGCAGCACCTGGTATCCACGGCCAACGCCGCGGTCGCCAGTCCGACTACGGCACCCAACTGCGTGAAAAGCAGAAGGTCCGTCGTATCTACGGCGTTCTCGAGCGTCAGTTCAGCGGCTACTACAAAGAAGCTGCTGGCAAGAAAGGTGCAACCGGTGAAAACCTGCTGCAACTGCTCGAATGCCGTCTGGACAACGTTGTATACCGTATGGGCTTTGGTTCGACTCGTGCCGAATCCCGTCAGCTGGTATCGCACAAGTCGATCAGCGTTAACGGTCAGACCGTAAACGTTCCGTCCTACCAGGTTCGTGCTGGTGACGTGGTTGCTGTTCGCGAGAAAGCAAAAAACCAACTTCGCATTGTCCAAGCTCTCGATCTGTGTGCCCAACGTGGCCGCGTAGAATGGGTAGAAGTAGACACTGAGAAGAAGTCGGGCGTTTTCAAGAACGTTCCTGCTCGCAGTGATCTGTCCGCCGACATCAACGAAAGCCTGATTGTCGAGCTCTACTCCAAGTAAGGGCTAGAAAATAGGTGCATCCATGCAGATTTCGGTAAATGAGTTCCTGACACCCCGCCACATTGATGTGCAGGTTGTCAGTCCAACCCGCGCCAAGATCACTCTCGAGCCTCTCGAGCGTGGTTTTGGCCACACCCTGGGCAACGCGCTGCGCCGCATCCTGTTGTCCTCAATGCCCGGCTGCGCAGTAGTCGAGGCCGAGATTGACGGTGTGCTCCACGAGTACAGCGCCATCGAAGGTGTACAGGAAGACGTAATTGAAATCCTGTTGAACCTTAAAGGTCTGGCCATCAAGCTGCACGGTCGTGACGAAGTTACGCTGACCTTGTCGAAGAAGGGTTCGGGGGTGGTTACCGCTGCCGATATTCAGCTGGATCATGATGTCGAGATCGTTAATCCCGATCACGTAATCGCTAACCTGGCGTCTAACGGCGCCCTGAACATGAAGCTCACCGTAGCTCGTGGTCGTGGTTATGAACCAGCAGACTCGCGTCAGAGCGATGAAGACGAAAGCCGCAGCATCGGTCGCTTGCAGCTTGACTCTTCGTTCAGCCCGGTTCGCCGTATCGCATACGTGGTGGAAAACGCCCGTGTCGAGCAGCGTACCAACCTGGACAAGCTGGTTATTGATCTGGAAACCAACGGTACTCTGGATCCTGAAGAGGCTATCCGCCGCGCTGCAACCATTCTGCAACAGCAGTTGGCTGCGTTCGTCGACCTCAAAGGTGACAGTGAGCCAGTGGTTGTCGAGCAGGAAGACGAGATCGATCCGATCCTGCTTCGCCCGGTTGACGATCTGGAACTGACTGTACGTTCGGCTAACTGCCTTAAGGCGGAAAACATCTACTACATCGGCGACCTGATTCAGCGTACCGAAGTAGAGCTGTTGAAGACTCCGAACCTGGGCAAGAAATCCTTGACTGAAATCAAGGACGTTCTGGCCTCCCGCGGTCTGTCCCTCGGCATGCGCCTCGACAACTGGCCGCCTGCAAGTCTTAAGAAGGACGACAAGGCGACTGCCTGATCGTCGTAATCACCGAACGTAGTGTTTGGTAAGGAATGAACCATGCGTCATCGTAAAAGTGGGCGTCACCTGAGCCGCACCAGCTCGCACCGCAAGGCCATGTTCCAGAACATGGCGGTGTCGCTGTTCGAGCACGAGCTGATCAAAACTACTCTGCCAAAAGCCAAAGAACTGCGCCGCGTTGCCGAGCCGCTGATCACTCTGGCCAAGACAGACAGCGTTGCTAACCGTCGTCTGGCTTTCGACCGTACTCGTTCGAAAGCTATCGTTGGTAAGCTCTTCAACGACCTGGGCAAGCGTTACGCTACCCGTGAGGGTGGCTACCTGCGCATCCTCAAGTGCGGTTTCCGCGCTGGCGACAACGCGCCTATGGCGTACGTCGAACTGGTTGATCGTGCTGTCGGCGGTGAAGCTGTATCCGCTGAGTAAGACATCAGTCTGAAACAAGGAACCGGGCCTAGTGCCCGGTTTTTTGTGCCTGTAAGAAATGCGCGGTTCGTACAAGCTTCTACCCTGTTTGGGTCTGCATTATGTGTGGGGATTCGGCGTTAGTTTTTCTCTATTGATAGTCATGAGTTAATGAATTTGTGGCTGTCATATTGATGATCGATACTCCCCAACAAGCCGATTAGCCGGCAGTTCAAGACCGATAGAGGATGAAGATCGCATGAGCCAGAACAAGACGCTTACGACCGCCAGTGGCGCACCTGTCGCTGATAACCAGAACTCTCGCTCCGCCGGCCCTCGTGGTCCGTTGCTGCTCGATGATTTCCACTTGATCGAGAAGCTCGCTCACTTCAACCGGGAAAACATTCCTGAGCGTCGTGTACACGCCAAGGGTTCGGGCGCATATGGTACTTTCACGGTCACTCGCGACATTACGCAGTACACCAGCGCCAAGCTGTTTTCTGCTGTTGGCAAACAAACGCCGACCTTCCTGCGTTTCTCAACGGTCGGTGGCGAGCGTGGTTCGGCTGATACCGAGCGCGACCCGCGTGGATTCGCCCTCAAGTTCTATACCGAAGAAGGCAACTGGGACATCGTTGGCAACAACACGCCGGTGTTCTTCATTCGCGATCCGCTGAAATTCCCTGACTTTATCCACACCCAGAAACGCCTGCCGCAAAGCAACCTGAAAAGCGCGCAGATGATGTGGGACTTCTGGTCGCATTCGCCTGAAGCGCTGCACCAGGTCACGATCCTGTTCTCCGATCGCGGCATTCCGGACGGCTATCGCCACATGCACGGTTTTGGCAGCCACACCTACAGCCTGATCGGCGCTCAGGGCGAGCGTCACTGGGTGAAGTGGCACTACAAAACCAAGCAAGGGATCAAGAACCTCGCGCCGGCAGACGCGGCACGTTTGGCGGGCACGGATCCCGATTACGCACAGCGCGATCTGTTCGAGGCCATCGAGCGCGGTGATTTCCCGAAATGGAGCGTGTGCATCCAGATCATGACCGAGGCTCAGGCCGCTGCTCACTACGAGAACCCGTTCGACGTGACCAAGACCTGGTCGCAGAAGGAGTTTCCACTGATTGAAGTGGGCGAGTTGGAACTGAACCGTAATCCGCTCAACTACTTTGCCGAAGTCGAGCAAGCTGCGTTCGGTCCAAGCAACATGGTACCTGGCGTAGGTCTCTCGCCGGATCGCATGCTGCAAGGTCGTGTCTTCGCATACGCCGATGCCCATCGCTACCGCGTAGGCACCAACCACCAACAACTGCCGGTGAACGCTCCGCGCAGCCCGGTGAATACTTACCAGCGTGATGGTTCGATGGCTTTTGGCAGCAATGGTGGCGCCGCGCCGAACT